>JACRCU010000372.1 GCA_016218865.1 Deltaproteobacteria bacterium | reverse complement strand
GTAGCTCCGCCCCTCTACGCCGATGCCGCAGAACTCCAAGGTCGCTTTGATCATGGCCTTTTCGGCCGGTGCCCCGATGACCCAGCGGTAATACCAGGGCGGCGAGTCCATGGTCACCAGCAGCCGCGCTGTCCGCCCGTGCAGCAGCTTGGTGGGGAAGGGCTGGTCCTGAACGTAGCGAAAAGCAAAGCCCGGCAGCAGCACCCGGTCGCAGAAACCCTTGAGGAGCGCCGGCAGGTTGCCCCACCACACCGGGTAGACCCACGCCACGTGCTCGGCCCACTCCAGCTCGGTCTGGGCGCGCTGCAGGTCGGGCTCCAATTCGCTAGCAAAGCCGCCGCGGAGCACGGGATCGAACTGCAAGTCGCCGAGATTTAGGCGATGCACTTCGGCGCCAGCGTCGGCAGCGGCGCGGGCATAGGCATCGGCCAGGGCGCTGCAAAGGCTGTCGGATCGGGGGTGGCCAAGGACGACGAGGACACGGCGCATGGGAACTCCTGGCGGCGCAACGCGAGCACCGCGGCGGGTCCAGGCTATGTCATGCGACGTCGCATGGAAACGCCCATTCATGCATGTTTGCCATGCTACGGCGCATAGACTACCCTGGGCCGTGGAGGTGTCATGGGAACTCGTCTGGATCCGACCGCGCTGCGCTGGGACGACCTGCAGCTGTTCTTGGCCGCCTACCGCGCGCGCTCGCTGACGGGGGCCGGCAAGGTCCTGGGCCTGGACCAGTCGACTGCGTCGCGCCGTCTGGCCAGCTTGGAGCAGCGTCTGCAGGCGCGCCTGTTCGACCGGGTGCCCGGCGGTCTGGCGCCGACCGTGCTGGCCGAGCGGGTGCTGCCGACCGCAGAGAGCGCCGAAGCGGCGGCCGTTGCCTTTGTCCGCGAAGTCGAGGCGGCCGATGCCGCCGTGGAAGGCGTAGTGCGCGTGGCGGTGCCGGACGGAATCGACAGCGAATTCGTGGTGCCGCGGCTCCCGGCGCTGCTGGCACAGTATCCCGGCCTGGTCATCGAGCTGGTGGCGAGTCTGCAGGTGGCGAACTTGGCGCGCCGCGAGGCGGATCTGGCCCTGCGGCTGGTGCGACCACGGACGGGCGATCTGGTGGCGCGCAAGGTGGCGGTGCTGGCGCAGGGCGTGTGGGTCCATCCGCGCCTGGTGGCCAAGTTCGGTGCCAACCTTGGCGACCTGCCGTGGGTGGACTGGGACGACGGCGTCGGCGCCGACACCGGGCCGTGGCTGCGGCAGTTCGTGCCCGAGGCGCGGGTGGTTTTGCGCGCCAATCGCATCGATGCCTTGGTGGCGGCGGTGGTGGAAGGGCTGGGGGCGGCAATCCTGCCGGACGCCCTCATGCGCCAGCGCAGCGCCGGTCTGCCCCAACCGCTGTGCAAGCTGCCCGCCCCCGACGCGGACTTGGCTTGCGGGGTGTGGCTGGTGGCGCACGCGGCGCTGGTCGGCGTACCGCGGGTCCGGGCGGTGTGGCGGTTCCTGGAAGAACAGGCCAGTGCCTACCTAGACGGTCCGATGCCCACGGCCGCCGGCGCGGTGTAGGACCGGGCACCGGCGCGTGGGGCCGAGGCTCCGAGATCGAAATTCACAGTTACAGAGCTTGCTGTCTAAAAATGGGCTAGATTTCAATGAAGTGTGATGGCGCCTATGTAAAGAAACTGTGTCGATGCGAAATAATTTCGCTTCTCGCCGGCATTGGCAGACGAAGTTGCGAAGATATAAGACGAATCTCGCGCATCCGGCCGAATCCGAGCCGGGCGCGCCCCGTTCCCGGGCTGGGTCCAACCCGGCGATCTGGCCGCCGTGCGCGAACATCCCTCGCCGACCCCGGCGCGCGCCCGTCTGCCGTCCAGGCGCCCGGTCGCAACGCCGTGATCCAAGCGATTCGTTGTTTGCATCGCCTAGGCGGCAACGGTAGGCTGCCCGCCCGCGGGCGAGAGCGCCGGCCGCGGAGTCGCGGCGGTCCGCCGACGGGCAGGGGGCAAGGTGATGTACCTAGGGGCAAACGAGCTCGCCGCGCTGCGAAGTCCGTGCTGCGGCTGGCTCGGCGCGGTCGCGCTGGCGCTGGCGGCGTGCACCGCACCCCCTCCCAGTCCGGTGGGCGTCGGGACCGCACCCGTCGATTCGCTGCCAAGCGACGGCGACGCGGATACCCAGTCCGCCGCGCCAGACGATGCCCAAGATGCGGCTGCGCCAGCCATTTGTGCCAGCTGTGTCAGCAGCGAGGACTGCGGCTCCGACCAGCACTGCGCTCAGGTGGGCGGCTCGGCCTACTGCCTGACGGCATGCGGAGCGGGCGGGACCTGTGCCAGCGACAGCAGTTGCGCCACCGTGGCCGACGCCGCCGGCAACCAAGTTCAAGTGTGCATACCTAGTGTTGCGCCCTGCGGCGCCCTGGACCGGACCGGCGAGGACGATGCCGCGACGGCCGCCGCCGACGGCCTGGATGCTTCGCCCGAGCTCGACACCACCGAGCCGGACCCCACCGAGCCAGACACCGCCGCACCCGACACCGCCGGGCAAGACGGCAGTCCGACCAGCACCTGCCCCGGCTTTGCCGACCCCACCACGCCCGCCTGCTGCACCTGCAGTTCCGGCAAGAGCTGCTCGCCCAACGGTTGCTACAACGGTTGGCTCTGCAACTTGGCCTCGTGCAAGTGCAATCCGCCCCCGGACACCTGCAGTGGCGGCAGCCCCGACGCCGGCAGCAGCCCCGACGTGCCCGACCCCGTCGACACCAGCACCGCCGACACCGGTGAGCCCGTGCCGCCCGACCAGGTCGACAACGGCGGCGGCACCTTGGCCAATCTGGACTTCGCCATCGTGGGCGACACCCGCCCGCCCGTGCCCAACGTGGTCAGCCTGTACCCCACCGCCATCATCACCAAGATTTGGCAGGGCGTGCCGGCCGAGCAGCCGCCGCTCCCCTTCGCCATCACCACGGGCGACTATGTTTTCAGTACCAAGAACAGCAGCACCGCCGCGCCGCAGTTCGACCTGTACCTGGGGGCGCGGGCCAAGTACGCGGGCAAGGTCTTCTATGCCTTGGGGAATCACGAGTGCACCGGCGCCACGGCCTCGAACTGCGGACCCGGCAACAAAGACGGCGAGACAGCGCTGTTCAACACGTTCAAGAGCAAGCTTCTGGCGCCCATCGGCAAGGTGTTGCCCTACTACTCCCTGAAATTCAAGGCGACCAGCGGCAAGTGGACCGCCAAGTTCGTGGTCGTCGCCGCCAACGCCTGGGACGCCGACCAGGCCGCGTGGTTGGAGCAGGCGCTCGCCGAGCCGACCACCTACACCTTCGTCGTGCGCCACGAGAGCGACCAGGCCACCGAGGCGCCCGGCGTGCTCCCCAGCGCGGCCATCATGGCCAAGTACCCGTACACGCTGCTGATCGCCGGCCACACCCACACCTACGCCTACTACCCCAGCAAGCGCGAGATCGTCCTGGGCACCGGCGGCGCGCCGCTGGCTACGGCCATCAACTACAGCTACGGCGTGGTGCGGCAGAAGCCCAACATGCTGCTGGAGGTCAACGTGTACGACTACACGACCCATGCCGTGCTCGGGCACTTCGTGGTCGCCGCCAACGGGACGCCGCAGCCATGACCGCAGCGCGCCGGACCGCCCACCTGCCCATTGGGCTGGCGCTGTTCGCCCTTGCCTGGGTGCTCGCCTTTACTTTGGGGTGTCGTCAGCCCAAACCGGTGACTGCAGGCGATGTGGTTGCCTCCGCCGCCCCAGTCGCGGCTGCCGGCACTGCGCCCGTGACCGCCGCAGCGCCGTCCCTGATCCTCCCCAAAGCGACAACTTCTGTCGCCATCGAACAGCGCGGCGACGACCCAGCGTGGGCCTTGTCCGCGGCCACCGCGCCCTTCGTCGACGACAGCGGCGGCCCGG
>JACRCU010000371.1 GCA_016218865.1 Deltaproteobacteria bacterium | reverse complement strand
TCCGACTTGCCGCCCAGCTCGGGCAGCCACCGGCCGATGTGGGGCAAGTGGGGCGAGTACAGCTTCCTGCCGCAGCAGCGCTGGTTGCACAACCTGGAGCACGGCGGCCTGGCGCTGCTGTACCATCCGTGCGCGCCGCAGGCCACCATCGACGCCCTGCGCGCCTTCGCCAAGGCTCAGCCCGACGACGACGGCGGTCCGTTCCGCTGGGTGATGACGCCGTATCCGAACCTGCCCACGGCGGTCGCGCTGGTGGGCTGGGGCCACCTGTACCTGGCCGAGTGCGCCAACCCCGCGGACATGAAGACGTTCATCCCGGTGGGCTACCGCATGGCGCCCGAGGACGAAGGGTTCGAGGGTGGCTACAGCGAGCTGTGGATCGGCAAGTAGGCTCTTGGATCGTCGCCGCGGCTACGGCCGGGCATGGTCCTGCAACCAGCCGAAAACCTTGGCCGGCCAGTCGGGCTTGGGCGCCAGGAAGTGCGCGCCGCCGACCACGCTCCACAGCTCGGCGCCGCCGCCCTTGCAGTTGCCGAAGCTCTGCACCGCGGTCTCGGGGCCAAAGACCAGGGCGTCCAGGTCGAAGAAACCCTGGTTGTCGGCGCCTTCTTCGCAGCCGTTGCGCTTGGCCCAGGCGGCTGTGCTGGCGAGCGCGCCGGGGTAGCCGCCGCCGGGCAGCATGCCGCCGAAGTAGCCGATGGTGGGGTCGAGCGTGCCGTGGATCTGCAGGACGGCGACCGCCTGGCTGGGCTTGCACTTGCTCGCGTCCAGGTAGTTGACGCCCGAGAGCGCCGCGATCGCCACCACTTGGTCGGCCGTTTCGCACGCCAGGCGGTGGGCCATGAAGGCGCCGTTCGAGTGGCCGATGGCGTAGACGCGCTTGGCGTCGATGTTGAATTTCGCTTTCAAGTCCAGCAGCACGGCCTGCAGGTAGGCCACGTCGTCGGGCTTGGCGCCGTAGATGTCGCAGCAGGCGTCCGTCGCGTTCCAGTAGCGCATGCCGGTGGCGTCCAGCTGGCCCTCGGGAACGGCGAGGATGTAGCCGAGCTTGTCGGTCGCGTCGCCCATGTGCATCCAACCATCGATGAATGCGGCGGATTCTGCGTAGCCGTGCAGCAGCAGCACGAGCGGCCAGGGCTTGCTGGGGTCGTACTGGGCCGGCAGGCGGAAGCCGTAGGGCCGCGCGGCGATGAGTGGCGTCCACGCGTAGCCGGCGTCGGCTGCGGTGGTGGCAGTGTCCAGGCTGCTGCTGTCCTGGCCCACCTCGGGCAGCGTCACGTCTTGCGGCGGTACCAGGGTGAGGTCGGCGAAACTGCCCAAGTCCAGGCTGGAATCCTGGCTGCTGGCGTCGGCCAGGGCGGCGGTCGCCGCGGGCGTGGGGTCGCCGCAGCAGGGGAGGACGAGGGCGAGGGCGGCGAGGGTGGGGAGGCAGCGCATGGGCGCACTGTAGGCCTTTCTGCGGGCGTTTCCCAGGCAACGGCCGGCGGCCGCGCGGCGCATGCGTCACGGCTGCGTCGCCGTCGGCGCTTCAGAACGGCAGCTCGCCCGGTCGCGGTGGCAGGCGGAATTGGCTGGCGTCAGGCGGCGGCAGCGGCGTGTCCAGGCCCAGGCGACGCACGGCGAGGTCGAAGCGCTGCTGGAGCAGCTGAGCATGGATGCCGACCCCGGTCATGCGCGTGCCGAATTCGGTCTCGTTCGCCTTGCCTTGCCGCACGTCGCGGAGCAGGGCCCACACGCGGTCGGCGCGCCCCGGCACATGGGTCTGCAGCCAGGCACCGAACAAGTCCTTGATCTCGTAGGGCAGGCGCACGAACTGCCAGCGCGCTTGCTTGGCTCCGGCCTTGGCCGACGCTTGCAGGATGGCTTCGAGCTCGTGGTCGTTGAGCCCCGGGATGACCGGCGCGACCATTACCCCCACCGGCACGCCGGCGCCGGCCAACTCGGCGATGGTCTGCAGGCGCCGACCGGGAGTCGCGGCGCGGGGTTCCAGGGTGCGCGCCAGCTCCAGGTCCAGGGTGGTGACGGTGATGTTGACGCGGACGAGGCCCAGGCGAGCCGCTTCGCGCAGCAGGTCCAGATCGCGCAGGATCAGCGCCGACTTGGTGATGACCGCGAACGGATGGCGAAAATTCACCAGCACTTGCAGAACCTGGCGGGTGATGCCGCGCTCGCGCTCGACGGGCTGGTAGCAGTCGGTGTTGGCGCCGACCAGCACCAGCGCCGGCTGGTAGTTGCGTTTGCGCAGCTCGGCGTCGAGGAGGGCCGCGGCGTCGGGCTTGGCCAGGAGCTGCGTCTCGAAGTCCAGGCCGGCCGAGTAGCCCAGGTAGCCGTGCGACGGGCGCGCGTAGCAGTAGATGCAGCCGTGCTCGCAGCCGCGGTAGGGGTTGATGGTGCGGTCGAAGTCCAGGTCCGGCGAGTCGTTGTAGCTGAGGATCGAGCGGGCGCGCTCGTCCGTGACGCGGGTCGGCAGGGGCGGCAGCGGCGTGCCCAGGGTCTGCCAGCCGTCGTCGAACAGCTCGGTACGGGCTTTCTCGAAGCGTCCTGCCGGGTTCAGCGTGGCGCCGCGCCCGTGGACCGCGCCGGCCAGCAGCTTGTCGGTGGTGGTGGGGCGGGCCATGCCAGGAAGCTCCGTCGGCGTAGGGAATTCTACAGGTCCATCGGCCGCGCTACCCGCCGCAGCGGGCGACCACCTGGCCAGCCATGGGATACTGAACAAATGATCAGTGTGTCGTCAAGCGCTCTAGCCGTCATGCTCGTAGTTTTCAGCTGTTGCGTGCCCCTGGCCGTCCCGCCGAAACGGCGCGTGCGTCAGCAACTCTTGTCGGTCGTGCGCCACGGCGGCGCGCTCGGCCTGGAGGTAGTCGGCCACTGCGCGCGCCAGGCCCGGATGCGCCAGGTGGTGCAAGCTATGGGTTTGCATGGGCAAATAGCCGCGCGCCAGCTTGTGCGGGCCCTGGGCGCCGGCCTCGACCCGCTGCAGGTTGCGCGCGATGGCGAGCTCGATGGCCTGGTAGTAACACGCCTCGAAGTGGAGGAACGGCACGTCTTCCAGCGCACCCCAGTAACGGCCGAAAAGCGCGTGGGAACCAAGAAGATTCAGCGCCCCGCCGATGGTCCGCCCGTCGCGCTCGGCCAGCAGCAGCGCCACCGCGTCCGGCATCGAAGCGCCCAGAATGCTGAAGAATTCGCGCGTCAGGTACGGCCGACCCCACTTGCGCGCGCCGGTGTGCTGGTAGAAGGCGAAGAACGTGTCCCAGTCGGCCTCGCGGATGTCCCCGCCCAGCACCCACCGCAGCGAAACCCCGGCTGCAGCAACGGCTTGGCGCTCGCGGCGAATCTGCTTGCGCTTGCCGTGCGACAGCGAGGCGAGAAAGGCGTCGAAGTCTGGATAGTCCTGATTGTACCAGTGGAATTGCAGGTCGGTGCGGGGCAGCCAGCCAGGCGTCGCCAGGTTGGCGGCGTGGTCGGCGGGCAGGAAGGTCACGTGCACGGACGAGGCGCCCAACTCGCGACATTCTTTGCGCAACGCCTCCAAGGCCTGGGCGCGCAGCTCCGGCGTGGCGGCCAGCAGGCGCGGTCCGCTGACCGGCGTGAACGGCACCGCCACCTGCAGCTTGGGGTAGTAGTGCCCGCCGGCGCGGTGGTAGGCATCGGCCCAGGCGTGGTCGAAGACGTACTCGCCCAGCGAGTGTGCCTTGTGGTAGCAGGGCGCGGCGAGCTGGGGGAAACCGCTGAAATCGCGCAGGAACAGGTGGTGTGGGGTCCAGCCGGTCGCGGCCGTGGCGGAGCCCGACGACTCCAGCGCGGCTAGAAAGGCGTGCGAAACGAAGGGGTTCCACTCCGCGCCGGCTGGGTTGGCCAGCGCGTCCCAGTCGGCTGCGGGAATCGACGTGATGGAGCTGGCGAAGGGCATGGTCGCGGTGGCGGGCCGTGGGGCCGCGGACACGACACGCTAGCGTTCGAAGCTCCGTGCGTCACGGGCACGGCAAGGAAAGGCTGGCAGAACAATGGGGTGCGCGGTGGGTGGCGGGGCCGGGCGGCCGGGTTGCTGGCGTGCGAATGAGATGGCCGAGCGCGTGACGCCGCTGGGCTGGGTGGTCCGCGAACCGGTCGGTCGCCGCCTTCACCCACTTTGGCACCGGTTCAGCCCGGTCATGTTACAGCCGTGTTACGGAAAACCGTGCCACTGCTCGGCCAAGCTCGCCCCGTCCGCGGCCAGGACTACCTGACTGTGGCCGATGTGGCCGCAGCGCTGTCGGTGTCGGCCGCAACGGTGTATCGACTGTGTGAGCGTGGCGAGTTGGAGCACTTCCGGGTGCTGAACGCCATCCGAGTGACGCGGTCTGCGCTCGACCGGTTTGCCTCGCAGGCCGCGGGCTAGAGCAGGGTGGGCCATCGCGGACATGCGCATGGCGGCTGCACCACGAACACCGGGCTGCCCCCTGCGCTCTTCGCTGCTTCGCTTTGGCAGCGGGCAAGGGCGCTCCGGCGTTGGACGCCAGCCGGTACTTACCGACGTCACGCCGAGCAGACAGTCCCGCCTGCAGACGTTCGCGTGGGCGTTGACGGCCCCGAGCCACGCAGGCAAGGTACCCACGACAGCAACTGTGCTTTGGCGATATGGCGACGGTCCTGTGGAGGGCAAGCAGTGGACGCAGGCGAAATCGTCGGTAACTACACCTTGGTCAAGCGGTTGGGCGCTGGCGGCATGGCCGTGGTGTGGGAAGCCGAGCACCGCACCATGGGCACGCGGCACGCGTTGAAGTTCCTGGCCGAGCAGCTCACGGAGTCTCCCGATGCGCTGCGCCGCTTGGCTGACGAGGCGCGCATCGCCTTCGACTTGGGGCGCCGCGCCAACATCGTGCGCGCAACCGACCATTTCTACTTCGGAAATCGTCCGGTCATTGTCATGGACCTGCTGGATGGCGAGACCCTTCAGCAGGTGCTGGACCGGGACACGAGCCCTTGGACCTGGATGGCTGCGTGGCGGCAAGTCCGCCCAGTCGTGGCTGCCATGTCAGTCGCGCACGCTTCGAGCGTTGTCCACCGCGACCTGAAGCCGAGCTACATCGTGCTCCACCGCGACCCGGCTCGGCCCGGCAAGGTGACGCCAATGGTCATCGACCTGGGCATCGCGCGCGATTTCGAGCGCAAGTCGCTGACGGCCACGGGCGCCGAACTTGGCACGTATGTGTACATGCCGCCCGAGCAATTCGAGGACCCGCGGCTCGCCACGGCGACAGCCGATGTGTACGCATTGGCGATGATTCTGTGGCGGTTGGTGTCCGGTCGGATGCCGGTCGACACCTCGCGACCCAAGGAGGTCCTGGAGTTCTACAAGGGCCACGGACCGCTGCCGATGCCAGAGGCTGTGCCGGAGGGGGTGGCCATAGTGCTTGCGGCGGCGCTCAGTTTCGACCCGGCCAAGCGGCCCAGCGACGCTGGCGTGCTGCTCGCGGCGCTGGACCAGGCCGACGCCGAGGCCATCCCGCGGCGCCTTGCGCCCACCGACGCACCTTCCTACGTCGTCGATACCTTGACCGCTCCGCAGCACGTTATCCCTGCCGGGGGCGAGACCGAATCCCGCAAGATCGCTAAGAGCCACCTATTTACCACGCTTCTGGTGGCGCTGCTCCTGCTCACGTTGGCGACCGGCTCGGTGGTGGTGTATGCGGTTGTGCAGGGGCGCAAGCTCGCGGCGATGGAGGCAAGTTCGCGTGAGTCGGCGCTGCCAGCCACCGCTGCTCCACCCGCAGTTGCCGCTGCCACGAGCACTGCTGCACCGCCCAAACCAGCGTCCAGTGCGGCGGACCCGGTATGGACCGCCATGCTGACTGCGCTCCCACACGCCAGCGAACTGCCGGTCCTGGCCGCGTGGGCTGGCGGCAGCGACGTGGACGCGCTCTTTGCTATCCAGCCGGCGGCACTCGCGCCGCTCATTTCCGAGTCGAGCGACAGCGATGTGCGACCGTGGTTCACGGTGGCGACCATGCGGCTGCCGGGCGCCCCGGCGTTGCGGATCGAGACCACGAAGGGCCGGCCGGCCCGCATCGGCGCCAGCTTCTTGGACTCGGCCGAGGGGTGCGCCGACAAGATCAAGATGCTGGGCGCCCCGGTGTCTCAGAAAAACCTGGCGTGCGGCGGCAAGCAGTTGCTGTACCGCCTGGCCGGTCACGACATGGTGGTGTACCAACCTGGCATCGACAAGCCCATCTGCGAATGGTGGATCTATGCGGTCGGTGCGTTCGAACCCGAGGCCGAAGCGGTCGTGCACGACGGATACTCGTGCAATGACGCGGCAGGCGAGGCACTTGCGCGCCGTGACTGGCCCACGGCTGCACGGCTTTTCGAGCGGGCGGTGGCCCGAGTGCCCCGCTACGGCCGAGCCTGGCTGCGCTACTGCAAAGCAGCTCAGACCAACGGCGACTATGTAACCCTGCAGCGGGCCTGTGCCTCTGCCGCGATGTCCAACTTCGAGTCGGTGCGGAAGGCAGCCAAGGCCGTCTTGGCGGCGGCAGCGGGAGGTTTGCCATGATCGGGGCTGAACCCAGGTCGCAGGCTGGTGGCAAGGCGGCTCGCGAATTTGCACGGCGCTTCGACATGACGGCAGCTTCGCGCTGCACCGACTCGTGGTGGCGCGACCTACTTCGCCTATGGCGCCCGAGCGGCGTCGCATCGGGGCCGAAGGGGCTGCGACTCGCCGTGCGCGATGGCTATCTCAACTTCTATCGCCATGGTCAGTCGGTCGCGCGGGTGCGGGTGCAGCGGGATGGCGGCCTGGCCAGCGAAGTGCACTGGAAGTATGTGTGGCCCAGCACGTTCAGCGCACCAACAGGGGGCTACGCCGTATTGCAGGGCGACCAGGCGGGCCTCGCCGACCTGCCGCCCGTCACGTACCAAGGGCAACCGACGCTGCAGGCTTGGGTGCACGCGGCGGAGCAGTACGCCGGCTTCGAGAAGCGGCGAGTGGACGCCATGGTCGCCGACAACGCCCGCGTCCTCGACGTGGAAATCGGGCTGCCGGGAAGGGCACTGCGCATCGACCTGGTCGAACTCGAAGCGGATGAATCCGGTCTGTGGCTGCAGTGCGTCGAGGTCAAGTTGTCGCGCGACAAGCGAGTGCGCTGCGCCGGGCCGCGGCCCGAAGTGCTCGACCAGCTGGAGGACTATCGGAGCTTCTTGGGCGACCAGGGCAACGCCGGTGCCGTGGCCAGGGCGTACGGTGAGACGGCGCGCGTGTTGGTCGAGCTGGCGGACTTGGCGACCCGCGCTGGCAACCCTGTGCGCCTCGACCCGCTCGTCGAGCGCGCATGCAGTGAGCGTATCCAAGTCCGGCCCACTGTCGCGCTGGCGGTCGCAGTCGATGGCGAGGACCCCAACTGGTCGAACATCCACCGGCAGAAGCTGATCGACGCCGGGGTCGAACTGCGGGACGTCTAGCTGGCTGCGCACCGCCATTGCCCTCGCATGGCGCTCACGCATTGGTGGCTGCACTCCCAGTGGTTGCGCCGCTAGCGACGGTTCGAGCTCACGCCCAGCAGAGCGGCAACCTCGACTGCCTCTCGTCCG
>JACRCU010000370.1 GCA_016218865.1 Deltaproteobacteria bacterium | reverse complement strand
GCCACCACCATCCGCTGAAGTTCGCGTGTGCCTTCGTAGATTCGGCTAACGCGCACGTCGCGCAACGCCCGCGCCACCGGATGCCGCGCGTCCAGCGCCGCCGGTCCCAGGATCTGCAGCGCAATCTTGCACGCCGCATCGCCGGCTTCGGTGGCCATCACCTTGGCCATCGCCGCCTCGCGCGTCATCTTCTTGCCCGCGTCGCGCAGCCACGCCGCCCGCAGCACCAGCAGCCAGGCCGCGTCGAGCTTGGTCGCCATGTCGGCCAGGCGGAACTGGGCGTTCTGGTCCAGGCCGAGCTGTTTGTCCAGAGCCGCCCGCTGGTTCAGGGCCTTGGCCGTCTCGGCCAGCACGGCGTAGCCCATGCCCAGCGCCTGTGCGCCGATGCCGCAGCGGCCGCCGTCCAGCGCCACCATCGCCACTTCGAAGCCCTGGCCCAGGTTGCCCAGCTGGGCGCTGTCGGGCACGAACATCTCGGCAAAGTGCAGCGACACCGTGGAAGAGCCGCGCAGGCCAAGCTTTTCTTCGTGGCGGCCCACTTCGAAGCCCGGCGTGCCCGGCTCGACCAGGAAGGCGGTGATGCCGCGCGCGCCCTTGTCCGGGTCGGTCTTGGCCATCACCAGCACCACGCCGGCGCGGTCGCCCGAGGTGATCCACATCTTGCTGCCGGTGATTTGCCAGCCGCCGTCGACCTTTACGGCCCGGGTGCGCAAGCTGGCCGCGTCCGAGCCCGCGCCCGTTTCCGACAGCGCGAACGACGCGGCGGGGTAGGTCCCGTCGAAAATCGGCGGCAGGTAGCGGGCTTTCTGCTCGTCGGTGCCGAACTTCTCGATCATGTCGGCGACCATGTTGGTCACGGCCAGCGTCACCGCCGTCGACGGGCACACCGCCGCCAGCTCGCGAATCGCCGACACGTGCGCCACCAGCCCGGCGCCCAGACCGCCCAGGTTTTTCGCCACTTTGATGCCCATCAACCCGTGCTGCGCAAGGATCTTCAGGCCTTCCAGCGGAAACTGCCCGGCATCCACGGCCGCGGCGCGCGGCGCCAGCTCGGTCTGGGCCAGGCGCTTGACCAGGTCCACCACTTCGCGATCGGCCTGAGAGAGTGCAAAATCCATAGCGAACCCCCTGATTATACGCCCAGCTCCATCAGGGTCTCGCGGGCGATGACCAGGCGCTGGATCTCGCTGGTGCCTTCGTAGATCTCGGTGATGCGGGCGTCGCGCATGTGCCGCTCGGCATTGTATTCCTTGACGTAGCCGTAGCCGCCGTGGATCTGCAGCGCCTTGTGGGTGATCCGCGCGCTGGCCTCGCTGGCGTACAGCTTGGCCATGGCCGAAAGCTTGCCGAACTTCTCGCCCGCGTCCTTGGCCACCGCCGCCCGCCAGATCAGCAAGCGCGCCGCGTCCAGCTCGCAGGCCATGTCGGCCAGCATCTCTTGGATGGCCCCAAAGTCGCCGATGTACTTGCCAAAGGCCTGGCGCTCGCGGCTGTACTGCAGCGCCTCTTGGTAGGCGCAGCGGGCGATGCCCAGGGCCTGCGCGGCGTTGCCGATGCGGCCGCCGTCCAGGGTCGACATGGCCACCTTGAAGCCGTCGCCCTCTTTGCCCAGCAAATTCTCTACGGGAACCCGGCAGTTTTCGAATACCAGCGAGGTGGTCGAGCTGCCCTTGATGCCCAGCTTGTCTTCGACCTTGCCGATGCCGTAGGGGCTCTCGCGGCGGTCGACCACCAGCGCGCTGATGCCCTTGTGGCGCTCGGCGGGGTTGGTGTGGCAGATGAGCACGCAGATGTCGGCCTCTTTGCCGCTGGTGATCCAGTTCTTGGTGCCGTTGACCACGTAGTGATCGCCGTCGCGAATCGCGGTGGTGCGCATGCCGGCGGCGTCGCTGCCCGAGCCGGGCTCGCTGAGGGCAAAGCAGCCCAGGACCTTGCCGGGCGCCAATTGGCCCAGGAACTTCTTCTTTTGTGCGGTGTTGCCGAATTTGAGGATCGGGTCGCACACCAGCGAGTTGTTCACGCTCATGATGACGCCGGTCGAGGCACAGCCGCGGCTGATTTCCTCCATGGCGATCGCGTAGCTCAGGTTGTCCAGGCCGGCGCCGCCGAACTCCTCGGGCACGGCCATGACGAAGAATCCGAGATCGCACAGCTTCTTGACCTTGTCGCGGGGGAACTGCCCGAGCTTGTCGGTGTCGTGCGCGGCCGGCAGCAGCTCCTTCTCGGCGAAGGAACGCGCGGTTTCCTGAATCATCTCTTGAGTTTCGGTAAGTTGCAGATCCATCGGAGCCTCGGAGCGCCCAGCCAGCGCGAGCCGCCGTAGGATACGCGCTCGCGGCCTGCCTGCAAAGGGCCGCGCCCGGCCAGAATATCTGCGCAATCACGCGATGTTGTGATGTATCCTGGGCGCCGTCGTCTCGGCCGCCGCCACTAGACTGTCACGTCAGCGACCCCAGCTTTGGACACCGGTAGGAATCCGGTCCGCGCGACGGCGCCGCAGCCACAGCACCGCCACTGTGAGCGCGGCCGCCGCGGCACTGCCAAATCCGAGCGGGGCGCCGGCACTGCAGCCGGAAGGATTGGCGGGCGCTTGGCTTTTGGTCGTGGTGGTGCCGCTGCCGTCGCCCAAGCTGCCCAGGCTGCCTTGGCCGTCGCCGCTGCCGCTGGTGTCGGCGCCGACGCAGACGCCGTCCACACAGGTGGTGCCGGCGCTGCAGGTGCGCAGCTGGCCCGGCTCGCCGGGGCAGGGGCTGGGCATGAAGACGCTGCTGGCGCTTTTGCAGACCGGCACTTGCGGGCTGCCGCCGGGGTGCTCGCACTCGCCGCCTTCGCAGCGGTCGTTGGTGCAGACAAAGCCGTCTTCGCAGTCCTTGTCCTTGCCGGCCAGGCACTGGCCCTGGGCGCAGTAGTCGCCTTCGGTGCACGGGTCGCCGTCGCTGCACGTGCCGGTGAGCGGCGTGTGCACGCAGCCGCCCTCTTCGCAAGCGTCTTGCGTGCAGGTGTTTTCGTCGTCGCAGCGGGCGGCCGAGCCGGTGACGCAGGTGCCGTCCTTGCAGCCGCTGCCCACGGTGCAGCCGTCGCCGTCGTCGCAGGCGCCGTCCTGGTTGTTGTGCTTGCAGCCCGCTTTGTCGCACAGGTCGGCGGTGCACGGGTTGCCGTCGTCGCATTGGACGTCGTCGCCTTGGTGCACACAGGTGCCGGCCGCGCAGCTGTCTGCCGTGCAAGCCACGCCGTCGTCGCAGTTCTTGGGCGTGCCCTTGCAAGTGCCTTGTCCGCACAGATCATTTTCGCTGCACGGGTCGCCATCGCTGCAGGCCTTGGCGGCGCTGGCGGCGTGCTCGCAGGTGCCGAAGTTGCACGAGTAGTCCGAGCACTGGTTGCCGACGTCGCAGTTGACGAAGGGCTAGGGGCCGCAACTGCCGCTGCCGGGGCCGGTTTTGCCGGCGGCGGTCTGGCAGGGCTGGTCCGCAGGGCAGGGGGCTTCGGCGATGTCGCCGCTGGCCGAGCAGGTGTAGCGCTTGCCGTTGTAGCACAGGTCGCCCGCGACCGGCTTGGCGGTGTTGCTGGTGGCGCACAGGCCCGAGACGCACTTGGCCGCGCCGCCCAGCGCCGTGGAGCACCAGGCCCCGTAGGCGCCGCAGTCGCCCGGATCCTTGAGCGCGCCGTTGTCGCACGTGGCGATCTTGCCGTGCTTGGGGTCGGGCAGGCACACCTGGGTCTTGCCCTTGGCGGGGCAGAAGTTGGACACGCAGCGCACGCCCAAGCTGTCGTCGACGCAGCTGGCGGCGTAGGCGGCACAGTCGCCCTTGTCGCAGTTTTCGTCCACGATGGCGGTGCCTTCGCAGTGCTTCTTGCAGGCGGGCGGATCGGTGATGAGCTTGCGGCGGATCAGGGCGTAGTACGACGAGACGCTGCGCAGGTTGTACACGCAGCCGTAGCTGCAGCCCTTGCACTCCCAGGCGTAGGCGCTGCCCCACGGGTCGCCCTTGTCGAACATCCACACGTGGCCGGCGCCGTTGGTGTTGTAGTTGAACGCGTCGGCGCGCTTGGCGTCGCCCTTGGCCGGCTTGGTCCACCAGGTGGTCGAGTTGTCGAAGTGCCAGGTGGAGTAGGGGTGGTAGTTCTTCTCCAGCGGCGTGGGCTTGTCGATCTGCCAGGCCTTGGCGACGAAGCCCGAGCAGTCGGCGCCGTACGAGCCGCTGTGGGTGCAGCTGGGGCAGCCGCTGCCGTTCTTG
>JACRCU010000369.1 GCA_016218865.1 Deltaproteobacteria bacterium | reverse complement strand
GTTCAGCTTGCAGGCCGGCTTGCCGCTTCCTGACTTGTCGCAGTACAGGGTGCCGTTGCACAAGTCGCCGTCTTCCTTGGCAGAGCAGTCACTGTCCTTCTGGCACTCGCACAGGTTCGCTTGGGCCAGGCAGCTGCCGCCGGTGCAGAACGAGCTGGGCGTGCACGGGTTGCCGTCGTCGCAGGCGGTGCCGTCCTTGGGCAGGTTGCTGGGGGCGCACTGGCCGGTCTTGGGGTCGCAAGTGGTCTGCAGGCAAGCAGGATCGTCCGCCGTGTCGCACACGACCACGCTGGCCGGGTTCACCTTGCAGTGGTTGCTGGCCACGTCGCAGTACAGCGTGCCGTTGCACAGGTTGCCGTCGTCCTTCTTGGCGCAGTCCGCGTCGCTCTGGCACTCGCAGGTGTTGGTGGCGGTGCTGCAGACGCCGCTTTGGCACGTCTCGTTGGGGGTGCAGGCGTTGCCGTCGTCGCAGGCTTTGCCCTGGTGCACGGGCATCGGGTAGCACTTGCCGTCCTTGGGGTTGCACAGGTTCTGCTGGCAGTAGGTGTCGTCTACGGTCTGGCAGCTGACCACGCTGACCGGGTTGACCTGGCACTGGCTGGTGGCCTTGTTGCAGAACAGCGCGCCGTTGCACAGGTTGCCGTCCTCGAAGGGTGCGCAATCGGCGTCCTTCTTGCAGTAGCAGGTGTTGCTGCCGCCTTGGCACAGGCCCTGCTCGCAGAAGTCGCCCACCGTGCAGCTGTCGCCGTCGTCGCAGGGCGTGTTGCCGGGCGCGACGACCAGCTTGCACTCGCCGGTGGCCGGCACGCAGGTGTTCTTCTGGCACGGCGAGTCCTGGCTGGTGACGCAGACCACCACGCTGGCCGGGTTGAGCTTGCAGGTGTAGGGCGCGCCGGCCGACTTGTCGCAGTACAGCGCGCCGTTGCACTGGTTGCCGTCTTCGTACTTGCCGCAGTCGGCGTTGTTCTGGCACTGGCAGATCATCGCGCCGGGCTGGCACTTGCCGGCGAGGCAGGTGTCATTGGCGGTGCAGGCATCGCCGTCGTCGCAGGCGGTCGAGGCGGCGGCGGGCAGGTTGATACAGCCCGAGATCGGGTTGCAGCTGTCTACTGTACAAGGGTTTTGATCGTCGCAGGCCAAGGTGCCGGCGCCGCCGCACGCGCCCGCCGCACAAAGGTCCTTGGTGGTGCAGGCGTTGCCGTCGTCGCAGAGCGCGCCTTCGCTGGCGGCGAGCGCAATGCACTGGCCGGCCGGGCCGCACGCGGCTACCTGGCAAGGTCCGGGCGGCGGGCAATCGCCATCGACCGTGCAACCGACCACCACCTGGGTGTCGCTGGCCTTGGCGTCGTGGTCGCCCACCTCGGGTCCAGTATCGTCTGTAGTGTCATTGGGTTGCCCATCCACGGCCGGACCGTCGCTCGCCGTGTCGGCGCCGTCGCTGCCCGGCCCAACCGCGTCGACCGCGGCCGTGTCGCTGGCATCGCCGTTGGAAGCGGCGTCCACCAGGGCCGCCACGTCGCCGTTGGCCTGGCTGCCCGGATCCTGGCCACAGGCCACCAGGAGCAGACTTGTCAGGATCGCCGACCAGGGTACTTGGAGCGCGGGGGAGTGCATGGGTCACCTCTGGCAGCGCGCGGGCCGGGTCCGCCGAACCGCGCCTCACTGTTGTGCACAGGGCCAAGGATAGCGACTTCGCCAGAGCCCGTCATGTGCGACGGGTGCACCGGGCGAGTGCAGCGAACCGGGCCAAGTGGGGGCCCGACCCGCCTTGACAGCCCGGCCGCACAGTCCTATCGTAATTTTACGATGAGTCGCCGGTCGCGCTCGCGGAGTCCCATGTCGCCACCTTCTCCGCCGCCCGCGCTGCTGCGTCAATTGAGCTTCCTGGATCGCTACTTGACCCTGTGGATCTTCGCGGCGATGGCCCTGGGCATTCTGCTGGGCGTGCGGCTGCCGGGGCCTACAAGGTCGCTGCAGGCCATGAGCGTGGGGACGACCTCGATCCCGATTGCGGTGGGCCTGATCGCGATGATGTACCCGCCGCTGGCCAAGGTCCGCTACGAGGAAATGGGCAAGATCTTTGCCAACAAGCGCTTGCTGGGCCTGTCGCTGCTGCAGAACTGGGTGATCGGCCCGCTGCTGATGTTCGGCCTGGCGGTGCTGTTCCTGCGCGACAAGCCCGAGTACATGCTGGGGCTCATCCTGATCGGCCTGGCCCGCTGCATCGCGATGGTCATCGTGTGGAACGACCTGGCCAAGGGCGACCGCGAGTACTGCGCCGGGCTGGTGGCCTTCAACTCGCTGTTCCAGGTGGTGTTCTTCTCGGTGTATGCGTGGTTCTTTGCCTCGGTGCTGCCCGGCTGGCTGGGCCTGCGGAGTGCGGTGGTCGACATCGGCATGGCCGACATCGCCCAGAGCGTGGCGATCTACCTGGGGATTCCCTTTGCCGCCGGCATGCTGACCCGCCGGTTGCTGGTCGGCGCCAAGGGCCGCGCGTGGTACGAGGAGCACTTTGTGCCGCGCATCAGCCCGATCACGCTGATTTCGCTGCTGTTCACCATCGTGGTGATGTTCTCGCTCAAGGGCGAGGCGATCGTGCAGTTGCCCTTCGATGTGGTGCGCATCGCCGCGCCGCTGCTCCTCTATTTCGTGGCGATGTTCTCTGTGTCGCTGTGGCTGAGCCAGCGCGCCGGCGCCAGCTACCCGCAGGCGGCCACCCTGTCGTTCACCGCGGCTTCCAACAACTTCGAGCTGGCCATCGCCGTCGCCATCGCCAGTTTTGGCCTGCACAGCGGTGCGGCGTTTGCCGCCGTCATCGGGCCGCTGGTCGAGGTGCCGGTGCTGATCGGGCTGGTGCATGTGGCGCTGTGGGCGCGCGATCGCTACTTCGCGGCACCGGCACAGGGGGCGTAACTGTGGGCAGCAAACACGGAATTCTGTTCCTCTGTGTGGCCAACTCGGCGCGCAGCCAGATGGCCGAGGGGTTGGCGCGGCAGCTGCTGGGCGACCGTGCGCGCGTGCAGAGCGCCGGCAGCGAGCCGTCGCAGGTCAATCCCTACGCGGTCGAGGTGATGGCCGAGCTGGGCATCGACCTGGGCGCGCACCACTCCAAGTCGGTACAGACCGTCGACCCAGCCACGGTGGACACCGTGATTACCCTGTGCGCCGAGGAGGTTTGCCCGGTGTTCCTGGGTCGGGCGCGGCGGCTGCACTGGCCGATTCCGGACCCGGCGAGCCGCGACCCCAACCTGACGCGCGCCGAGCTGCTGGCACGTTTCCGCAGCGCCCGCGATACCTTGCGCGGTCGCATCGAAGAATTCCTGTGCGACGACCTCGCTTCCTACCATCAACCCTAGAGGAACCCCCATGAATTCCGTATCCCACGATCAGGTGCGCACGGCGGTGCGCGAGCAATACGGCAGCGTGGCCCGGGCCAGCGGCAGCGCGTGCTGCGCGCCCAGCTGCTGCAGCGATCCCAATGCCGACGCCAGCTTGGCCTTGGGCTACTCGGCCGACGACCTGGCCGCAGTGCCCGACGGCGCCAACCTGGGCCTGGGCTGCGGCAATCCGCAGGCGATCGCCGCCCTGAAACCGGGCGAGACCGTTCTGGATCTGGGTTCGGGCGCCGGCTTCGACAGCTTCCTGGCCGCGCGCCAGGTGGGACCGACCGGCCGCGTCATCGGCGTGGACATGACCCCCGACATGCTGAGCAAGGCGCGGGCCAACATCGGCAAAGTCGGCGCCACCAATGTCGAATTCCGCCTAGGCGAGATCGAGCACCTGCCGGTCGCCAACAGCAGTGTCGACGTGATCCTGTCGAACTGCGTCATCAACCTGAGCCCCGACAAGGCGGCGGTGTTCCGCGACGCCTTCCGCGTGCTCAAGGCCGGTGGCCGCTTGGCGATTTCCGACGTGGTGGCCACCCAGCCGATCCCCGAGCCGCTGGCCAGCGACATGGGCGCGCTGACGGCCTGCGTATCGGGCGCGGCCCAGGTGGACACCCTGCAAGAGCTGCTCGCGCAAGCCGGTTTTGCCGACATCCGGGTGACGGTCAAGCCCGAGAGCCGCGCCTTCATCGCCGGCTGGCTGCCCGGCTCCGGCGTGGAGGACTACGTGGCCTCGGCAACCATCGAGGCGGTCAAACCGGCCAAGCGGAGCTGCTGCTAGATCGGCGACTGCGCCGTGCATCGGGCACCTGGACCGGTCGCAAACGCGTTGACCAGTCAGGCTTCTTCGTCCTCGCCGGCCCCTGCATGTCCGCCGCCGAGCCGACTCCACAGCGTCTTGCGCGACACGCCCAGCAGCTGTGCGGCTTCCGAACGCTTGCCGCCGGTTCGCTGCAGCGCTTGGGCAATGTAGTCCTCTTCGAATCGAGCGGTTGCGGCCGCCAATGTCGCGAATGGTTCACCGCTGTGCTGCGACGTCCTGGCCGGCCCGGCGTCCAGAACCTGCGCTGGAAAGTGCTCTGGGCCAAGGGTGTCGCCGTCGCACAGACTGCTGGCTCGCTCGACCAGGTTGCTCAACTCGCGAATATTGCCAGGGAATGTGTACCCGGCCAGGCGCTGGACCAGGTCGGGGGGCACCGCCGGTGGCCGGCGATGGCTCTGCGCGGCGACCCGCTGCAGCAGCTGGCCGACGAGCGGCGCCAGGTCGGCGGCGCGCTCGCGCAACGGCGGCACCGCGATGGTGTGCACGGCGAGCCGATAGTACAGGTCTTCGCGAAACGTGCCGGCCTGCACCATCTTTGCAAGATCGCGGTGGGTGGCCGCGATGAAGCGGACGTCGACCTGGATCGACGTCTCGCTGCCCACGCGCTCGAACTGCCGCTCTTGGATCGCGCGCAGCAGCTTGGCCTGGGCCGCCAGACTCAAGTCGCCGATCTCGTCCAGGAACAAGCTGCCGCCGTGGGCCATTTCAAAGCGACCGCGTTTGCGCGCCACCGCGCCAGTGAAGGCGCCGCGCTCGTGGCCAAACAGCTCGCTCTCGAACAAACCGTCTGGAATAGCAGCACAATTGACCTTGACGAGCCGTTCCTCGCGCCGCGTCGACAGCCGGTGCAGCAGGTCGGCGAGCACTTCCTTGCCGGTCCCGGTCTCGCCCGCCAACACTACGCTGGCTTGACTTGGGGCCACGCGGCGCACCGTGTCGACCACCGCCTGCATGGCCTTGGAGCACGCCACGATGTCGGCAGGATCGAAGCGGCCGTCGAGTTCGGCTCGGAGATCGTTGCGTTCGTGCAGCAGGCGCCGTTCGCGGCAGTGGCGCAGCAAGACCGCCTCGACTTGGGCAAAGCGGAACGGCTTGGTCAAGAAGTCGTAGGCACCCTCGCGCAGGGCCCGCACCGCGGCATCCACGTCGGCATAGGCGGTCATCAGGACGACGGACGGCTTGCTGGGCTGCAGGTGCGCGCGCTGCAACACCTCGAAGCCGTCGGCGCCGGGCATGCGGATATCCGTGAACACCAAATCGAAATCGCTGCGGGCCAACGCCTGGCGGGCGCTTGCGCCGTCGGCCACGGCCGTCACCCGCGCGCCCTTGCTCTCCAAGAAGTCCTGGAGCGGGATGCGCAGGGTGGCCTCGTCTTCCGCGATCAGGACCGCGCAACAGCCCGCACAGCAAGCATCAAGCGGCATCGGTAGCCTCCCTCGGACGCGTTGGCAGCCAGATCGACACGCGGGCGCCGCCGCCCGGCGCGTCGTCGATGCAGACCTCGCCGCGGTGCCGCTCGACCACGCCCCACACTACCCAGAGGCCCAGACCCGTGCCCACCCCTTCGGATTTGGTGGTGAAAAACGGCTCAAAAACGCGCTCGCGATCGGCCAGGGCAACGCCTGGACCCTGGTCCGTCACCTGGATGCCCACGCGCCGCGGCTCGCGCAAGACGCCCACCGTGACCTGACCGCCCGGAGGCGACGCCTGCACGGCATTGGTCAGCAGCGCTTCCAGGGCCTGGAGCAGCTCGGCTGCGTCGCCCAGGGTCCAGGCCGGCTGCGACGCCATGATCACCTGCACCTGCGGCTGGTCGGGCCGCCCGCCGGACAGGGCCTCGATCGCCAGGCTGTCCCGAACAAGTTGGTTCAAGTCCAGCTCCTGGTGCTTCGTGCCGCCGGCGCGGGCATACTGCTGCATGCGCTGCACCAGATCGGCGACCCGCGACAGCCCTTCGTCGGCCACCGCCAGGTAGCGGCGGGTGCGCCCCAAGTCGTTCGCCTCGCCCAGCATCTCCAGGCAGGCGCGCACGCCGGCCAAGGGGTTGTTGATGGCGTGGGCGGTCCCGGCGACGAAGGAGCCCAACGCGGCCATGCGCTCACTGCGGGCCAGCGCCATGCGGCTCGCGCGCAGCTGGGCCGAGGCCGAGTGCAGGGTGTCGGCCATCTGCAAGAAACTGGCCGACAGCCCATCGACTTCGCGAATCCCCGAGCGCTGGGCCAGCTCGGGCAGCGCCCGCGGCGGCTCCCACTCGTCTTGGCCGAGCTTGCCGGCCTGCGCGGTGATGGCCTGGGCTGCGTCGGCAACCGTCTGGAGCGGCAGCGCGATCCGCCGGCTGATGGCCCACGCTGCCACCGCACCGGCGACCAGCCCGGCCGCACCTGCGGCGCCAAACAGAATTGTGAGTTCGCGGATGGCGTCGCCCAGCCAAGCCTCGGCCACGCCCACGTGGATTTCGACCTGACCGGGGCGCTCGGGCGCGACCGCGATGTCGTGGGTCACGCCGATCTCGGTGCGGACCGACACGGCCTCCAACGCGTGGCGCGGCACAGCCACAGCCTGCAAGAACGGCGTGGACGGCGAGCGCTCTAGCGAATGGCCAATCAAGGCTCCCTTCGCGTCGAACGCCAGCAGGTAGCGCACGTGCGGGTTGGCCTGCAGGGTGGCGCGCAACAGCCCCTGCAAGCGAACCTCGTCTTGGGTCGCCGCAGCTTCGGTCGCTTGCGCCTGCATGCCGCGGCCGATGGCGTGCGCGTGCTCGGCGATGCGGCTGCGCAACTCGCCGATCATCCACACCCGCGTAACTACGCCTGATATCAGGCCAAACGCCAGCGTCGCGAACAAGGCCGCCGCGAATACCCGGCTGGTCAGCGTGTTCCAGGCCTTGGCCATCATGGTTCGATGATCCGCGCCGCCGACTCGAAGTGGCCGGGCGGCAGTGCCACGAATCTGTCGATGTTCAGCGCCGCCAAGGTTCGCCGGCCTTCTTCGGTCGTGTGCAAGCTCAGCAGCGCCGCCGTCCAACGCTCGCGCTCGGCGGCGGGCCGCGCTGCCGGAATGACCACCGGGGGGATGCCAAAACCCTCCGAGGTCACGATGACTTTGACCCGACTCGCCACGTCCGGGCGGCTCCGCTTCAGGCCGCGCAGCACCAACTCGTCGACCGTCGCGGCATCCGCCAGGCCATCGGCCACCGCCTCGATGGCGCGGTCGTGGCTGCCGGCATAGATGGTGCTGGCGAAGTAGGCCTCTTCGGTGGTGGCCTGCTGGTGCAGGTAGTTGCGCGCCCACAGGTGGCCCGTCAGCGACAGCGGGTCGACAAAGGCCATCTTGCGCCCGCGAATGGCCGGCCAATCCGCGGCCGAGTCGTCGCTGCGCACGATGAGCACCGCCCGGTAGATGGTCTCGCCGCCCACCACCGGCACCGCAATCGGCTGGGGTGCCCGCGGCAGCCGCGACATCTGCACGTACGCGCCCGTGCACACAAAGGCCAGGTCGGTTTCGTCGTTGAGGATGGCCGTGTTCGCGTCGAAGTAGCTCTTGCGCTGCTGCAGCTGCGCTTGGCGACCCCCCAGCTTGGCCAACAATGCCACCAGTTCCCGATACCGATCCAGGGTCGACTGCGGCGAGACCATCGACGCAACCAGCACGCGGAGTGGCTTGCCCTCTGGCCGCACCGGCACGGGTCGGCTGCCCGTTTCGTACAGGGGCACGGTGGGCACCGCATCGCTGGACCACACCCACCAGACTGCCCCAGCCGTTGCGGCCACGCCGGCCAACCACAGCGCGCGGATCAGCCAATGTCCAAAGGAACTGGCAAAGAAGGTTGGTTGCACGGGGTCCCCCGCGCCGATGGTAGGGATCCACGGACCACATGGCCATCCCCCGCGACAAACCGGTGACGCTCCGGCCGGCGCGCGGGCGCGACATAGCTGTGACAGACGCCAGCCCAAAACCGCGGCGATGCGAGGCGGCGGGCGCCAGGTTTGGGGGCAAATGTTACCCAAACGAAACAGCCGCACCGGGCAGTTGGGTAGCTGCGGGAACAACTGCGTCGCCTCACCCAGCTTCATGAACGCTTAACATTACGCAAACGCTGGAGTTGTCTGCGGTGCCCCCGCCCGACCCAAAGCCGGCACGCTTCCTGCTACGCCAAGGCGTGCCGGGCCGGGGCGATGTCGCCCGCCCAAGACGAGGTTCTCATGAATGTCAGTCAGTTCAAGACACTTGCCGCCGCGCTTGCCCTTTTGCTGTGCGCGGCATGCGAAGGCGCAGCGGGCGCCAAAGGGCCGCAGGGTGATGTGGGGCCCAAGGGCGAACCCGGCGTCAAGGGGGACAAGGTCGAAAAAGGCGAGCCCGGCGAGCCCGGCACCCCGGGCACCCCTGGCACCGCAGGTGAAAAGGGCGACAAGGGCGACAAAGGTGACCCTGGTGTCACCGGTCCTGCGGGCGCCAACGGCGTGCAGGGCCCGATTGGCCCCACCGGCACCACGGGCGAGAAGGGCGATCCGGGCGAGCAGGGCGTACAGGG
>JACRCU010000360.1 GCA_016218865.1 Deltaproteobacteria bacterium | reverse complement strand
GGCGCGATGGTGGTGTTGGCCGGATAGGCCTGCCCGCTCCTGCCGCAGCTTGCGCCGACACCACGGCGGAACGACACTTGCCCCATGCACCACGCGCCCGAGCCCCATCGCCAACCGCTTGCCCCGCTGCTGTGGCTGTTGGCGGCGGTGTGCCTGGGCCAGGCGCTGCGCATCTACGACGGGACCCGCCCGGATCCGCTGGCGCTGCGCTGGGTTGCCATGACCCTGCTGCTGGCGGGCCTGGCGACTTGGGGCCGGTTGACGGTGGCGTGGCGGTCCTTGCCGCAGTGGACCGCCGGGCTGGCGCTGGCCGCCGTGGTGGTGCAGCTGGCGCAGTGGCTGACGCTGCCGCTGGGCAAGCACTGGCTGTATCCGCGTCAGAATATGGGCACTTTGCACCTGCTGGTGCTGGCGGCGGTGGCGTTCGCGGCGCTGACGTTGGCCGGGCCCAAGCGCCGTACGTTGGCGGGCGCGGGCTTCCTCGCGGCGCTGCTGTTGGCCGGCCTGTGGTTCGTCCGCTGGGACGGCCGGCCCGAGATCGACGTCTTCGAGTTCCAGCAACAGGGCTGCGCGGCGCTGGCCGGCGGGCACAACCCGTACGCGATGACCTTTGCCAGCCCGTACCCCGACGATACGCCATTCTATTCGCCCGGTTTGGTGGTGGGCGGCCGCCTGCAGTTCGGCTACATCTACCCGCCGCTGCTGTTGGGGCTGCAGTGTCCGGTGGCGCTGGCGACCGGCGACGTGCGCTTTGCCCACTGGCTGGCCCTGGTCGCTGCCGGCGTGCTGGCGTGGCGTACGGCGCGCAACCACCTGACTCTGCTTGCCATTGCCGTGCTGCTGACCACGCCGCGGACGCTGTTCCTGATCGAGCAGGCCTGGACCGAGCCGTTCGTCATCCTGGGTCTGGCAGCGGTGCTGTGGTCGGCGGTGCGCAAGCCGGCGTGGCTGCCGTGGATTTTCGGCGCGTTCCTGGGCACCAAGCAGTACCTGGTGCTGGTGGCACCGCTGGGGCTGCTCCTGGACCGCGAGCTGTGGAAACCCAAGGCGGCGCTCGCGTTTTTTGGCCGGGCCGCCCTTGTGCTGCTCGCCCTGCACCTGCCGGCGGTGGCGGCCGATCCGCAGGCGTTCTGGCGCAGCGTGGTAACGCTCCAGATGCTGCAGCCGTTCCGACCCGACTCACTGAGTTGGCTGGCGGCCTGGTCGACGGACGGCAAGCCGCCGGTGGGCGTGTGGATCGCCTTCGTGCTCGCGCTGGGGGCGGTGGCGGTGAACCTGTGGCGGGCGCCGCGGACTCCGGCGGGTTTTGCCGCAGCGGTGGCGACGGTGTTGCTGGCGTTTCTGGCGCTGAACAAGCAAGCCTTTTGGAACTACTACCACTTTCCCCTTGCGGCGCTCGCCATGGCGGCGGCAGTGGCGCCCGGTGACGAGGCGCAGGCATGAGCACGCCCCCGAGCACGTGGCGGGCGGTGGCCCCAGCTTTTCTCAGCACTCGCCTGGGCTTGCTGCTGTGGGCATGGCTGTGTACGGCGCTGTCGCCCGCCCAGCCCGGCATCTGGAGTCCGCTGCCGGGCCTGCCGCTGCTGGACGGCTGGTCGCGCATGGACGCCGGCTGGTACGCCAGCATCGTGCGCGACGGCTACCTGTTCACGCCGGGAAAGGCCTGCAACGTCAACTTCTTTCCGCTGTACTCATGGACCGTGGGCCTGCTGTACCGGCCGCTGGTGGCGAGCCTGGGCGAGGACGCGGCCTTTGCCGCCGTGGCGCCGGTTTTCAACTTGCTGTGCCTGTGGTTGGCGTTGCTGGGCCTGTGGCGGCTGGCAGCCGACGGCTGGGGCGAGGCGGTGGCGCGCCGCACCGTCTGGCTGGGGCTGATCTTCCCGTTTTCACTATTCTTTTCGGCAGTCTACACCGAGTCGCTGTTCCTCTGCCTGAGCGTGTGGGCGTTTGCCTGGGGCCGGCAGCGGCGCTGGGCCTTGGCGTGCGCGGCGGCGAGCCTGGCGGCGGTGACCCGCACGGTCGGGTTCCTGGTGGCAGTGGGCCTGTTCGTCGAATACGTGGCCCAGCAACTCCCCGAAAGGACCGAAGGAAGTGGCTGGCGCTGGCCGCGCCTGGATCGCAACCTGGGCTGGTTCTTTGTCACCCCGCTGCCGCTGGTGGCGCTGATGGGCTATTTCCATACCCATTTTGGCCATCCGCTGCCGTTCCTGCAGACCTACACCACCGTGTGGGACAAGCGGCCCGGGCTGCGGCGGCTGATCGACCTGCTCAACTCGCTGCGCCATGCCGACGTGCCGCACACCCTGCGCTTCCAGAACGCCGTGTACTTGCTGGTGGTTTTTGGCACGCTGGCGGTGGTAGTGCTGGGACGCCGCAAGCTGTCGCCGGGGCTGGTGGCCTACGCCGCCCTGTCGACACTGCTAGTGATGTTCACCGGTTTTGATGCCTCGGGCCGCTACATGAGCGTGCTGTTCCCCACCTTTCTGGTGCTGGCGCAGGTTCTAGAGGGGCACCGGTTCCGCCTGGCCCTGGCCGCCCAGGTGCCGCTGTTGCTCTGGTTCACGTGGGCGTTCACGCAGTCCCTCCACATCAGCTGATCCGCGCCAGGGCAGGAATTCTCCATGACCGATGCGACCTTGATCCCCTGGCCGGCGCCCGCCGTGGCCGCTACGTTTGTCGGCCGCCGCCAGCGCTTCTTTGCCGACGTCCGCCTGAGCGACGGCAGCGCGAGCGTGGCCCACTGCGCCAACACCGGCTCGATGGCGGGCCTGCTGCACCCCGGCGGCGCGGCCCTGCTGGGCGACCACGGTGCCGATACCGCGCGAAAACTCAGGTATACCTTGCTGGCGCTGCAGGTGCCGAGCGGGGCTTGGTGCGGCGTGCTGCCGGTGCTGGCCAACCGCATCGGCGCGGCGGCGGTGCGGGCGGGGTGGCTGCCCGAGCTGGGCGACGCGGTCGACTGCAAGACCGAACAGCCGCTGGGCGACGACAGCCGCGTGGATCTGTGGGTCGATGGCGCGGCGCCGTGGGCGATCGAGGTCAAGTCGGCAACGCTGGTCCAGGGCGCACGGGCGCTGTTCCCCGATGCCAAAACCGATCGCGGGCGCAAGCACTTGCAGCGGCTGGCCGAGCACGTCCAGGCCGGCGGGCGGGCCGCGCAGCTCTACGTGGTGCAGCGCGACGACGCCGATTCGGTGGCAGCGGCGGTCCACATCGACCCCGAGTACGCCGCCGAGCTGGAACGGGCCAAGCAGGCCGGGGTGCAGGTGTGGGCGCTGGGCTGCCGCGTGGAGCCGGACGGGGTGGCGGTACTGCGGCGGCTGCCTGTCTTTTAGCGAACTTACGTAGCCAGGTGCTGCGCCACCGCGCGCGCCACGGCAGCGCCCACGGCTTCGGCTTGGCCGACGAGGTCCAGGCGCAGCTCCACGGTGGTGGCAAAGGCGCCAGTCTCGGCCAGGAACTGCTCGGCCAGCTGGCTGGCCTGGGCGTCCCACGCCTGGGTGATCTTGGCCAATTCCGCCACGCCCTCAAGGTCTTGCACGGCAGCACCGCCTGCTGCAGCGTCCAGATCCGCATGCTGCTCGTCGCTCCACGCCAGTTCGCCCAGGCGCTCGGCCGTCGCGTCCGGGAGTCGCCCCGTCGCCGCCAGCCACTGGAACCAGCGCTCGGCCAGGTAGCGGCCCGACAGCGTCCACGGGGCCTGGCTGGGATAGGGATGCGGCCCCAGCGCCAGACCGGCGGTGGCCAGCTCTTCGCCCAGAAGGCGGTGCAGCGGCCACGGAAGCCCGCGCAAGTCCCCCGGAATCAGGCGGGCCAGCCCTACCGGCCGCGCGGTTCGCCACGGCACCGAGTCGACGATTGCCACCGCCGCCCGCCGCACCGGCCGCCCGCCGTTGCGCTGGTCGTAGGTCGAGCCGAGTTCGCCGTAGCTATGCAGGTCGACGATGCCGCGCGTGCCGCGGGCCGCCTGCCGCAACTGCGCCATTGCGCGGCGGTACATGCCCTCCAGCTCGCCTAGCGCACCGGGCCGCAGGCGCTCGCCCACCCAGCCGTCGACCGCTCCCTTGCCGAACAGCGTCTCCTGCTCCTCGACCCGGCCGCGCCAGCCGCGGTTCAGGTCCAGCAGGCCGCGCGGCAGACCGGCGCGGGCGGTGGTGGCACCCAAAGCAACTCCGCATGCCTCCAAGACTTCGGCGCTACCGGCGTCGTGCCACTCGGCGACGTGGGCGGCAAATTGCGTCTGGACCTCGGAGTCGGCCTGGACGAAGCCGGTCGCCGGGCCCAGCGGGGCGGTCGCGTGGGGCGCCACCAGCAGGACGGGCGCGCCGCTGCGGCGAACCACGTGGAGCATGGGCGCACCATGGTTGCGGGTCACTACGGATTCATTCGGCATAACAAGTCCTTTGGCACACGAAAATGCAAGAATGGGTGACTTGAAGCTACTTGCCGGCGGCCAGGTCGGCCTCGAGCTGCGCGACTTGCGCCTTGAGTTCTTGCAGAGCAGCCAGGCAGCGCTGGCGCTGCGCCCCGCGCAGCCTACTGGCATCCACGCTGGCCCAGGCGGCCCGCCACTCCTTCAGCTCGCGCCCGGACTTGGCCAACTGGGTAACCAAACGGCCGGGCTGGTAGGCCACTGCGGGCGCGGGTTTGGGCGCGGGCGGCTGAGTGCCGGCGGTGTCCGGATCGGTGTCGTAGTAGTGCCCGTCGTCGGCCCGGGCGATCGCATCTTCCAGCTGGACCACCGACCACCCCTGGCGGGTCGCGTCAAAGGCCAAGCGTGCACGGGTGTTGGGCTCTTCGACCCGCGCCAGCGCCACAACGTGGTTGAACTTCAGGCTGTCGCGCACGCCGGGCGGCAAGCCTTCCCACGCGATGTGGGCCAAGATGCACTGCCGCGCCAGGTTTGCCGAAATCCCTACCTCGGCCAGCTCGACCTTGCAGGCGGTGGAAAACGCGACAAACGTGGCTTCTTTGTGCGGGCTTTTGTCCCGATAGGCGTGCGCGCTGCCGGAAAAGAACCGGTCCAAGAACACCTTGCCGGCCTGCAGGCGAAAGGCCAGCAGCATCTCGCGCGACAAGAGGTTCAGCTCGGCCAGCAGGTCGGCGTATTCGTCTTTGGGGGCAACCGGTTCCAATGCGGTGGTCATGGTGCTCCAGGCGGGCGCTGCGAGCTTTTGAACATTGAGCACGTGGGCAATGCTCCAAAGCTTGCAGGGCGGGTTCGGGTTCGGGCTCGGGCTCCGGTCCCCACGTGGCCGAGTCCACCAGACTCGCCCATCCCTTCGGGCACGTGGGGGCCCCTGGTGCCGGTTCCGGTTCGGGTTCCGGTTCCGGTTCCGGTTCCGGTTCCGGTTCCGGTTCCGGTTCCGGTTCCGGTTCCGGTTCCGGTTCCGGCCACAGTCGAGCGTAGATCGATGTCGCTGGGGCGGCAATGGTCCCGATGGTGCGATTGGCGCTAGCTTTGCGCACGCCCAAGGCCTGTTGGCGAGCGTTGTCGCGGCACTTCTGGGCCTGCTTCTTGCACAGGCTGGCCATTGTGGCTGCGGCGGTGACAGCATCCGTCGCAAGGCGGCCTTTTTTCGGCTATTCGCGAAAAGGCGGACATTGACGGCGGTCCGGCATGGACCTAGAGTCACGCGACCGACCAGAACACCGGATGCCTCAGAAAATTTGCCTCTGACATGCACCCCACGTGGCTCGCGCGGGAACGGCTTCCCGGACCCGATTGGCAACTGGCGAGAATCAGATGGGGCCCCAGCGTCGGGCCCGGCGAATTGCCCAGGATTCCGATCCAAGTTGGACGAATTTGGTTTGAGCCTGGATGGTCTGCGCTAGGAGGGTCCGATGTGCGTGTTGCCGCGATCGTCAAGGCGCGTTGGGTTTGCGGATGTTTGGCGCCTGGTGAAGACACCGAAGGTCCTATGGTCCGCCGTTGCCGCCGTCGCCCTGCTCTCGTGCACCGATTTCGAGCGCCTGCGCACTCCGTTTCAGGTCGCCACCCCAGGTTCGGAAGGCGACAGCGGGAGCGCGAGCGAATCGGCCGATGACCCGGACGAGGAGAGTGCAGACGAGGTTCAACTTGTCGATACCGCAAGTGAAACAGACGCGGGCGAGCCGCCCGTCGATACCATCGGAGACGTCGAGCCTGATGCGGCGGTCCAGGGGCTCGCGTGCCCGACGACGTGCACGACGGACGTGCCGTGTGAAATTTCGACCTGCAACCCTGCGACCGGCCAGTGCGAGACCGCCGCGGTCGCCGATGGCGCGGTATGCAGCGATGGCTCGGCGTGCACCGGCGGCGACGCGTGCCAGGGCGGCGCATGCCTGGCGGGGCCGCAATTGGGTTGCGACGACGGCAATCCGTGTACGGATGACTCCTGTGAAGACTCCGTAGGTTGCATGTACTCGGCCAACTCCATCCCCTGCAGCGACGGCGACTTGTGCACGGTGGGCGACCACTGCAGCGCCGGCGCTTGCTCGCCAAGTACGTGGACTTCGTGCGCGGACGATGACGCGTGCACCAGCGACAAATGCGATACGAATTCAGGTGTGTGTGTCCACGTCGCCATGAACTGCGATGACGCCAACCAATGCACCGTGGACAGTTGCGCGCCAGGTACCTGCAAGCATGCGCCAGCGCAAGACGGGACAGCCTGCGGGCAAAACCTTGCTTGCTCCAGCGGTGTTTGCTCCGGCAAGTTCAAGGTGGTGCAGGTAGCGATGGGGAAGTACACGGCTTGCGCCTTGCGCAACGACGGGACCGTGTGGTGTTGGGGCGAGGGGGCGATCCTGGGCAGCCCTCTGGCGATCAGCGACACGCCCACGCCGACCCAGATCCAAGGCCTCAACGACATCGTGGCGATCGACGTGGGCAGCGGGTCCGCGTGTGCCCTTTCCAGCACGGGCAAGGTGTGGTGCTGGGGCCGGAATGACTACGGCATCGTGGGTCAGGCGTTGCTGGGCGGGGGTAGCGTGTACGTCGCGTCGCCGAGCCAGGTGACGTTGACCGAAGCCGCAGTCGACGTCGCCTGCGGACGCGCCACCTCTTGCGCCGTTCTCGTTTCGGGCAAGGTCGCATGTTGGGGCAGCAACGCGACCGGGGAGCTCGGCGCTGCCAACGTAGGAATTCCCTATCCCAACAGTTCCGAGAAATACAGCTGGTTGCCAGTCGTGGTAGCTGGCAGCGCCAACGCGGTCGAGGTCGACGTGGGCTGGAACCACGCCTGCGCTCGCCTCAAAGACGGTGGCTGTGCCTGCTGGGGAAGCAACTCGAACGGACAGCTGGCCCTAGACCCGAATGGGACCAAGCAGGCTGGGTGGTCTAAGGTGCAGAATCTGGCGGATGTTGCCCAGTTGGCGCTCGGCCTGGCAGTGTCATGCATCCGCCGCAGCGGCGGCACTGCCGCCTGCTGGGGCTACGGCGCCACGTACCAGCTGGGCAACGGCACACAGCTGAGCGTGCACGCGCCGGAAGCGGTTGCGCTGGTGGAGGCAGTGAAGGACTTGGCGTGCTCGCCGTTCGGCGACGGCTGCATCGCGGTGGCCACGGCCGGCGCGGTCTACACATGGGGTGTGAACGACTACAACGTGCAAGGAACCATTGGCATTACTGCCTCGAACGCGAAGCCCAACCTCCTGGGCAACCTAGCCCCCAGCGTCGCCGTGGGCGCTGGTCAGTCCGCCCGCTGCAGCATCGACACGGAGGGATCGCTGTGGTGCTGGGGCCGCAACTTGAACGGCGAGCTAGGGGCAGGCCAGATGGGCAACGTCAAGAACCCCCTCAAGATCTACGACTCTGTCGACAAGGCCATCTCGCTATCAGCCGCGTATGACAAGATGTGCCTGGTGACCGAGTCCAGCAAGACCCTTTGTTGGGGCGAATATTCTGTGAGCGAGCCGTCCGTCTTCGCTGCTGCCCGGGGCGACGCCGCCAAGGTGATCCTTGGCACCTACAACCCGGCATGGCTGACCTCGACAGGCAAGGCCCTTTTCGGGTGGAGTCCACCCGGGGTACAATTTGACGGCAAGGTCGACTTTGTGGCGAATGGCGGCTGCGTTTGCGGAATTAGCGCAGGGCAGCTTGAGTGCTGGTGCTTCACCAACACCTACGGGCAGCAGGGCGACGGGACCAAGGTGACGGTCAAGCCTGTCGCGCCCAAGCTGGTACCCCTTGCCAAGCCCGTCCTTTACGCCGCAAGCGGGTTCAGTCACACCTGCGCAGTTCTCTCGGACCAAAGCGCATGGTGCTGGGGCGACAACAGCGCCGGGCAGCTAGGGATCGGCGAGTCCGGCAGCGGCAAGTTGAAGACGTCCCCCGCTGCCATCACAAGCGTTTCTGGATTTTCCTCCATCTTTGCAGCAGGATCTGACACATGCGCGATCAAGGCGGGTTCGGGCTCGGTGTACTGCTGGGGCAAGTGCGACGGCAAGACCTGCACCGCCTTGGCGAGCTCACCGCAAACCACGCCTCTGGAAATCGGCCTGTTCAACGCCACTCAGGTTGCCCTTGGACCGACGCACATGTGCGCCCTCAAGGCCGGTGGCCTGCTCTACTGCTGGGGCTCAACGAACTCTGGGCAGACCGGCACCCAGAACGGCGACTTGCCCGCCCCAGCCTTCGACCAGGTGGCCGAAGTGGCGGCCGCCTCGTCAGCTACCTGCGCTTTGCGGACCGACGGCACTGTGTGGTGTTGGGGGGCAAACAACATGGGTCTTGTCGGCAATGGCTTCGCGTTCACCCCAAAGGCCAAGAAGGTCGTGAAGATTCCGTAGGTTTAGAATGGGTACACGTGCCGCCAGAGGCATAGGCACCCGTGGAATCGCTGCTGTTGACGGTGCCGCCCTAAATGGTGACCGAGGCGCCGGATTGGACCACGAAGAAGCCGCCGCCCTCGACGCAGGTGGCGGTTGAGCCGGAAGGTAAGTGCGCCCGCTTGCTCGCCAAACTGCGGCGCCCGTCCAGCTGGCCAGCGCGTCGGCTGAGGAGCGTGGCCAGTACCAAGTTCGAGTACCGAGCCTGAGGCGCGGACTCTGGGGCCTCGGCGGCCAGCGGGGGCACTTCGACAAAGCTTGGACAGTGCCCAACAAGCCTGAAGCACAGATGGACGGGTGAAGCCCAAGAATTGGAGCGCCGCGCATCGGCAGCCCACCACCTTGCCCTCGCCGCCAATCGCACCCACAATCGCGGCTCCAGCGCAGCTCCGCGCCCAAGTGTGGTAGGCAATGGCGACAGATGCACCCATGTGGCTGCCGGCGGCCGACGGCTACAGCCTGGCCCTGCAAGGTGACAAACTGCTGTGCAAGAACGCCAAGGGCAAGGTTTTGACCAGCCTGCCCAAGGAGTTGCGCGACAGCGAGCAGGCCGAGGCGCTGGTGGCGCTGCGCGACTGGCTGGCGACCCACCGCGGCGAGTGCCTGGCGACCGCCGAGACGTGGCTGCTGCGCTCGTTGCCCGTGCCGCGCGGCGTGCTGGCGGCGGTGTGGCCGGATCCGGCGTGGCGGGCGGCGCTGGAAAATGCCGTGGTGGCGCCAATTGCCGCCGACGGCAGCCCCGACCTGCTGGCGGCGGGGATTCTGCGGGCGGCCCAGGCCGACAAGGGCTTGGGCATCGTGGACCTGGACGGCGAGACGCGCTGGCTGCAGAGCGAGACGGTGCTGATCCCGCACCCGATTTTGCTGCCGGAGCTCGCGGACTTTCGGGCCCTGCTGGGCGAGCTGGGGCTCAGCCAGGGGCTGCCGCAGCTGTTCCGCGAGACCTTCGTGCGGCCGGCCGACCTGCCTGCCGACGAGTCGAGCTGGGACGCCTATGCCGACGCCGAGTTCGAGGAGCTGCGGCACGCGCTGGCGCAGTGCACCAAGCCGGGCTACCGGGTCAGCGGCGGGTCGGCGGTGTGCAAGGTGCTCGAGAACGGGCAACCCATCGAAGCGCGCTACTGGATCGGCGACGGCGACCCCGAGTGGGAGACGCAGACTGGCGAGCTGGTGTGGGTGGATGCCCAGGCCAACGGGCTGCACCTGGGCGAAGTGGGTCCGGTGGCGTGGTCCGAGGGATTGCGCATGGCTGCGGCGATCTACGCGGCCCGCCACGTCGAAGGCGAGGAGGACAAAAATGCTTGATTCCACCGCACTTCTGCAGGCCGGGGCGCTGCTGCCGCTCCACGTCCAGACCGACGGCGCCGACCAGCTGGCGGCCCACACGTTTGCTCACCCGGCGCTGACCGATCCGGTGATCCGCTTGATTCCCGAGGGGTTGGTGGCCGGCGGCGACGCCGAGATGGAGGCCCTGGGCTTTGCCAAGCAGGGCGCCACGCCGCCCCTGGCCCTGACGCGGCGGCGCGCTCCCGGCTTCCCGGGTTGGGCGCTGCTGCACGACCCCAAGAACGCCCGCTACGCGCTGGCGGTGGTGCAGGAGCTGAAGAAGGCGGCGCGGCGGATGGAGAGCAAGCCCGGTCACGCCAAGGACGCCTTGGTGGCGATCGCGCAGAAACTGGGCCGCAGCACTCCGCATTTTCTGCCCAGCTATTGGGAGGAGTGCGCGCGGCTGTTCCTGACGGCGGGCAACCGGACCTACGCGGCGCAGTGCTTCGAAAAGGCCCGCGAGTCCGAGCGGCAGTACGGACTGCAGGTGGTCGAAGAGGTGCGCGCCGAGGCGTTCTTGGAGTTCGCGCTGGCGGGCGCGCTGACCGCCAAGTCGCTGGCTGCCTACGGCAAGTCGTTGCTGGAGAGTCAGGAAAAGGGTAAGGCGTTCGAGGCCTTTGCCCACCTGTGCCTCAAGCGGACCTTGGGCGGCATGCCCCCGTGGGCCGGCATGGCCAAGGACCTGCGCGGGCTGGCCAAGGCCGCCAAGCTCGACCCCGACACCGAGGAACTTCGCTTCATCACTCAGGTTCTGCATGCACCCGCGCTGGTCCGCGCCCCGGCCGAGGTGTGGAAGGCCTGGCAGGCGCCGCTGAAGAAGCTGTGCGCGACCAGGCCCGAGACGGTGCAACAGCTGCTGGACCTGTGGCCCAAGCCGCAAAAGGTGAGCGACGAGGCGGCCTTTGCCGAGCAGTGGTCGGCGCTGCTGGTCGACTGCGGCGGGCGCGAGCGGCTGAACCAAGCCCCCCAGGGCAAACCCGCGGCGTGGCTGAGCAAGCTGCTGCGCTGGCCCGAGGAGCATCCGCGCTTCGTGTGCGACTGGCTGGGCTGGCTGGCGGCGCGGCTGGCAGCGGACGGCGTGCCGCTGGCGCTGGAGGTCGATGGCGATGACGACGACGACCACTGGTACGGCGAGCTGGACGCGCGCTTCGTGGAGCTGGCGCTGACCCACGGCGTCCCGCTGGGCGACTACGACGGCCTGAGCATCGACCTGCAGCCATGGGCGCAAGACGGCGACACAGCTCAGGATTTGCCGCGGACGGTGGCCGACGCGCGCTTTGGGCCGCTGCTGCTCACCGCCCTGGACCGGGTCTTTGGCGACGAAGACTTCGAGAAGGCGGCGCGGGGCAAGGTGGCGCTGCGCGCGGGCCGGGCCGCGTGGCTGGACAAGCACATCGGCGAACTGGCCGAGGGGGCGCTGCTGGGCTGTGCCGATGCGCTGGAAGTCCTTGAAGAGAAGACGAATCCGGAGCTGTTTGCCGAGTTCCCAGAGGCCCTGGACAAGCTGCGCACAGTGGCGGTGGCGCCGCTGCTGCAGCAGGTTCTGAAGGCCGGTGTGTTCGACGAGCTGGGCTGGCCCGCCCTGGAGGCGGTGGTGGCCGAGCTGCGCGGCGCCGGCAAAACACCCGCGGACGTGGAGCTGAGCGGCG
>JACRCU010000362.1 GCA_016218865.1 Deltaproteobacteria bacterium | reverse complement strand
GTGGTCAAGACGCTGGCGAGCGGTGTGTACCAGTACAAATTCCTGGTCGACGGCAAGTGGCAGACCGACACCAACAACCCCAACCAGGTGCCCGACGGCTACGGCGGCACCAACGCCGTCATCGAGGTCAAGCCATGCGCGCCCTGACGATTCTTGCGCTGTGTGCAGCGCTTGCGGCCGGCTGCAGCGACACAACCTCGACCGGGACCACCGCCGACGCCGGCAGCGGCGACGCCAGCTCGGATGTGTCGTTCGGTGCGGGCCAGGACAGCGCGGGCGACGCCGGCGATGGCAGCGCAACAGGGGACAGCGACAGCACTTCTGTGGCCGACGCCGCCTCCGACAGCGGCGGTGGCGCCGACGCGTCTCCCAGCGACGCCAAGGGCGGCTTCAACTACGAGTGCAAACCGCTGACCATCGAGTCGTGCGTCACGGCCTGCGGTTCGGCCGGACTGCGCAAGTGCCTGAAAGAATGGGGCCCATGCTTCCCGCCCGACGAGTTCTGCGGCAACTGCGTCGACGACAACTGCGACGGTCTGGTCAACGAGGGCTGCCCACCCAACCCGGCTTGCGCGCCCACCAGCCAACCCTGCCCGGTGGCCAAGATCCAGGTCGCCGAGGGCGGCAGCGTCAACGCAGGGACCACGTTGCACTTGACCGCAGCGGGCTCGTTCGGGCAGGGCAAGGCCACGGTGACCAAATGGCTTTGGAGCGTCCAGACTCCCGCTGGCGGCGCGGGCAGCTTTGCCCCCAACGCCACCAGCGCCAATGTCACCTTCCTCGCCGACGTGGCCGGCCAATACCTGTTCCAGCTGCAGGTCTGGGACGACTCGGGCGTGGTCAGCTGCGTCGCCGCCGTGGCCAGCGTCAGTGCCGCGGTCTACCCGCCGCAAAAGGCCGAGATCGGCTGCGCCGATGGTACCCGCGAGGGCTTCCTGGACGAGGCGGCCTGGCCGCAAATCGCAGGCTGCGCTGGCGCTTGGGAAAAGCCCGGCATCACCCCGGACAGTGTCGCCCCCACCTGCAACCATCAGGGCGGCAACAGCGGCAGCAAGGCCGACGGCTCGGGCTGCGCCGCACCGGACCTGTGCTCTGCCGGCTGGCACATCTGCAAAACCTGGCAAGAAGTGGCGCAAAAGTCGCCCACCGGCTGCGCCGGCGCCACTCCGGCCGATGCCAAGCCCAAGTCGCTGTTTTTCGCCATCCGCCAGCCCAGCTTCAACGGCAGCGTCTGCGGCAATTGGGGCGATGGTTTCAACGACGTGTTCGGCTGCGGCAACCTGGGCACCGCCCTGCAAGCCGACAAGAAGTGCGGCCCGCTGGATCGGGTCATGGCCAGCACCAAGCCCAACTCGTGCGGTTTCAACGAAGCCGAGCCCAACCTGGGCCCTTGGCAATGCCTGGGCAGCGGCGCCAGCGACCTGAACGAAGGCGCGAACGTGACCAAGAAGGCCTGCCAGAATCAGTCGTGCCAGTACGACGGCGCGCCCATTGGCCCAGCCGACAAAGGCGGCGTGCTTTGCTGCCACGACTGATGCCGCGCCGCGGGTGGCCGCGGCGGCTCGGCAGCCAACGCAGTGAGTCGGATAACCCTGTGCACCCATAGACTTGGACGGCCCGCGCCGCTCCCGGCCATTGTGAGAATGTTCTTAGACTCCCTTCAAGCTACAGGCAACGCGCGCGGGCACCCTGGCCGGGTGAAGGCGGTCCTCTCCATTTTTGCGCTCACCTGTTTGCTCGCCCCCTCTCTGGCTACCGCGATTGGCTTCGACCAGGCGCTGCTGGCGGCGGCGGGGGCGCCTGCCGTACAGGCCATCGAGGCCGCGCTGGCCGCAAGGCAGCAAGGCGACAAGCACATCGCCCGCCAGCCCTACAATCCCGAACTCAGTGCCGCCGCAGGCCCCAGTCTGCCCGGTCCGGGGGTGTCGCTGCTGCTCGGCGCCGCCCAGAGCTGGAGCCTGGCGGATTTGGGCCAGGTCCGCCGCCAAGCTGCCGATCGCGAGCGTTCGGTGCTGGCCAACGCGGTGCGGCAGCAGTTGCTGCAGGCCAATCTGGAAGTGGCCGAGGCCTGGATCCGTACTCGCTCGGCACAGGACCAGCTGCAACTGGCCGAAACCGAAGCCCAGACCGCCGTGGAGCTGGCCAACGCCGTGACCCACGCGGCCGCGCGCGGGGCCGTGCTCGCAGCCGACGCCGCCGAAGCCAAGTGGTTTGCCGCCGAGGCGCGCCTGCTGGTGCTGAGCCTGGAGGGGCAACTGCGCGACGCCGCTGGTCAACTGGCGCGCACGGCCAAGGTCGCGCCCGAGCCGCCGCCGCGCGCCGATGGCGCCCTGCCGCGCCCCCAGGTGCCTGCCGATGCGGGGACGTGGCGGCAACGAAGCGCGGGCGTGGCGCAATTGCCGGAAGTGGAGACGCTGCGCCTGCAGGCCATTGCCGACCGAGCCCGCGCCGCCGAGGTGGCCGCAACCCACGGCTCGTCGGCTGCTTTTGGTGGTCAGCTGCAGGTCGATCCCAGCGGCGCCCTGGCGGTTCTGGCCACGGTGGGGCTGCGCTGGTCGGCCTTTGATCGCGGCGAGCGCGCCCAAGCCCGGGAAGTCGAAGCCGCCGCCCGCAGCGAAGGCGAGAGCCGCGCCGCCGCCCACCGGCTGGAGCACGAGTTGGCCGTGATGTGGCACGACATCGAGCACACCCGCGAAACGGAAGCCCTTCTTGCCTCCGAGGTGCTGCCGGCAGTCGACGCGCTGGTCCAGGCACGGCAGGCTGCGCTGGCCCGCGGGGCGGGCACCGTGGTCGACCTGATCCGCGTCCGGCGCGCCCGCATCGAGGTGCTGCGCCGGCTGGCGCAAGTGCGCGGCGAGCGCCTGTGGGCCGAGGTACGTGGCTGGCTGCTGCTCGGCGCCATGGAGTCGAAATGATAGACAAGAAGCGGCCTTGGCGACTGTTCCGCGCCGCAGTCCTGACCGTGCTGGCGGCGTGGGCCGGGCCGGGCTGCGGCAAGGCGGCCGATCCCGCGCCGGCGGGGCCTACTGCGGCCCCCATGGGCGTCGCGAGCGCGGCCGTGCGGTGGGTGCCGGCGCGGCCCGCCAGCGACCTGAGCCTCTTTGACGTGCCGGCCATCGTGCGGTCGTCGCCCCAGGCCGCGGCGGTCATCACGCCGCCCGTGCGCGCGCGCCTGCTCGACATGCCGGTCCAGGCCGGCGACCACGTCACTGCGGGCCAGGTCATCGCCCTGGTGCAGCTGCCCGAGCTCGTACAAGCCGCCGCCACGCTGCGCAGTTGCGCCGAGCGCCAGTCCGCCTACAAGCGCTGGCTGGCCGAGCTCCGCACCCAGCGATCCCTGGGCATGGCCCGGAGTTCCGACGTGTTCGATGTGGAGAGCAAGCTCGCGGACCTGGTCGCCGTGCAGGTGGCAGCCGAGGCGCAGTTCAGGGCCGCGGGCCTGAGCCTGGCCGATGCGCATCGCCTGGGCCGCGACGGCTCGTGGCCCCTGCGCTCGCCGAGCGACGGCGTGGTGCACAGTGTCGACGGAGCGATCGGGGCGGTGATCGAGCCAGGCACGGCGCTGGCGCGGATCGTGACGCCCCAAGCGGGACGCGTGGAAGTTCGGCTGGTGCAAGCCCTTCCCGACCACGGGCAGTTGCAGTTCGTCGCCGCCGACGGCACCGCGGTCGACCTGCAGGCGACGCCCACCGCCACAGCCGTGGATCCCAGCGACGGTGCGCTGCTGGCGTGGTACGAGGCCAAGCAACCGCAGCCCCTGCCGACGGGTCTGCGCGGCCGGCTGCGCGTGGCCGGGCTGCCAGGGCACGTGGTGCAGATACCCACCCGCGCCCTGCTCCGCCGCGACGCCAAGGCGTGGGTGATTGCCCAAAATGGCGAGAAGCAGCGCGAGCTTGCGGTAACCGTCTTGGCCATCGTCGGCCCCCTGGCGCTGGTCGAGGGCCTGCCGCCCGGCACCCGTGTGGCTGCCGAGGCGGACCACGCCACCCTCCCCGCCGACAGCAGCGGCACCGACAAAGGCGAGTAGATGGAACGCCTTGTCCTGTTTGCACTGCACTACCGCGGCATGGTCATCGGCCTGACCCTGGCCGTGTTGGCGGGCGCACTGTGGTACGGCCTGCGGTTGCGCTTGGACGCCCTGCCCGACGTGACTAGCAATCAAGTGCTGGTGTTGACGCGCGCACCGGGCCTTACGCCCGAAGAGGTCGAGCGTCTGGTGACGCGCCGCGTCGAAACGGCGCTGGGTGGCGTGCCGGGCCTTGCCGGCCAGCGCAGCATCTCGCGCTACGGCATCAGCTCGGTCACGGCGCTGTTCCACGACGACGTCGACGCCTACCGCGCCCGCCAGGTGGTGCAAGAGCGCTTGGCGCTGCTGGGCGACTCCCTGCCGCCGGGCGTGGAGCCCCCGGAGTTGGGACCGCTGACGGGCGGTCTGGGCGAAATCTACCACTTTGCGGTGACTTCGAACCTGCACACCGATGCCGAGCTGCTGGAGGTGGTGGAGCTCACGATCGCGCCGCTGCTGCGGGCGGTGCCGGGCGTGGTCGAGGTCAATTCTTGGGGCGGCCGGCAGCGCACTATGGAAGTAGTGGCACGGCCAGCGGAATTGGCGCGACGCCACTTGACGCTCGAAGATCTGGCCGAGGCCACGCGGCGGGCGATCGGCAGCGCGGCCGGGGCAAGCGTGCCGGCGGGGTCGGCACAAGTGCTGCTGCGCGGCGTGGCGTGGCCCAAGCAAGCCCACGAGCTGGCGGGGGCCGTAGTGCGCGCCGAGCCCGGCCAGCCCGCGGTGCGCATCGCGGACGTGGCCGAAGTGCGCGAGGGTTCGCTGCCCCGCATCGGCACAGCTACCTGGTCGGGCCGCGGCGAGACCGTGTACGTGATGGTGCAGATGCTGCGCGACGAGAATGCCCTGGTGGTCATGCGCGACATCTTGAAGACCATGCCAGCTGTGGCGCGCGCGGTGCCCGACGGCGTCAAGCTCTCGGTCATCTACGACCGCAGCGACCTCGTCAACCGCACCCTGCGCACGGTGGGCGCCAACCTGGCCGAGGGCGGTCTGCTGGTGGTGGCCGTCCTGTTCTTGCTGCTGGGCAGCCTGCGGGCGGGCGTGCTGGTGGCGTTGGTCATCCCGATGTCGATGATCGGCGCCTCGGCCGCCATGGTGTACATTGGCGTTGCCGGCAATCTCATGAGCTTGGGCGCCCTGGACTTTGGCCTGCTGGTCGACGGCGCGGTGGTAATGGTCGAGGGCCTGTTCCATGCCCTGAAACCGCACGGGCACGACGACGAAACCCACGTGGATGTCCACGAACCGGTGTTCGCCCGCATGGAAGCGATGGCCACGCGCCTGGCGCGCCCGGTGTTCTACTCGGTGCTCGTGATCATCCTGGTCTACGTGCCGATCCTGTCGCTCCAAGGCGTGGACGGCAAGATGTTCCGGCCGATGGCGCTGACGGTCATCTTTGCCCTGGTCAGCTCGCTGGTTCTGGCCATGACGTTTGTGCCGGCCTTGGCGTCGTGGATGCTGCGCCCGCGCGACGTGCCCAATCGCCCGCCGCCGCTGATTCGCCTGGCCGAATTCGTCTATCGGCCGGTGCTGGCGTGGGCGCTGCGACGACCATGGCAAGTGCTGATTCTAGCACTCGTTTTGCTTGCCATGGGCGGTTGGCTGTTCTCCCGCGCCGGGACCAGCTTCGTGCCCCAGCTGGACGAGGGCGACCTGGTGGTCCAGTCGACCCGCGCCCCCGACATCTCGATCGAGGCCGCGGCCGACGACGCCATGCGGCTGGAGAAGGTGCTGCTGCAAGTGCCCGAGGTAGTTCAGGTCGTCTCGCGCGTGGGCAGCCCGGCGGTGGCGACCGACATCATGGGCCTGGAGCAGGCCGACGTGTTCGTCAAGCTCAAGCCGCGCAATGAATGGCGGCCCGGCCTGGACCGCGAGGCACTGATTGCGCAACTAGAAACCCTGACCCGCCAGCGCGACCCCAGCAACGAGGCCAGCTTCACCCAGCCGATCCAGATGCGCTTCAACGAGCTGGTGGGCGGCTCGGTGACCGACGTGGACGCCTCGATCTACGGCGAGGACCTGGCGCAACTGCGGACCCTGGCCGAGAAAGTGCGCGACGCAATCACCGGCATTCCCGGCGCCGAGGACGTGAAGATTCTGGCGCCACCCGCGGTCGACCTGCTGGAAGTACAGCCCAAGGCGCTGGAAGCGGCGCAATGGGGCCTGTCGTCGCGCGAAGTGCTGGATGCGGTGGCGGCGGTCCGGACCGGCGTGGACGTGGGCATCACCTACGACGGTCCGGTGCGCATTCCGGTGCGGCTGCGCCTGAACGAGTCCGCCAGCGCCTACACCATGGCGAGCGCGCAACTACCCACGCGCAATGGCCAATTGGTCGAGCTGCAGCAGGTCGCCCACGTATACAGCCGCGAGACTCCGGGCGCGGTGCAGCGCGAGGCGGGCCAACGCCGGCTGGTGGTCGGCTTCAATGTGCGCGGCGGCGACCTGGGCGAGGTCGTGGCGGCCGCACAGGCCAAAGTCGACAAGGTGGTGAAGTTCCCCAACGGCTTCCGCATCCACTGGGGCGGCCAGTTCGAGACGTTCACGGCCGCCCGCGCGCGCATGGCGGTGGTCATTCCGGTGGTGCTGGTCGGCATCCTGCTCATCCTGTTGTGGACATTCGGCAAGGTCGCACCAGCACTGCTGATCTTGCTCAACGTGCCCTTCGCGGCCGTGGGCGGCGTGGTGGCGCTGAGCGTGCGCGACCTGCCCATTTCGATGTCGGCAGCCGTAGGCTTCATCGCCTTGTCGGGCATCGCGGTGCTGAACGGGGTGGTGCTGATGTCGACCATGCTCGAGATGCGCGACGACGGCATGAACTGGTCGCAAGTGGCCGAGCACTCTGCCAAACAGCGCATGCGCCCGGTGCTGATGACCGCCCTAGTGGCGATGCTGGGCTTTGTGCCCATGATGGTGGCCACCGGTGCGGGCGCCGAGGTGCAGCGGCCGCTGGCGACGGTGGTGGTCGGCGGCCTCGTCACGTCGACGGCGCTGACGCTGGTGGTGCTGCCGTCGCTGGTCAGCTGGTTCGGTCAGCGATCCAGGCCCAACCGCAAGAAGGGCAAGGCTGCGCCGGACGACGTTGGCACCGGCGAGCCGAGCGAAGTGCCTCTGTAATTGCACCCCGGCTCGGGTCCGGAGAATCGCCAAGATTACCGCTCCAACTTGGTCGGACTTGGCACAACCGCGATTTCCGTGCCAGCGGGCGTAGTTCCCCAATCATGGGCCATGGTCATCCTATTGCGATCGGCACAGGGACGGCCGGCGTTTGTGCTGGCCGCCCCGATGCCGATCCTATCGAGACGCACGGTGTCCCTGGCGCGGTGTCCTTGGCCATGCCCGTCCCGGATAGAGGAACCTCGCCCCGCGCCAGCGCGCCCCATTGACTTGGGGCATCAGTACGCGCACTGTGGCGGTTCCCCAAAAGTCCCGGCGCGGCGGCCCATGCCAACCGCTCCGGTTGCTTTGCTGTCAATTCTTCGCAATCGGCCAGACCCTGTGCGCTGGCCGCAAGAGGCAGGAATGAGCGCCATTTTCGACTGCAACCAAGTCGTCTTCATGCAGTTCAGCGGCGGCCGCTGGTACTACGCCGGCTACTTGCGCGACACCGCCCACGCCATGGCCGGCGTCACCGGCGGCTGCCGGCAAGACTGGACCATCCTCAACAGCTTCGACCCCCAGTTGCTGCGCAAGACCATGTTCCGCGCCGCCAGCCAGAACGACATCGACTCGGTGGATCGCGCAGCGCTGACGGTGGGCAGCTTCGCCGTGACCACCGTGTCGGGCGATGTGACTGGGGTTGCGATCGCCGACGTGGAGGACACCGATTGGCTGCGCAACTACCCCCTGGTCGCGACGCTGTTTCAGGCCGCCAGGCAGCTGCCGCGTACCCCCCGGGAGCCCGGCGAGCCGACGCGCGAGATCAGCCCCAACTTCAAGACCTTCAACCCAAGTGAGGCCCTTCGCCGGGCCCTGAAGGTGGTCGACTTGCCCGCCTTGTCGCCCACGGCGACGGCAGAATTCTGGGTTTGCGACACGTTCTCCATGGCGCGCGGCGACCTGGCCGTTGTCCAGAAGCCCGCCGATCCGCCAGCAAGGCCGTGCCCGATGAACGCCAGGTTCACCATCATTGTGGGCTGCTGACAGGCAGCGCACCTGATTCGCGCGGGAACGGCCTGCCGGACCCGATGGATAACTAGCGAGAATTAGGCGAGATTCCCGGCCATGGCCTAGAGAATCGCCGGCGGCTCCGATCCGATCTGGACAGACTTGGTACAAAATCGCCCAGGAATCACCGCGGGATATGCGCCCTGCCCGGTTGGTCCGAGAAGCTACTGGAGGCGTCGCGCCTATCGCTACTTGTCGACCAACTTGGCGCACAAGTCGGTCGCGCACACACCGCTCTGGCAGTCCAGCCCGTAACCGCAGCCGCTGGCCGGGCAGGCCTTGCCGATGAGCGACGGCGCGGCCACGCATGCATGGTCCTGGCACTGCTGGGCGCCCGGGCATGGCATCACCTGGTCACCAACTACGGCGCAGTACTTGCCAAAGCGCCGGCAACGGTCGACGCCGTCAGAAGTGCCAAGGGAGGTACAGAAGGC
>JACRCU010000359.1 GCA_016218865.1 Deltaproteobacteria bacterium | reverse complement strand
GTCAAATTCCCCCACGGCGGTCGGCACTTGCTGTACTTCCTCTTCCAGCCCAAGGGCCAGCCGCTGGCCAAGGTGCCGGTGGATTTGACCGTCGCCGGCCCCGACGCGCCCGCCGAACCGTGGGTCGAGCAGGCGCCGCGCTTTGCCGGTCCCGATGGGCTAGAAGTGGGCCTGAAGACCGAGCCGGCCAGCCCGGCCCCTTGCCAGCCCTTCCAGGTGGCTACCACATGGTTGCGCCGCGGCAAACCGCTGCCGCTGCTGGGCGGCGATCGCGGCCGGGTCGTGTACCTGCTGGTTTCCGAGGCGATGGGCCCGCCGTCGTCCGGGCAACCTATTGCCGTGCAAGGCGATCTGGCGGCCGAAGCCAGCGCCGCCGCCGCCAGTCCTGCCGCGGCGGGGTCGTACCGCGGCCTGGGCGGTGACCTGGGCAGCGACGCCCTCTTGACCGCAACGGCGCCGGGAAATCACCGAATTCTGGCCATTGCCGCCGCCGATGGACCGGTGCCCGTGCCGCTGACGTCGCAGTTCGGCTTGGCGGTGGCTGGCAAGGTGCCGCCGGGCGGCTGCCCGCACGAGCGATAAACCTACCGATAATGCACTACTTCTTGGGTCGCGACGGCGGTGCACCGCTGGCGCGCGGGCCACTGCTGCGGGGATGCGGCGGCCGCGGCGCACTTGGGCGCGGCCCGTGCGGGCGCGGTGGCGCGCCGCGGTGCGGAGCATTGGCCTCGAAGCCGGGTCGCGGTCGCTCGCGCTCGGGGCCGCGGGGCTCGGGGGCGCGCGGTCTAGGCGGCGGCAGATCGGTCAGTTGCAGCACGGGCTCGCGGCGCCCCTGGCGGTTGGTCTCGCCCGGGGTGCCAGTCAAGGTCACCAGATCGCCGCGCCAGGCCTGGACCAGACCGGCGGGTGCTTGCTGGTCGGGCACTTCCACCACGCGGCGACCGTCGGGGCCGCATACGTAGCGCCGCAGCAGCCCGGCATCGCGCATCGGGCCGCCGATCACGCGGAATTGCTTGCCGTCGCCCGCCTCTGGCTCGGCGCGCTGCAGGGCCAGGTAGCTGAATTTCAAGGTGGCGCGCTCGTGCCCCATGGCCGCGTCATAGGTGACGATGTGCGCTGGCCGCGTCCACGACCGCTCGGTAAAGCACCAATCCTTGTGGGAATTCGCCAGCGGGCACTGGGTCGCCCCGCGGCACGGCGCCAGGATCGGCCAGCCCAGGGTCTGCATCAGGTGCTCGCGCGCCTCGATGACCACGTGCGAGCCGTGCCGGGTCGCCGGCTCGACGATCAGCGCCACACCGCCCGGCGCCAAGTGCCGCGACAGCACATCCTCGACCAGCGCACCGGGCGTCATGGCCTTGCGCGAGCCCACCGACCACTCGTTCAGCACGTTGGCGAACAGGATCAGGTCGTACTCGCCCCCCGCCGCCGAGTGCAAGAACCGACCCTCGCGCAAATTGCCAGCGTGGATGGTCAGCTCGGCGTCGGGCCGCATCGTCGCCAGCACTTGCCCGCCGTCTTGCATGGCCGTGCGCACCCCGTCGATCGCCGTCACCTCCAGCCGCGTACTGGCCGGCAGCACTGCCGCCACCCCCAGACTGGCGCTCAGCGGCCCGGCGCCCAGGTCGAGCACCCGCAGGCGATCCTTGGGCAATTTCTGCCAGGCCCCCGCTAGCTCCAGCGCCGTCTGCACTGTGGCGGCGCCGGTGATGGCGTAGTAGGCCAGATAGGCCGCGCGCGCCGGCGGCGACGACAGGTAGGCAGGACTCAACTCGTTGCGATCGCTGGTAAAATTTCGCGAGATCGCCGCGACCGCCTCGCTGTGCGCGGCCAGCGGTCGACCAAAGCGCTGCTTGACGAACGACACCATCAGCTCGGGCAGCGGCCCCAGGCGGACGCCGTGGTCGGCGAGGCGCACAAACGACGGCTTGGGAGCGGGCTTCTGGGGGAACATGGCGGACTCGCAGTGCGACCGAAGGCGGTGCGCGCCGACCTTATACACCAAATCCGTGGAACTCGGATCGGTGGCCGGGCCGCAAACGTCGATCTGCGACCGCAACTGCACCGAATGGGGACACGATAGTACTAGACAAATGTTCAGGACATGCTAGCGTGAGGCCCGGTCTTTTGACCCCGACATTCGCAGCGCGGCTGGGGGGTCGAACAGGAGAAGGCGGCATGAGCGAACCCACGCAACCTTCCGATACGCCAAAGAAACGCCACAAGCCTCCGCTGGACCTGGGGCGCTATGCCGACCGCATCGTCGCCACCCGCGAGATCCCGCCGCGCGAAGCCCGCTATGCCGAGTTCCCGGCCACGCTCCATCCCAAGCTGCAGACGGCCCTGGGCTACCGCGGCATCCACCAGCTCTATGTGCACCAGGCGCGCGGCTTCGAGGCGGCGGAGCGCGGCGAGCACGTGGTGGTGACCACCGGCACCGCGTCGGGCAAGTCGCTGACCTACCTGCTGCCGGTGCTGCAGTCGGTGCTGCAAGACGCCTCGGCGCGCTCGCTGCTGCTCTTCCCTACCAAGGCCTTGAGCCAGGACCAGCTGCGCGGCATCGTCGGCCTGATCGACCAGATGGGCGGCCCCCGCATCGATGCCGGCGTCTACGACGGCGACACCCCACCGGCCGAGCGGGTCCGCATCCGCGATCGCGCGCACCTGGTGCTCACCAATCCAGACATGCTGAACACGGCGCTGCTGCCCAACCATGGCCGCCAGGGGTTCTCGCACATCTTCCGCAATTTGAAGTACATCGTGGTCGACGAGCTGCACACCTACCGCGGCGCCTTTGGGGCGCACTTTGCCGGGGTGATGCGGCGCTTGTGGCGAATTTGTCAGCATTACGGCTCGAATCCCACTTTTCTTTGCAGCTCGGCAACGATCGCCAACGCCCGCGAGCATGCCGAGCTGCTGTGCCTGCACCAAGCCGGCGCCAAGATGGTGCTCATCGACGAAGACGGCTCGCCGTCGGCCGGCAAGGTCATCCACTTCTGGCAGCCGCCGATGCTCAAGAACGAGCAACGCAAGATGGTCGCCAGCGAGATGGCGGTGCTGCTGCCGTGGCTCATCGAGCAGCGCCACCGCACCATCGCCTTTTGCCGCTCGCGCAAAGAGACCGAGATCGTGCTGAAGGAGTCGCGCGATCGCCTGGCGCGGGTCGCCGGACACGACGAGTCGTACCTGCTGGCCGGCTACCGCGGCGGCTACACCCCCGAGGAACGCCGCAAAGTCGAACAGGATTTGTCGCACGGCCGCCTGCTGGGGGTGGTGTCGACCAATGCCCTGGAGCTGGGCATCGACATCGGCGCGCTGGAAGTGGTGGTGCAAGGCGGCTTCCCGGGCACCCGCGCCTCGTTCTGGCAGCAGATGGGCCGCGCCGGCCGTCGCCAAGAAAAGGCCCATGCGATCGTGCTGTTGGCCGTCACGCCCGTGGACCAGCACATCGCCGAGAACCCGGATTGGCTGGTGGGACAGCCCGCCGAGCACGCCGTGGTCGACCGCGACAACCTGGCGATCCAGCTTGCGCATGTGCGGGCGGCGGCGGCGGAATTGCCCCTGTCGCTCGACGATGCCGCGATTTTCCCCGACCTGGGCGAGATCCTGCCGGTGCTGGCCAAGGCCGGCGAGGTGCGGCAGGCGATGGGCGCGTGGCAGTGGTGCGGAAGTGCCTTCCCTGCCGGCGAATTCAGCCTGCGCAACGTGGACAAGGACCGCTTCAAGCTGGTCAACCGCGTCACGGGCACCACCATCACCGAGATGGACCGCCCGCAGGTCTACCGCGAGGCCCATCCGCGGGCGGTGTACCTGCACGACGGTGTGCAGTACCAGGTCGAGGCTCTGGACCTGGTCGGGCACGTGGCCACGGTGGTGCCGGTCGAGCAGCACTTCTACACCCAGCCCGACGTCCGCAGCCACATCGACGTGCTGCTGACCCAAGAGAGCAAGGCCAGTGGGCGCAGTCGTGTGCACTTTGGCGATGTGCGGGTACAAGACGACGTGGTCGGCTACAAGATGCTGGAATTCCAGTCGCATCAGAACCTGGGCTACGAAGCCCTGCACGAGCACCTGCGGCTGCGGCTCGAGACCGAGGCGGTGTGGCTGCAGGTGCCCGAAGACGTGCTGGCCGCCCTGGGCCAAGAGCGGCAGGACGCCCTGAGCGGCGTGGTGCACGCCATCACCGCCTGCGCGCGCCTGAAGACGATGGCCGAGGCGAGCGACCTGCGCGGCAGCAGCTTCCACTACACCGACGACGACGACGGCCGCACCGCCACTGGCGTGGTCTGCTACGACGCCCACCCGGGCGGACTAGGCTATGCCGCCAAATCCTTCGATTTCTGGACCGAGGTCCTGACCGATGCCAACCACCTGGTACAGAACTGCCGCTGCAAGTCGGGCTGCCCGGCCTGCGTGGGCGACTGGGTGCGCGACAAGCGGCTGATTGCCTGGGCGCTGCAGAACTTCGACCGCGCTATCCCGCTGCCCAGCGCGCTGCGGCGGCCGGGGGCGCAACCGCCGGTATCGGCCGCAGAAATCGCCGCGATTCCGCCGCTGGCTTGGGAAGAGACGGTGCCGCGCTGGCGCGAAGTGTGCACCCGTCTGCGGCAACGCCGCTGTCCGGGGGCCGAGGTGTTGGCCAGCGTCCTGGGCGTGGAAGTACGCGACAGCAAGCTAGTTGTCCACTTGACCAGCCCGGGGCTGGCGGCATGGCTCGAGCAGGACGATACCCGCCGGCGGCTGGTTGCCGATCTGGCGGCGGTGATCGCCGTGCCCGCAGACTTCGCTCTGGCGGTCGAAGTGGGCAACGACGAGCGCGAGCGGGCTTTGCACAAGCAGATCAAGGTCCAGCGCCGCCACGACGACCTGACCACCGAAGCGCCGGCCACCGAGCGCGAAGCCAACCAAGTGCTCGCCAGCGGCTATGTGCTGGCGGGCGACGACTCGATCAACTAGCCCTGCAAACCCGAAATTCACGTCGGGTTGGGGTGTCCAAATGGTTTGTAGTACTAGCCTTTTTGGCAGCAGTGGCGGGCGCGCCGCCCACACGTTCGACTTGGGTGCCACGCCTGTGTTTGCCCGCTGTCGCGGTCAGCTAGGACGTGCGCAGGTCCGGAGTCGAACCCACCGCAATTTTGCGAGCGCACTTAACTAGCATCCGGAGCGCGGCGCACGGCGGGTCCGGGCTCCACGCACCGTGGCCCGGCGCGGCGCGGACCATCACCAGGCAAGGGGCACCCGTGCTGCGCGATCTTCGCAAAAGCCTCCGCGAACAAGCGCGCGCCAGCGCAGGCGCGGCCGTTTCTGCCGGCCCCGGGCCCGCGCAGGCCCCGCAGCCGACGCCGGCGCCGCCGATGCCTGCGCTGGGGCTGCTGGCCACGGCCGAAGCTCCCGATGCGGCGGTCCTGGCGGCGATGATCGCCAAAGCCCGTGCGGTGTTGCCAGCCCTGGCGACCAGTCTACAGCGCCTGGACCCCTGGCAACTAGCGGCCGCCACTGCACCGGCGCGGCGGGCGGTGGTGCGCGCCCAAGTCGGCAGCGGCAAGACCGCCGTGCTGGCCCACCGGGTGCTGTGGCTGCACACCGTCCACGGGGTGGCGCTGGAGCGGATGGCGGTGACCACCTTCACCACCCGCGCCGCCGCGCAACTGGTCGACCGGCTTACCCAATTGCTGCCGGAGCCACCGCCGGCCGGGGCCTTTCGGCTGTTCGGCACACTGCACGGCGTGGCGCGCACCTTGCTGCTGGGCGAGCTGGACCTGCAGCCGACGGGCTGGCGCGCGGACTTCGGCGTTCTGGACGAAGACAGCGCGCTGGACATGCTGCAGACCCTGGTGCGCCGCCACAACTTGGACGTGAAGTACCCGGCGCAGTGGCTGGCGCGGCTGGAGGCCCTGCGCCTAGGCCGGCCCGTGCGGCGCGGCAACATGCGGGCCGACGACGACCTGGCCCAGCTGGCCGAACGCTATGCCGACGAGAAACGAGCACAAAACGTGATGGACTTTGCGGACTTGATTGCCCAGGCCGGCGATTGCGTGGCCCGCGCCAGCGCACCGTTGCTGGCCGCGCTGGTGGTGGACGAGCTGCAGGACTGCGCGCCGGCCGAGGTCGCGCTGGTGGCGGCACTGGCCGCGCGCAGCGACCACTTCTTTGCCGTGGGCGACCCGAACCAGTCCATCTACGGCTGGCGCGGATCAAGTCCACACGTTTTTGACGACTTGAGTGAACGATTGCAATGTGATTCGTTCGTTTTGCCAAATAACTACCGATCTACACCAGAGATTCTTGCGACGGCCCAGGCTGCCCTCGGCCGCGCAGGCCAGGGTGGCGCGCTCGTGGCGACCCGCGCGGCCGGCAGCCGGGCGGTAGTCCTGCAGCACCACACCCCGCAGCAAGAGGCGATGTACCTGGCGCGCCGCTTCGCCCACTTGCACCAGGCCGGTGCGCCGTTCCGGCAGATGGCCGTGCTGGCCCGCACGCGCCGGCAGCTGGCCACTGTGCGCGAACACTTGCAGCAACAGGGAGTTCCGTGCGCCGACCCGCCCAGCGGCGGCTGGCACGATCGGCCCGCGGCGGCCTGGCTGCTGCGCCTGTTGGCGGGCGCCGGCCCCGGGGAGCCGCAGCGGTTGCGCGAGGCCTTGATCGACAACCGCTACGGCTTCGGCACCGCCAAGCTGCTGGGGAAGCCCAAGCCGGCAGCCAGCCTTGCCTTGGCCGACGCGAGCGCCGCGGAGTTCTGGAGGTGCCACCTGCAGCAGAATCCGGGATCCGCCGGCAGCCAATTGCAGCGGCAGCGCGCAGAGATCCTTACCTTTCTTGCGAACTTGCAAGACCTGCCCGCCCTGGACCAACCCGACGTGTACCAACGGTTGGAGCTGAGCCAGCGCCTGCGGCCGACGCACCGCGACCATGCGCGCGATGTGCGCGACGTGCGCCAGGCTTTGCGCCAGCTGGCGACCGCCCGGACCAAGCACCCGAGCTGGCAAGAGGCCCTGCGGGCCCTGCAGGCCGAAGGACCGCAGGCAGACGCCGACGCCGACGGGGTGCAATTGCTCACGCTGCACGCGGCCAAGGGCCTGGAGTTCGACCACGTGGTGGTGAGCGGCTGCAACCAGGGCATCATCCCGCTGGCCGCCGCCTACGCCGACCCCGACGCTCTGGCCGAAGAGCGACGGCTGCTGTTCGTTGGATTGAGCCGGGCCCGCGAGACTCTGGAGATCTCGTGGCACATGCAACCCGCGATGGCGCAAGGGATGGCTATGCCCAGCGAGTGGTTGCTCGCTCTGCCCGCCGCGGTGTGCCGCTTTGCCGATCAGCCGGAGTCCGCCGCGCCGTTGGTGCAGCCCGCCGAGCCGACACCGCCAGAGGATCCGGCTTGGCCGGTGGGCTGTGCGGTACGGCACGCCAAGTACGGCGCAGGTACCGTGCTGCGCAGCGGCGACGGCGAAGTGCTGGTCGACTTCGGCAAGCTGGGCCAAAGGCCGTTCTCGCTGTTGCTGTGTCCTCTGCAGCGCCAAGCCGGCTGAAGCGGCGCGGGCCCAAACGGCAAATCGCCTGCGCTTCCGGCAGATTGGGGATCAGGCGTTGCGGTCGCGGCGCGTGTCCAGCAGGTTCCATGCGGTGAACGCCGGCACCAGGTACAGGATGCCGACGATGGCGAGCTGCAGGGCCCACTCCCGCCCGGCGACCGGCGGACGGAAGGCGGCGAACACCAGCCCGGTGGTGCTGGCCGGCAGGGCCACCAAGGCAAACCGCCAAAACGTTCCATAAGTCATGCGGGTGTACGAGATGTGGAAGTGTTTGCAGATCGCCGGCAAGGCCAGTGCGAGCAGCACCAGCCACCGCACCGCCAGCGCCACCGCAACCATGACGGCCGTGGCGTCGCCGCCGACCAGCCCGTTGGCCGCCACCACGACAACCAATTCGCCCAGGTGCACGGCAAGCCGCGGCGCACCCTGGTCCTGGCGCACCACCTGCTCGCCCAACACGCGGCTGGGCGCCACGCCGCCGGCCCACAGCCCCAGCCACTCCACCGGAGCCGCCACGGGCCCCAACTTGGCCAACCACAGGCGACTCGCCAACCCCAGGTAGCAGAGCAAGACGATGAGCATGCCCACGGCCACCAGGTTGGCAGCGTCGAAGTGGCGGCCAAAGCGCCAGCGCAGGCGGTAGGGGTCGTCGCTCGGGCTGGCGATGTCGACCTCGGGCGCCATGCGCCGGGCCAGATCGCTGCCCCAATTGCCCAGGGCTACCGTCAACGCGACCAGGGCCAGGTCGGCAAAGTGCGAGGCCAAGCCGAGTTGCGCCCCGAGCAACAGCGTCGCCGCCAGTACCGGCAGGCTCCACAAGTTGGCACCGCTGGGCACCGCGGGCACCGCGCGCAGCAGCGCCTGCAGCTCGGACCAGGCGAGGCCCGCGCCGCGCAGCGCACCTTGGCGCACCAGCACGATGGCCAGCCACAGCAATACCAGAGCCGCAACGGCGGCACTCAAGCGCGCCCACTGCTCCAGGCCCGCGCTCGGCGCCGTCACGCCCAGGGCTGCCACCGCCCCCAACCCCAGCCAGCCGCGCAGGCGATCCGCCAGACGGGGACCGACCAGGCCGCCGGCCACCGCGGCACTCGTCATCAGCAGGGGCAGCAAGGCCAGCTCGGCCACCAACCACCCGGTCGCGCCCTGGAGGGCCTGTGGGTGCCGGGCGTACTTGGCCAGCTGCCAAGCCAGCCACGGGCCGCCAACGTAGGCCAGCAGCGCCAGACAGACCGACACCACCGCCGCCGCCGCCAGGGCCGTGGTGGTGGTGCGCCGCAACCGCGCGTGATCGCCCGTCGCCACCAGCGCCCGCACCCGCGCGGCCACCGCGCCGGCCCAGGTCTGCATCACGGCCGCGACAGCCGCCTCGGCCATGCCGGCCCAGAGCACCAGCGCCGCGCCGTCGGTGCCCCAAGTGCGCGCCACCAATGGCACAATTGCCACCAAGGCCAGTAGCCGGAACCCCCAACCGCCAAACAGCGCCACAAAGCGCGAAGTGTCGGCGCGGCCCAGAGTTGCCGTGTCCACCGCGTCTGGCCATGTCCAACGTACTGCCAACGCCAGCCCGCCTGCCGCCCCTGGCGGCCAGCAGCGATTGTCCGCCAAACGCGGCCGCGCGCGCAAATGCGCAGGCAGCTACACCTGCGCACCCTGCCGATTTGACCCGGCCCGCGAGAGTTCGCACACTGGACCGATGGCGCATTCCGGCGCGGCGAGGCGTAGACGATGGACCTGCCCAGCGCGACTCCCAATTCGGCAGCCCAAGGTTCGGCAGCCCAAGGTTCGGCGGCTCAAGGTACGGCCGCGACCCTGCGCGACTACACCTACACCACGGTCTTCTTGCCCGAGCCGGGTGGCGGCTACACCGTGTTCGTGCCCGCCCTTCCCGAAGTGTGCGGAACCGGCATCACCCTGGCCGAGGCCGAGCTGGCCGCCCGCGAGTCGATCGCCCTGGCCCTGGAAGTCCGCCGCGAGATGGGCGATCCCTTCCCCGACGACAGCCGCGACATTCCCATTGTCGAGCTGCGGGTGGCCCTGGCCGACGTTCCGGCCTAGTACGTGCGCACGCAAATACGCATTGGGTTCAGTTCGGTCCCTGTGCACGTACTAGCCGACCGCGACAGCGGGCAGACGCAGGGGTCGCACCCCTAGTTTAAGGGGATGAGCGGCGCGCCCCCTATTCCTGCCCAAAAGGCTAGTACTACAAGCCATTCTGCCCCAACAACCCGACGCGAATCTTGGGTTTGTAGTACTGGCCCCGGCCACGGCGCCGCAGTCTGCGCACAGTCAGGCCCGGACCGGTGCGGCATCGGCTAGGGTCTTGCCCAATTGCTGCACGCTCGTTCCGCGCTCTTGAGCCCGCTCAAGTCCCAAGCTGCCACGTGGGGCGCATGCGAGCGCCCACAGCGACTCGCCGCGCCGGTTTCCGGGCAGGAACAGCGCGGAGAATTGGCAAATTGGCCGGGTCTCTAGGCCGCCATGTTCTTGTCGACCACCCGGCCCAGACCCGGCACGGCGGCAATCACGTGCTCTTTGGCATTGGGGCGCAGGCGGTTGTAGAGCGACGCCACCGTGCGATCGGCCTTGTGGGCGCGGGCATCGGTCACTTCCAACAGCTTCTCGGCCACGCCGGCCACATCGCGCGAGCAATACGCACCAAAACTGCCCTGGGCGCCGGCCTCCTGCCACTTGCCGTGAAAACCTTCGAGCTTCTCCACCCATTCGTCGAGCAGCGCGTCGATCACCGACTCGATGAAGGCCGGCTTGATGGCGCGCACGGTCTTGAAAGCCGCCTTGATGGCCAGGCCAGAAAGTCCGGATTTGCGCTCGACTTCTTCGTCGATGAGCTTGGCGCAGTCGCGCACCAGCGTCGGCCGCTGCGAGGGAACCAACAGTTTTTCTTTGAGCTGGGCCACGTCGATCGTCCTGTCGCGCAACAGCGCGGGGGGCGAAGGGTAGCGGGCCAACCGCGAAAATCAAGCGGTCTGCGCACAGTAGCGGCGCCAAGCATGGCTAGGTTCGGTCGCACAGCTATGCTAAGGTCCGCGGTACGTTGCAGCGCTGTGCGGGAGGTGGCTCATGCGAACCTTGGTCGTGGTCAATCCGGCGTCGGCGCGCGGGCGCACCGGGCGGCGGTGGCCGCAGGTCGAGCCACTATTTCGTAAACATCTCGGCGACTTTCAGGTCGCCATGACCGAGCGATCGGGCCAGGCCCACGAGCTGGTGCGCGCGGCACTGCTGGGCGGCACCCAACGGGTCGTGTCCGTGGGCGGCGACGGCAGCAATTTCGAGGCGATCCAGGGCTTCTTCGACCCGGCGAGCCACACCCCGATCGCGCCAGACGCGTGCTTCGCCTTCGTCACCAGCGGCACCGGCTCGGACCTAGCGCGCACGCTGCAACTACCCAAGGCGATCGACGCCCAGTTGGCCCGCATCGCTGCCGCCGAACCGCGGGTGATCGACCTGGTCTCGTGCAGCTACGCGGGCGACACGGGCCCCGAATGGCGAGCCGCCCTGAACGCCGTGGGCTTCGGCCAGAGCGGCGACCTGGTCCGGCGGGTCGAGAACTGGAAGTGGCTGGGCAGCGGCGGCGGACCGTTCGTCGCCGCAGGCATCGCCGGGGCCATGTCGGTCAGGCCTTGGCAGCTCGACATCCGCTTGGACGACGGTCCGTGGGAGGTGCACGCGCTGCGCAACTTGGGCTTGTTCAACGGGCGCTTCCAAGGCGGCGGCATGTTGTGGGCACCCGATGCGCGCCTGGACGACGGGCTGCTGGAAGTGGTCGGTCTGAGCGAGCCCAATCCGCTGCGCGCCATCGCCATCGGCATCGCCAGCTACCGCGGTCGGGCCGGTCGCTCGAACAAGGTGTGGACGGCCCGCGCGCGACGCGTCGAGGTGCGCCCGCATCACGGTCATCCGCCGGCGTGGGTCGAGCTGGACGGCGAGAGTCCTGGCCAGATTCCAGCTACTTACGAATCCATGCCAGGCGCCCTGCGGCTTGCCATGTGACTGTCAAGGTGCGCTGACTCGCTCGTGACGCGCCGGGGCCCAAAGCCCCTTGCCGGCATATCCGGGCGAGCATACCTTCGAATTGCCCACCCATCGCGGCACGCAAGGGATGTGCCACCTCCATGGGTGCGGCAAAACGGGAGTGCGCCGAACACGACCCGCCGCGGCCTTGGACCGCGACCGGCGCCCCCTTGGGAGCCTTCGACCATGCACATCGAACCTCATGACCTCGATCGCGAATTCCCCGAGCTCGCCGACACCCTGCACACGCTCGACGTGCAGGACC
>JACRCU010000353.1 GCA_016218865.1 Deltaproteobacteria bacterium | reverse complement strand
TGCACCTGCACCTTCGTGCTGGACAGGGTCTGCAAGTTCAGGGACCAGTTGAACTTGCCGTCGAAGCCGCCGCTGCCGCCGCCGGACTTCTTGTCCTTGACGGTGATCGACCAGTTGCCCTTGGGGTTCTGGCCCAGCCAGTTCTTGTTCATGTCGCCCGCGACGAGCGGCGTGGTGTCGTTGAAGGCGGCGGTCAGGGTGGTGCCAGTGCTGCCGCCGTTGTAGAGGACGTAGGGCGTGACCTCGCCGGGGGCATAGACCTCTGCGTAAACATTGGTCAAGTCTGAGTTCGTCACCGTGAGTGTGACCCAGATCTTCTGCGCCAGGCCCACGTCGGGGAAGACGAGCGAGTCGGACACGCCGGCGCCCAGGCCGTCGGGGATGGCGACGTCCTTGGTGCCGGCCTGCACGTCGACGAACTGGTTGCTGATGAGGCCGTTCGAGACTTCGTCCAAGCCGTCTGGCGGCATGTCCTTTTCGCTGAGGGCCGCGCAGGCATTGCTGCCGTCGCTGTTCATGCCCTTGCTCCACAGGCCGGTACCGCAGGGCTTGCCGACTTGGGGGATGACCGGCAAGCCCTTCAGATCGCTGTAGTTGCCGGTGGTGGCGACCTTGGCCAGGGCGGGCGCGTTGCTGAGGTCGGCGTAGTCGCCAGTCCCGGCCACCTTGGCCAGGGCCGAGGACTTGACGAAGTCGGCCAGATCCGCGGACTTGGCATAGGCACCCAGGTCGCTGGTCTTGGCGTAGGCGCCCAAGTCGCTGGTTTTCGCGTAGGCGCCGAGGTCGGCCGACTTGGCAAACGGCGCCAGATCGGTCGTCTTGGCAAAGGGTTGCAGGACCCCGGCGTCGAGCACGCCAGCCTTGAGGCAGCCCGAGCAGTCCAGGCCCTCGGCCACCGCCGCGCGCAGGGCATAGACCGTGGCCGCCAGGGGCCGCCGCGGAAGCTCTGGATCCGACGCCACTTGCAGGCCCAGCCAGGCATTGGCCAGCGACAGGGTGGCGGCATCCACCGGCGTCTTGCTGCCCAGAAGGTGCGCAAACTGGCCGTTCTTCGTGGCCACATTGAGCGGACCCTCGCTCCACACCGGCGTGCCGCCCGACTCGGCGGCGTAGATGGCGAACGTGAGCGGATAGGTGCCGTCTGCGACCGGTCCGCCGCCAGTCGCGGACAGCACGCCCTCGATGGCGCTGATCTTGGGAGTGGCAGCCTGCGCCGCCGAGGCGCACACGGCAAGGCCGAGCAACAGGGCAAAGGGCAGTGAAACGGCGAGGCGTAGCGAACGCAGCATGGCTGACTCCAAGCGGATTCCGGACGGCGGACAGGACTACCACAGTGCGCCGTAGCCGCGCGGCCGTCAAGTGCCAAGCGAGGCCGACGGACGCCGCAGGAGCGCGCGCGGACTCGACATTCTCCGCTTGGCCGAGCACAATGCGGCGCAGAAGGGGCAGGTCGTCGCAACATCATGATCTTGCAAACGCTATCTGAGCTGTACGCTGCGCGCTGGCCCTGGCTGGGGCTGGCACTGGGACTGGGGCTGGCCGCCTGCAGCGGGGCCGAGGTGAGCGACGACCCCGGTCGCGGCCAGGTGCCGCCGCTGCTCTGGACCACCCACCACACGGTGCTGAAGGTGCGACCGGCCACCGGCGAGGGCAAACCGGTCAAGACGGCCTGGCCGGCGGGCGAAAAGCCGCTGCGACCGCTGTGGACGGCGCCGTTCGGCGGCTGGCTGGCGGTGCAGTTCGACAGTGCGGTACAGGTGCGGGCGCTGGCCGAGCCGGCGGTGCTGGCGGTCAAGGTGTGCACGCCGGGCCCGCTGGGCGACAATCTGTATGCAGGAAACGGCAATCTGCTGTACCTGACCCCGGATGCGACCGGCGCACCGCTGGCGGTGACCGCGCACGTGGTGGTGCAGGACCAGCCCTACGGCCCGGGCGTGAGCTATGCCCAGCAATACAAAAGCATGCAGCTGTCGGCCCTGATCGATCGCGCGCGCCTGTGCCGCCGACCGCCGCCGCCGCGCCATGCGGGCACGGATAGCGACCCGTTCATCGGCCAGCTGGCCGGCGAGGTGGATATCGAGGACTTTCCAAAGGATGCGCGACTCGTCGACATCCCCGGCGGCGTGACCCTGACGCTGTTGGACCGGCCCGGCGGCCAGGCGCAGTGGCAGCGGGCGGCCTCGCCCCACGGCTTCGACGCCGTGCGGGTGGCGCAGGCCCAGCACGCCGGCCAGAGCTGGGATCAGGTGGCCATCGGCGGCGGACCCTACTTACTAGGTTGGATTCCGTCGCGGCCGGTGGTGGTGCCCGCGGAAGGGGGCCTGGGCGTGGGCGGGATCCTGGGCGCTCTCGGCGGCGATGCCAACATCCCGTGGCGGCTGCAGGAACAGCACCTAGCGGCGATGCCGCTCCACAAGCTGAAGGCCCAGACCGTGGTGCAGCAGTACGGGGTGCCGGTGGCGCTGTTCAAGCGCGAGGGGCTGGCGCGACTGGGCAACACCCAAAACGGCTGGCAGTGGGTGGTGGCGGCGGTGGACGGCGACGTGGTGGTGCAGGGCTGGGTGGCGCCGTCGCAGATCGGCGAGCTGTACAAAAGTCCATAAACTCGCACAGTAGAAAATGCCCCCCAACTTGCGGAGTCCGTTGCCAAGCCGGCGGCGCTGGCCCACAATGGCGGCGAGGACCCCATGGCCACGGCGAAACAACCCACGGCCCCACGCACCGCCCACCGCCCGGCCACCGCCAATTGGCCGCTGCTGGTGGCGGCGCTGGCCACGCTGCTGTGCACGGCGGTGCTGACCGGGCACAAAGGCGGGCTGTACACGCTGGCGGCGCTGGACTCGTGGGAGCAGGACACGGTAGATGCGCGCTTTGCCGTGCGCGGACCGCTGCGGCCGGCGGGCGACGACATCGTCATCGTGGGCTTTGACGACCAGCTGCGCCGCGAGGCCCCCGAGGTGTTGCAACAGCGCGCCGGCTGGGCACGTTTTCTGGATGCCCTGGCCCGCTACCAGCCGCGCACGGTGGCGCTCGACGCCTTTTTTGCCGAGCCGGAGCACGTGCTGCCAGCCGAGACCGTGACCCAGGTGGACGCGGCCCTGCAAGCCCTGGAGCTGGCACGGGAAGATACCTCGACGGCCCACACGGCGGCGCTGCAAGCCTTGCGGTCGGTGCGCGACGCCACCCGCGGCGACCAGAAGCTGACGGCGGCGCTGCAGCGGGCCGGCAACGTGCTGCTGGCGGCGCTGTTCTTCGTCGACGACGGCGAGCACAACCCGGCGCCCAGCAACCTGCCGGAACCGCCCGGGATTCGCGGAGCGCGAGTGGCCGACGCCGCCGTGTTGACCCGGCCGGTGGGGATGCGGCCGCTGCGGGCGGAGCCCGAGGTGTACGGCTCGCTTCCCGAATTGGCCAAGGTCGCGGCGGGCGCCGGCGCCGTGAACGTGGTGCGCGACGAGGGCGGGGCGGTGCGGCGGGTGCCGCTGGTGGTCGAGCACGCCGGACGCTACTACCTGCCGTTGGGGCTGACCCTGGCGGCGCGCTCGCAGGCCCTGGGTCCGCAGCGGCCGGCGACGGCGAGCTACGCGGCCGGGTCGCGCGAATTGACGCTGGGCAATCGGGTGTTGCCGGTGGATCCCCGCGGCATCGCCAGCTTGGGCTGGCTGGGGCCGAGCGGCACGTTTGCCTACTTCTCGGCCGCCGATGTGCTGGCCGGGCGGGTGCCGCAAGCCAAGCTGGCCGGCAAGCTGGTGGTGGTGGGCTACACCGACGCGGCGCGCGACCGAGTGACCACTCCGTTTTCGCCGGCCCAGCCGGGGGTGGAGGTCCACGCGACCCTGGCGCACAACGCCATCTACGGCGGGCTGTTGCAGGGCACGCCGGGCTGGCTGGGCCTGCTGGTGGTGCTGGCGAGCGGCGCCGTGCTGACCCTGCTGCAGCTGCGGCGGGTGCGGCAGAAGCGCACCTGGCTGGTGGGCGTGGCCGGGGCGTTCCTGGCGGCGGCGTGGCTCGCGGCGGCGCAAGTCCTGTTCGTGCGCGGCTACCTCGTGGAGCTGGCGGCGCCGCTGGCCTCGCTGGTGCTGGTGTCGCTGGCGTCGATCTCCACGGCGCTGGTCACCGAGGGCCGCGAAAAGGCGCACCTGCGCAAGGCTTTTGCTCAGTACGTCTCGGGCCACCTGGTCGACCGCATCCTGGCCGACCCCGAGCGGGTGCGCCTGGGCGGCGAGCGGCGCGAGCTGAGCGTGCTGTTCTCGGACATCCGCGGGTTCTCGCGCTTTTCCGAACAGATGGAACCCGAGGCGCTGTCGGCCTTTTTGAACGAGTACCTGACGCCGATGACCCGCATCGTGCTGGACCAGGGCGGCATGCTCGACAAGTACATCGGCGACGCGGTGATGGCGGTGTTCGGCGCGCCCCTGGCGATGGACGACCACGCCAACGCCCTGTGCCGCACCGCGCTGCAGATGCAGGCGACCCTGGCGCAGCTGCGGGCGACCTGGGCGGCGCGCGGCCTGCCCCCGCTGGAAATCGGCGTGGGCCTGAACGCCGGCCCCATGTCGGTGGGCAACATGGGCTCGGAAATGCGCTTTGACTACACCGTGATGGGCGACGCGGTCAACCTGGCCTCGCGGCTGGAGGGGCTGACCAAGGAGTACCACTGCGCCATCCTGTGCGGGCCGCGGGTGCCGGAGCTGGCCGGGCCGGAATTCGTGTTCCGCGAGTTGGACTTCGTGCGCGTCAAAGGCCGCGGCGGGGTGGTGCGGGTGTTCGAGCTGCTGGGCACCCGCGACGCCTGCCCACTCGACGCCGCATGCCGCGAACTGTATGCTGCAGGCTTGGTTGCCTACCGTGCGCGCCGCTGGAGCGAGGCCGACGCCGCCCTGGCGCAGCTGCTGGCGCGCGCCCCTGGCGATGGCCCGGCGGCCGTGTTGCGCGAGCGCGTGCAAACCCTGGCGAGCGATCCGCCCCCCGGCGATTGGGATGGTGCCTATGAACAGCAAAACAAGTAGATGCCTGGCGAGCCTGGGCTCGCTGCTGCTCTGGACCCTGGTGGTGGGGGCGCTGTTGGCCTGCGGCAAGACCGAAGCGCCGCCGGCCAGCGACTCGCCCGCGGGCGAAGTGGAGGCCGTGGAAGGCGCCGTGACCGCCCAGCGCGCCACCGCACCGCAGCCCCGCGCCCTGACTGTGAAAGCGCCGGTCTACGCCGACGACACGGTCACCACCCCGCTGAGCGGCTCGGTCACGATCCGCCTGCTGCACAACCTGGCGCAGTGGCACCTGGAGGGCGGCCTGAGCAAGCGCGTCGATCAGAGCGCCGCCTTTGCCGCCCCGCGCGACGCTGCTCCGCAACCGCTGGCCAACAAAGCGGAACCCACGGTGACTGCCTCGGCCGGGCGCCACAGCGAGCACGAAGCGGCGGGTTCGGCCGAAAGTGCCGTGCGCGCGCCCGAACCGGCGCCAGTGGCCGCGCCGCCGCCCGCCCCGGCCCCGAGCGAAGGTCCGCAAGCGGCCGAAAAGGCCGCGGAAAAGAAGGCCGCGCCGTCGCCCGCCAAGAAGGCCGCGCTGCGCGCCGAGGTGGCCAAGACGGGCGTGGTCAAGGCCTTCGACGTCGGTGGCGGAGTGTCGCAGGCCCCGTCGCCACCCCCGGGCAGCGGCAGTGGCAGCGGCGCCAAGAAGGACGACTCGGGCGGGCTGCGCAAGGCCGACAGCGGCGGCGACGTCGAGGTGGTCAAGGCGCAACTCCAAGTCGCCCAAGAAGCGGTGCGCGGTGAGCTGAGCGCCGCCATGAACAAGCTGCGGGGCGCGATGGCCAACTGCGCCGAGCTCGCGGTGCGCCAGGGCCTGGAGCTGCCGCCCTCGTTCAAGGTGCTGGCCACCCTGGGCACCGAGGGCAAGCTGACCCAAGTCGAGGTCGAGGGCCTGAGCGGCGGGGCAGCGCAGTGCGTCAAGTCGCGCTGGCAGACGCTGCGGGGCCTGCCTACCGTCGACGCGCCGGTGGCCTTCACCGTCACGTACGGGCTGAAGCTCGCCGACATGTAGGACTGTGGCGAAACCGCTACGGCTTCCTGGACACGGTCAGCGGAATATGCCGCAGTTGGCACGATGGGTCGCGCGCGGCCCCGTTGCCCTTGCGGAGGCGCCATGTTCCGGACTCGGCTGGTCCCTGCCATAGCCATGGTTTTGCTGGCCAGTGCCTGCGGCGACGGGATCCCGACGCCCTGGCTGATCAGCGCCGCCAGCGGCGCGAGCCCCAGCGACGCGGGCCTGGGCGACGGCGGCCTGGGCGAGGCGTAGGCGACCTGCTACTGGTGCCACGGCGCGGACTACGGCGGCGGCACCTCCGGCGTGTCGTGCAACAACAACGGCGCGGGCTGCCGCGGCAAGAACCCGGCGAACGGCACCGGCGGCAACGGGCAGGCCTGCACCTTCTGTCGCGGCGGCCCCAGCCAGAACAACCCGTCGATCGGCGTGGCCAACGAGCAGACCAACGGCTCCCTGGCCGTGGGCCGCCACACCCCGCACTTGGCAGCGAGTCCGTCGCACGTGGCCTTTACCTGCGACCGCTGCCACACCGTGCCCGCAGCCGGCAACGTCGCGCACACGCTGGAGTACGTGCCCAGCGCCGACCTGAGCCCCTCCGATCTGGGCACTGCCGGCCACCACGGCGACGTCACCCTGCCCGCGCCGCCCGCCGTCTTCAACGCCACCAACGCCATGACCTGGAACGTCGCGGCCACCCAAGGCAATCCCGCCAGCGACCGCGGCACCTGCACCGGCGTCTGCCACAGCAACGGCCGCGGCGGCGCTCCGGCGGTCACCCCCTACTGGGCCGGCGGCAACTGGAATGCGGGTAGCTGCGGCAACTGCCACGCCGCCCAGCCGAACACCAAGCGCCACGGCGACCACCTGAGCGGCGAGAACAACGTGCCGTGCAGCAACTGCCACCCGGACGCGGGCGAGGCGACGCACATGGACGGGATTCGCACCGTGAAGGCCAGCATTTCGGGCGCGCCGTATTCCGGTGGCGTGACGGTGAGTTTTGGGCCCACGGGCAACTGCAAGAACGGCGTGACGTGCTCGGGGACTTGCCATGGCGAGGGGCATGACGGTCGGTGCTGGTAAGGCCGACGACAAAATCTAGGCGATTTTGTCGCCGCCCTGTACCCGCTGCTGGGTGGGTCGCAAGTGCGCGTCCCCTAACGGGTCCGTCGCACCGCTCCGATGTCGCCAACTTCGACTTGTTCTTCCTGGGATACGCGATGGTCCGGATGAGTTGCCTTGGGGCAAGAGATCTGGGCGCGACACCGGTTGCTGACATGAGGTAGGTGGCGCTACGCTGGGGCTGCACGAGCACTTGGTGCGGCCGATCCATGAACAAAGCCGATACTCGCAAAGAGCTCATCGACCAGCGCTTGGCACTGGCCGGCCGGAATGTCACTGATCTGACGCCGCTCGTCCTTGAGCACAGGCATTGCCTTTTGATGCGTTTTACAGCATGTTGCATTTCTCAACACAGCTATGTCTCCGGAAGCTTGGCAAATTCAATCGCGTCAAGCTGTTGCGACCCGCACGCCTGGCACGCGCCTTGCAGCAAAGCGGGCCGTGGCCATACAAAACGACCGTTGGCACAGGGAGCAAGCGATGGGCGAACGAATCGGGCGCGCCGTTCTGGCCGGACTGGCAACCCTTGGCGTGGCGTGCGGTGCCCCAGAGCCGGCGGCGACAGCGGATGCCACCGCAAGCGACGCCGGCCTGGTCGGCACCGTCGCTGGCACCCCCTATCCGGCCGTGGCTGCCACCGCCAGCCTGGCCATGGGCTCCTGTTCACACGAGTTCAAATACAAGCCGCTGCCCTGGCAAACGCGACCGAGCAGCTATGCCACCTGCTACGTAGCCAAGTCGCCCAAGTTTGGCGACGGCACGAGCTACCCCTGCTTGCCTTGGGAATTCTGTGACTTCGGCGTGTCCGCCGGACCGACGGAGTCCCCGGCGCAGTGGCGCACCACCGGCTCGTTCCGCTGCCTGCGCACCTGCACCACCAGCGATCCCGCCTGTCCGGCACCAACCAGCTGCGGCACTACAACCGTGACTAGCAGCGATGTCGTTGTCAGTCTCAAAACCTGCTCGGCCGACCCGAACGCCAAGGTGCCCGCCAGCAGCCTTGACGGCGCCAAACCGGCCGAAGGTGGCCTGGACTGTTGGCGAGCGCTGGGAACGGTGCCGGTAGCTGGTCAGGTCTTTGCCGCCGCGGTGTGGCCCCACGTGTATGTGCTGGACCGGCAGAAGGTCAGCCAGGCGGTTGGATCGCCGACCTTGGCCAAGCTGTGGTACACGACGCTCACGCAGTCCGGCGCAGCAGATTTCACCGCGCTCCCAGGCGCATTGCCCGCCACTACGGGCTGGCTAGCGGTGGGCCGAGCCAAGGATCGGCTGGTCGCGTGGCGGCGGCCAGAGGACCTCCCCGTCGGGCCCCTGACGCTGTACACAGGCATTCCAAAGTCCAATGGTGACGTGCAGTTGGCGGCATCGGCCACTACGAGCGAGAGCGCCAACGCCGACGTCTTTTCCGTGCCGGGCAGCGAGCGCGGCTGCGCAGTGTGGCGCCAGGGGGCCGCGCTGCACTTGGCCTGTGCACTGTGGGCCAGCGACAGCACGGCAAGCGTGGACGTGCACACCCTGCCGTTGCCCGGCCAGGCGCTGGCCGATCTTTCGTGCATCGAAAGAGGGTCCACACCCTATGAGCACTTTGGCGCGCTGACGCTGGCGATGGGTGGCGGAAGGATTGCGATGGTCCTGCCCCGCTGTGGGCTAGCACAAACCAATCTGTATGTTGCCGACTTTGACGAAGGCACTGCCACAGCGAGCGGCAACTGGCACGCCGCGACGCTACCCGTCAGCTGGGCGAGCGACCCAAGTAAGCCTGCGAGGACGGCCCTGTTGACGCGCGGCATTATCTACCGCAATTCCTGGTTGTCCGGTGGCCTGACCGCCCACCTAGGGGCGAGCGGCGCAGCCGACTTCTATGCCGCCACCGGCAGAGGTGCGCAGGGCCAGTACGGCCAACTGGCGGTGACGCGAGCCGATGATCTGGTACTGGAGATTCGGCCAGACGAGGTTGCCCCGGCGCTGAATCCGGCGCGGCTGTGGATAAATCGGGTGCTGTGGTAGGCCGGCATGGTGCGCTGACGGTCCGATTCCCTTTCCGCAAGGCAAGAGATCCCGCGTGAGGGATGGGAGCGCACCAGTTGCGCGGAGGGCTCGGCCCGGAGCGCGACTTGGCGGTGCGCGGCAGCGCGACGGAGCGCTGCCGCCGGCGAGGAGCGTGAACCCACGGTTCTGCGAGGATCCCTCAGCGACGCGCCGGCCCCAGCCCGACGGTTTGGCGCCAGGGTCCCTGAATTCCACCCGCACCCCGCACCGCCAAACCGGCACGCCCAAAGCCACTTGCCGCGGCCGGCACTTCGTGGCACAACACTTCCTGGCACAACAACCCCACCGCGTCCCACGACGCGCAGGAACGCAGCAATGGACCTTGCCCAGCCCCAGGACCAAGACCCCAGCATCGACGCCGCCGTGCAATGGCTCAACCGCGCCGTGCAGGCCTCGGGGGTCCGGCTAGCCATGGAGGTCAGCGAGTACGTCCTGACCACCTTCTTCGGCGGGGATTTCAACGCCTTCGCCGACCACGACCGCACCAAGCCGCAGAGCTTTGCCGCGCTGGTGCGCCGCCAGGACCTGGCCATCAGCGAGACCACCCTCTACCGCCTGGTGCGCATCGGCCAGCAGGCCCGCCACCTGCCCAGCGCCGTGGCCGAGGCCCTGAGCCCGACCCACCACCGCGTTCTGCTCGGCGTCCGCGACCTGCGCCACAAGGGGCGCTTGGCGCGCGAGGCGGCCGAACAGAACTGGACCGTGGCGCGCCTGGCGCAAGAGGTCAAAGCCCTGGAGCCCGGGAACACCAGCAAGACGGGCCGCCCGCCGCTGCCGCCGCTGGTCAAGGCCCTGGGCGAGGTCACCCGCAGCTGGCACCGCGGCGTCGACGTGGCTGCCTTTGGCCAGGCGTATTCGCAACTTTCGGCCCAGCACAAGGCCGAGCTCCGCGCCGAGGTGGCCAAGCTGGAAGCCGACCTGGCCGAGATCCGCCGGGCGCTGCAGGAGTTCGCCGAGAGCGGGGACGTGGAGCCGCCGTTGCTGGGATAGCTGCGATGTCGCCAGATAGCCCCTGAGGATCCCATGGACGTCGCCACCCTGCTGCACCACCTCCTCGCCGAGCTGACCGACCGCGCCGACCCCGAGCGCGCCGTGGGCGCCAAGGCCTATCTGAAAAGCGACCTGCGCTTCCTGGGCGTGGCAGTTCCGGACCTGCGCGAGGCGACCCTGCGCCACTGCCAGACCGCCGGCAAGTTGGACGCCCGGCAACTGCGCGAATTCGCCGAGCTGTGCTGGCAGAGCGACCTGCACGAGGCGCGCGGCGCGGCCTGCGTGGTGCTGGAGAAGTGGCCGAGCCGGCTGGGCCCAGACGACCTGGGCTGGCTGGAAGCGCTGCTGCGGCGCAGCTTTACCTGGGCCTACGTCGACGTGCTGGCGGTGCACACGGTGGGGAGCATCGTCGCCCGCCACCCGGCCGCGGCCAAGGCGGTGCTGGCGCGCTGGGCGGAGGACCCCGACTTCTGGGTGCGGCGCACGGCCCTGCTGGCGCTGCTGGGCGAGACGCGCCACAAGAAGCCCTTCGATACGGCTAGTTTCGAGCTATGGGCGGTGCCGCTGCTGGGCGACCGCGAGTTCTTCATCCGCAAAGCCATCGGCTGGGTGCTGCGCGACGTGAGCAAGCGCGACCCGGCGTGGGTGCAGGGCTTCTTGCAGCGCCACCGCGCGGCGATGGCCGGGCTGACCCTGCGCGAGGCGAGCAAGTACCTGCCGACCGGGTAGAAGCTCTGGATTCTTGCGCAGCTCCGCCGCACGCGACCGTTGACCCGCTTGGGCAAGGGCGCTAGCCTGCAGCCCACTGACAGACGTGGACGGCGCGTTCCAGTGCGGGCGCAAGGGGCAGATATGGCACGCGCAAGCAAGGGTTTCCGCTGGCAGAAGTGGCTGGCGGGGTGGGTCGCCGTCTCGATTCTGGGCCCCATCGCCGCGCTGGCGCCTGCCGCCCCCGACCCGATCGTCCAGAGCTTCCAGACCGCCGGCGAGCTGTTCAAAGCCGGCAAGCTGGCGGAAGCCGAGGCCGAGTGTGCGCGCACGCTGGCCCTGGCCGAAGCGGCGGTGGGGCGCGACGACCCGCGGCTGCTGCCCACGCTGCTGCTGTACGCAGAGATTGCCAAGAAGGCCGGGCGGTTGAGCGACGCCGAGCAGCGCCTGGTGCGGGCCCTGCAGCTGGCCGAGCGCGATCCGCGCCGCCAGCTCGTCGCGCGCACGGGCTACATGCTGATGCTGGTGCAGCTGGCGCAGTTCCGCTACGACGAAGCCTGGGTCACCGGCAAGGCCGCGCTGCAGCAGGCCGACGCCGACCGCGACGAGATGATGGCCGCGCAACTCCTGGCACGGCTTGCGCAAGTCATCGCCAAGCGGGGCACCGAGCCCGCCCAAGCGCTGGTCTACATCGAGCGGCTGGTGGCGTGGCTGGACCGGCAGGGCAACCCCGACCTGGCGGCGCTGCGCGACTCGGCCCGGTTGATCCTGGCGAAACTGCTGGCGGTGGTCGGGCGGCTGGCCGACGCCGAGGCGCAGCTGGAGCGGGTAAGCCAGGCAGTGGCCGCCGCGGGCGATCCGGTGCAACAGGCCGCCGCCAACCCGAACAGCGCCGACCTGCTGGCGGATCTGGGCGACACGCGGGCCTCGCTGCAACTGGCGCGCGGCGACAGCGCGGCGGCGCTGCAGTCGGCGGAAGAGGCGCTGAAGCTCCTGAGCAAGTGGCCGCAATTGCGCGGTCGGCGCGCGGACTTGCTGGGCACGCTGGCCGGCATCCAGCTGGCGCGCGGCAACGCCGAGGCCGGGCTGCAGGCGGCGAGTGCGGCGGTGGCGCTGCTGGGTGCCCCGGACCAGACGCGCGACCTGGTGCGAGCGCTGAACACCCTGGCGCGGGCGCAGGTGCTGGGCGGCAAGGCGGCGGCGGCGCTGCAGACCCAGGAGCGGGCCCTGCAACTGCAGCGAACCCTGAAGGGTCAGGGCCACTTGGCGGTCCTGCAGGCCGAGATCAGCCTGGCGCGCATCCTGCTGGTGACGGGGCAGGCCGAGCGGGCGGCGACGCAGCTGCAGCAGACCCTGGCGCAGCTGGCGAAGGTGCCCGGCGAGCCGAGCGTCACCACCGGCGCGGCGGAGTCGGTGCTGGCGGCAGCCCTGGAACTGCGCGATGGCGCAGAGGAACCGGCGCTCAAGGCCACCGACCGCGCCCTGGATCTGCTGCGGCGGCAGGCCGGCGACGACAGCAGCGACCTGGTCAGCGAGCACGGGCGGCGCAGTCGCCTGCTGTGGCGGCTGGGGCGACCGGCCGAGGCGGTGGCGGCGGCGCGGCAGGCCGACCGGCTGCGCGAGCTGGTGCTGGGCGCCGGGCTGGGCGCGGGCTCGGAGCGCGAGCGGCGGCAGCTGGTGGCGGCGCTGCAGCCGGCGACGGATTGGGCGGTCCACCTGGCGCTGCATGCCACGCAAGCCAGCGACGAGGCTGCGGTTCTGGCCGCCGAGGACGTGCTGCGCCGCCGCGGCCGGCAAATCGACGCGATGGCCGGCACCCTGCGGGGTCTGCGCCAGTCGCTCACGCCCGAGCACGCCAAGCTGCTGGACGAACTGCAGCAGGCGCGCATGACGCTGGCCGCGACCATCCAGGCCCCGGAGCAGCCGGGCGACCTGGAGCGTTTCGATCGGCTGAAGTCGGCCCAGAGCCGGGTGGGCGAGCTGGAGGACCGCGCCAGTCGCGCCCTGCTGGCCCTCCGCGGCGAGCTGCAGCCGGTGACGCTGACTCAGATTCAGGCGGCGATTCCGGCTGGAGCGCTGCTGCTGGAGTTCTGGGTGCACCAGCCGCCGCTGGGCGGCAAAGACCGCTTGGCGGTGCTGCTGCTGGCCGCGGACCGGCCGCCGCAGTGGCGCGACCTGGGCGAACTGGCGCCGCTGCAGGCGGTGAGCCGCGAGTGGACGGCGCGCCTGCGCAATCCCGCGGCGGCCGACGTGCACGAGCGCGGCGAGGCGGTGGTCAAGGCCCTGCTGGAGCCGCTGCAGACCGCGCTGGAGGGCCGGACGGCGCTGCTGGTGGTGCCCGATGGCCCCTTGCACCAGCTGCCGCTGGGGGCCCTGCCGCTGGGGCGCGACCCGCAAGGGCGCCAGCAATTCGCCTTGCAAAAGTGGGAGATTTCGCTCCTCTCGACCGGCCGCGACCTGCTGCGCTGGACCGAGCCGGCGGCGCCGCGCCACCCCGGGCTGGTGCTGGCGGACCCGGCCTTTGGCGCACCGGCGGGCGATCACGCCTGGGGTGCCCTGCCCGGTGCGCGCGCGGAAGGCACGGCGGTCGTGAAGCTTTTGGGCAAGCAGGCCGAGCTGAGGGTGGGCGAGGCGGCGAACCGCGCGGCCCTGGCGACCCGGCCGGCGCCGCGGGTGCTGCACCTGGCCACCCACGGCTGGTTCGACGTGGTGCGCGCCGCGACCAAGAACCCGCTGGCCGGCGTGGGTCTGGCGCTAGCGGGCGCCAATGCGGGGACCGACGGACGGCTGACGGGCCTGGATCTCGCCAGCCTGGACCTGCACGGCACCGAACTCGTGACCCTTTCGGCCTGCGAAACCGGCCTGGGCGTCAGCCTGAACGGCGACGGCGTCTACGGGCTGCAGCGGGCGCTGGTGCTGGCCGGGGCGCGCAGCGTGGTGATGAGCCTGTGGAAAGTCGACGACGCGGCCACCGCCAAGCTGATGACGGCGATGTACGGCGAGCTGCGCAAGGGGGTGCCGCGCGGGCAGGCGCTGCGGCGCGGGCAGCTGGCGGTGCTGGCGGCGCTGCAGGCCCCCGGCAAGGGCGGCAAGGGCAAGGCCGCGCCCGGCACAGGCACGACCGCTGCGCTCAAGGGCAACCGCGGCGCCGAGGTGGTGGGCGCGGAGCCGGTGGCGGGTGCGGCGGCGGATCACCCTTACTTCTGGGGCGCTTTCGTGCTGGCCGGCGAGCGCGGTCCGGTCGGGCTACGATAGAGACAGCGACTCGTCCGCGTCGTCTGCCGGAGCCGCCAGCGGCAGCAACCGCTCGGCTTCCAGCGCCGGCACGGCTTCGACGTCTTTGAGCTTCCGGTTGATGGCGCGGGTGCGCACGCCCACCTTGTCGATGTCGTCCTGGGCCTGGCGGAGCTTCTTGCCCACGCCGTCGATGATCTGGCCAAAAGTGCCGAATTCGTGCTTGACCGCCCCCAGCAGCGCGCCGATGTCGCCCGAGCGCTTCTGGATGGCCACGGCGCGAAAGCCCATGCGCAGGCTGTTCAAAAGCGCGCCCAGGGTGGTGGGGCCGCACACCGCCACGTGGTACTGGCGCTGCACCTGCTCGACCAGGCCGGGCCGGCGCAGCACCTCGGCATACAGCCCCTCGAACGGCAGGAACAGCAGGCCGAACTCGGTGGTCACGCCCGGCTGCAGGTACTTGTCGCAAATGTCCTTGGCGCAGGCCTTGATGCGGTCCTCCAGGGCCTTGCCGTGGATGCGCACGCCGTCCAGGTCGGCCACCTCTTGCGCGTCGACGAGCCGCTGGTAGTCCTCGACCGGGAACTTGCTGTCGATCGGCAGGTACACCTCGACCCCCGGCTCGTGGCCCGGCAGGCGGATGGCGAATTCGACGCGCTCGCCCCGGCCGCGCGGCGCCCAATTCGTGGCGAATTCCTCGGGCCGCAGGATGTCTTCGATGAGCGCGCGCAGCTGCACCTCGCCCCAGGTGCCGCGGGTCTTGACGTTGCCCATCACCTTTTTCAGGTCGCCCACGCCGTCGGCCAGCACCTTCATCTCGCCCAGGCCCTTCTGCACCGCTTCCAGCCGCTCGGACACCAGCTTGAACGACTCGCCCAGGCGCGCCTCCAGGGTCGCGTGCAGCTTTTCGTCCACGGTTTGCCGCATCTGCTCCAGGCGCTGCTCGTTGCTGGCCTGCAGCGCGCCCATCTTGTCTTCCAGGGTCTTGCGGCTGGTCTGGGCGTCCAGGCGCAGCGACTCGGCCAGCTTGTCGATCCGCAGCACCATCTCGCCCAGCCGGTCGCGCAGCTGCAACGCCAGGGCGTCCGCGGTCTTGCGGTCCTCCACCCGCCCTTCGGCGGCGATCGCCACCAGCCCCTCGCCCAGCTGCCGCTGCTGGCCGGTCAGGGCCTGCTGCAGGTCGCCCAGGGCCTTGCGCTGGTCGACCAGGGCCTGCTGCACCAGGAGCTGCTGGTTGCCCAGGGTTTCGGCGAGCAATTTGGTGGCCTCGCCCTGCTCGGCGCGCTGAGCCATGGCAGTGCGGGCCAGCACGTCGGCAAAGGTAGCCAGCCGCAAGTCCAGGGTTTCACGCACCTTGTCTAGAGTCTGGCCTTGCGCCTGCTGGCCGCGGCCCAAGGCGTTGCCCAGCTCGTCGCGCTGCTGCGCCAGATCGCCGCGCTGCTGCGCCAGGTCGGTCCGCAGCTGCCCCAGGTGGGCCGCCGTCAGCTTTTCCAGCGCCGAAAGCTGGCCGAGCAGCTCGGGGGTGCGGTCCGGCGCCGGCTCGGTGCCGCCCGGTTTGCGCAGGAACATCACCAGGTTCAGGGCCAGCAGCACGAGCACGAGCAGGAGCACCAGGAACAACAGCGTGGCGGTCACGACTAGCCTCCCAGATTGGGGCGCGGCCCAGCGGCGGTGCCGGCCACCTTAGGCCCGCGCGGCGGTTGCAGCAAGGGTACGCAGAAGCTAGTACTACAAACCCCAAGTTCGCGGCGGGTTCTAGGAGTAATCTGGTTTGTAGTACTAGCCTTTTTAGTAGGAGTAGGGGGCGCGCCGCCCCCTGCGACCCCTGCGTCTGCCCGCTGCCGCGGTCAGCTAGTACGTG
>JACRCU010000352.1 GCA_016218865.1 Deltaproteobacteria bacterium | reverse complement strand
GTGGCGAACTTGCTGCCGCTGATCGGCTTCCAGACAAAGGTGTTGACCGCCGCTGGCGTGATCCAGCCCTGAAGATCGGCACTTTCGAAGCCCACGGCGGCCAAGGGCGGCGGCGGCGGGGTGGCGGCGGGGTGCTGGCACTTGCCCAAGACGCACGTGTCGCTCGTGCACAGCGAGTCGTCCTTGCAGTCGGCGTCTACGCTGCAACAGGTGCCGTTGCTGGTGTGCTGGCACTTGTTGGCGACGCACAGGTCGGCGGTGCAGGCGCTGCCGTCGTCGCAGTCGCTTTGCTTGGCGCAGCAGTTGGCGATGGCGGCGTGGCTGCAGGTGCCGGCGGGCGAGGCGCAACTATCGGTGGTGCAAACATTCTTGTCGTCGCACAGGCCCTGGTTGGCGGCGGACTGGCAGCCCGTGGCCGGATTGCACGAGTCCTTGGTGCAGCCGTCCTTGTCGTCGCACACCACGCTCGTGGGGCCGCTGCAGGTGCCGGACTTGCACACGTCGCCGGCGGTGCAGGCGTTGTTGTCGTTGCAGACCAGCGTGTTGGGGGTGTACTGACAGCCTACGAATTTCTGGCAGCTGTCGTCGGTGCAGGGATTGCCGTCGTTGCACACCGGTGCGGCGCTGCCGGCCTTGCATGTGCCCGACATGCACACGTCGCCCACGGTGCAGGGGTCGCTGTCGTCGCACATCGCGTTGTTGTTCGTAGACTTGCATGAACCGAGCGCGCACGAGTCGCTGGTGCACGGGTTGCCGTCGTCGCAGAACTTGGCCGAGCCGGGGAAGCACTGGCCGCCGCTGCAGCCGTCGCCGACCGTGCAGGCGTCGCCGTCGTCGCACGCGCCAAAGTTGTTCGAGGCGCTGCAGCCGGTGGTGGGGTTGCAACTGTCGGTGGTGCAAGGGTTGCCGTCGTTGCACGACTTGGCCACGCCCACGCAGGTGCCTTGCTGGCATTTGTCGCTGTCCGTGCAGTTGTTGTTGTCCGTGCAAATCAAGGTGTTGGGTTTGCTGGTGCAGCCCATCTTGGCGTCGCAGGTGTCGCTGGTGCACGGGTTGCCGTCGTCGCAATTCTTGGGTGTGCCCAAGCAGCTCTTGCCTTGGCAGGTGTCGCCAATGGTGCACACGTCGCCGTCGTTGCAGTTGCCACCCGTCGCCGTGAACTGGCAGCCGGTCGAGGACAGGCATGTGTCTTGCGTGCAGGCGTTGCTGTCGTTGCACACCACGGGCTTGCCCTGGCAGTTGCCGCCGGTGCAGGCGTCCGACTCGGTGCACTTGTCGTTGTCGTTGCAGGTCTGGGAGTTGAACTTGAGCGTGCAGCCCTTGTCGGCCGTGCAGGCGTTGTCCGTGCACGCATTGCTGTCTTCGCACACGACGCCGGCTTGGTAGGCGCCGCCGCCCGGCGCGCAGACAAAGAAGCTCTTGCCCGTGCCACAGGCATTGACCTTGCAGATCGCAGGCTTGCAGATGTGGCTGGCGCTGCAGTACTGGCCGCTGGGGCAGTCTTCGTGGGCCAGGCAATCCACGCACACGCCAGCGTTGGTGTCGCAGACTTTGGCGCAATCCTTGGAACTGGCGCACGCCGGGCTGGCCACGCACGCGCCTTCCACGCAGCTTTTGTCAGCGCCGCAATCGGCTGCGATGTTGCAGTCGACGCAGATGCCCACGGTCTTGTTGCAGACCTGGCCGCTCGACTTGCAGTCCACGTCGGACTTGCAGGCGCTGCCGCCCGCGCACAGGTTGCCGGCGCACAGCTTGCCGGCGCCGCAGTCCTTGCTCGCCTTGCACTCTACGCACACGTGGCGGCTGTCGTCGCAGAGCCCCGTCTTGCACGGATTCTTGGCGTCGCAGGGCGCCCCCATCGCGCCGCAGCCGGCGATCGCCGCGTGGCCGCATGTGCCGGACGCGCAACTATCGCTGGTGCACGGGTCGCCGTCGTCGCAGTCGCCGGGGCCCGAGCAGCCGCCAGCGCCGTCCTTGGCGCCGGTGTCGCTGACCGGGTCGGCGTCGGTGCTGCCCGAGCTCGCGTCTTCGCCCGCCAACGCGTCCTCGCCCGCGGCCAGATCGTCCAGCGAACTGCCGTCGCTGCCTGCGAAGTCGCCGCCCAGCGCATCGGGATCGTAGTAGAAGTAGCCGCCGCCATTGGGCGTGACGCCGCAGCCTGCAGCCAGTGCCAGCGCGGCCCACAGCGCCGCCAAGCCGGCAGCCGTTGGCCGGAATCCATGACCAGAACGTGAATCGACTGCGATCATCCTTACCTCGGTGGTCTGTGCCGCGGCCCGGGGCGGCCACTGCGGCACGTGTAGCATAGCCAGTTTGGTGGCGTGTTTCCACGCGAAGCAGCCGGAAAGGTGCGGCACCGCTTGCGCAATCCATCGCAAATTTGGCATCCTCTTGCACCTTTGCCGCCGGGCCGGTCGGCATCTCCAGAGGCTGCAATCATGAGTAACGCTCTGCATTACAAGTCGAATCTCCGTGACCTCCAGTTCAACCTGTTCGAAGTCCACGACATCGGCGCAACGGTGCTCGGCAAGCAACCCTTTGGCAGCATGGACGAAGAGCAGGCGCGCGATGTGCTGAGGGGCGTGGAGGAACTGGCCCGCACCGAGATCGCGGCCTCGTTCTACGCCGCCGACCGCGAGCCGCTGGTGCTGGACGATCAGGGCCGCGTCCGCCTGCCCGCCGCCCTGAAGAAGTCGCTCAAGGCCTACTTCGATGCCGAATGGCACCTGCTGGAACTGCCCGAGCACATGGGCGGTTTTGGCGCGCCGCCCAGCCTGGTGTGGGGTGCGTTCGAGCTCGTCGCGGGTGCCAATCCCACCGCCGCCTTCTACCTGTTCGGCACGTTCATCGCCCGCATCATCGATCGGCTGGGCACGCCCGAGCAGAAACAGCGCTTCATCCAGGGCATGATCGACAACCGCTGGGGCGGCTCGATGGTCCTGACCGAACCCGACGCCGGCTCGGACGTGGGCGCCGGCCGGGCCAAGGCCGTGCAAGTCGGCGACGAGTGGCACATCACCGGCACCAAGCGCTTCATCCCCAATGGCGACTTCGACACTACGCCCAACATCATCCACCTGGTGCTGGCGCGGCCCGAGGGCGCCGATGTGGGCACCAAGGGCCTGTCGCTGTTCATCGTGCCCAAGTACTGGGTCGAAGCCGACGGCAAGCTGGGCGCGCACAACGGCGTGCGGGTCAGCAAACTGGAAAAGAAGATGGGTATCAAGGGCTCGGCCACCTGCGAGCTCGTGTTTGGCGAAACGCCTGACGGCAAGGAAGCGCCGGCCCGCGGCTTGCTGATGGGCAACGTCCACGACGGCATCCGCCAGATGTTCCACGTGATCGAGCAGGCGCGCATGGCCGTGGGCATGAAGTCGATGGCCACGCTGTCGACGGCCTACCTCAATGCCCTGGACTACGCCAAAGAGCGCGTACAAGGCCCCGACCTGACCCAGGCGGCCGACAAGCGCGCGCCGCGCGTCCGCATCATCCAGCACCCCGACGTGCGGCGGATGCTGCTGTCGAACAAGGCCCACGCCGAGGGCATGCGCGCGCTGGCCTTCTACGTCGCGCACTTGCAGGACCAGGTCGAGATCCTGGGCGGCCACGGCTCGCACGAGGCGGACCAGCTGGACAAGCTGAACGACCTGATGCTGCCGCTGGTCAAAGGCTATGGCAGCGAGCGGGCTTACGAGCAGCTGGCGCTGTCGCTGCAGCTCATCTGCGGCTCGGGCTACATCCAGGACTATCCGTTCGAGCAGTACATCCGCGACCAGAAGATCGACTCGCTGTACGAGGGCACGACCCACATCCAGGCCCAGGACCTGATCTTCCGCAAGATCGCCCGCGACGGCGGCAAGACCCTGCAGCTGCTGATGGGGCGCGCCATGGCCACCGCCAACAGCGACGCTGGCGGTGCCGAGCTGGCCGAGGAGAAGAAGGCGGTGCTGCGCGGCCTGGGCGAGATCCAGGGCATCTTC
>JACRCU010000363.1 GCA_016218865.1 Deltaproteobacteria bacterium | reverse complement strand
TACTGGATAGGGCTTGGATTGCCGAAACTGGACCGCCCAGGATGGCGGTAGCGTGTGCGAACGAACCGCCCGGTGCGGACCCGCATGCCGGGTGGTGTGGCAGGGGTCGGCGGTCGAGTGGCCGCCGCCCCTATGCCGATCCTAGGCGCGGTTTCAACCGCCGGCCTCTCCAGACACTCGTACGCCACCGCCCCCGCCGAAATTTCGGCACCCCCCGCCGAGATTTCGGCGTCGCGTACAACTGTAAATTACCGTGTCGATTCGGGCTCTGCCCCCAGCCAGGACGCGCCGGTTCCGCCCCACGGCCGGTCGACGGCTCAGCACGGTGCCGAAAAACCGGCAGCCGCCCGCCAGGTCGAGGGGACCGGACGGGCGGCTGCAGCGCCAGAACAGCAAGGCGCTTGAAGAGCGGGGTACCTGCGCCTACAGGACGGGGAACTTGTGGCAGGCCGCGCCGCAGGCGTTGGTGTACGGAATCGGCATCACCTTGCCCAGCGGACCCTTGGGCGCGGCCGGGTCGATGTTCTTGATCAGCGCCTTCTTGGGCACGTCGAAGAAGTGGCTAGAGATGTCGTTCTGGTAGAAGCCCTTGGCGGCCAGCGTGCCGGCGCCCGACAGCGCGGTCTTGGGCATGTGGCAGTCCTGGCACAGGGCGCCCAGCGCGGCCGACATGGTGGTCTTGGCCTTGACGTGGGCGTCCAGACCGGCCTGGCTGGCGTAGTCGGCGTGGCACTTGGCGCAGACGGCGGTGGTGGTCGGATCCTCGCGGAGCTGCGCGGTGTTCTTGGTGCTGTGCACGTTGTGGCAGTCGGTGCAGACCAGCAGCTGCTTGCCGTTGCGGTAGTGGCTGCTCTTGATGAAATCGCTGTATTGCTGGTGGTGCTTGACCGAGTGCTTGCCGTCGCCCACGCCGGTGAAGGTGCCATCGGCGGCGGCGGCGGCGGCCGCGTAGATGCCGTCGTCGATGACAGAGACGTAGTTCTTCAGCCAATCGGCGCGGCGGGTGCCGGGGATCATCATGTTGCCGGCGGCGTTGAGCGGCGCTTCGGTCTTGCCGGCACCGGCGCCGTTGACGCGGCTGTGGCACTGGCCGCAGAGCATGTTCTCGCGGTCGGGCGACAGGTTCTGCGGCGTGACGATGTACAGGCCCTTGCCCTGGTTGGCCATGTGGCGCGAGCCCGGGCCGTGGCAGGTTTCGCAGCCGATGTTCAGCGAGTCGGCGGTGCCGTCCTTGTCGAAGTCGAACGAGGCGCCGATGTCGGGGGTCATGAAGGCCTTGTAGGTATTGGCGACGGTGGCGGCCAGGGCGCTGACGCCCACGGCGTGGCAGCCGGTGCAGTTGTTGTCAAAGGCCTTGCTGTCCGCGGGGCTCTTGGCGACCTTGTTGGCTTCGTCGTACCAGCGGTCGGTGTTGTAGCCGATGATTTCGCGGCGGTCGTTGGGGGTGGCCGAGCTGTTGTCGTGGACGCCCTGGTCGTTGATCTGGATCGGCAGCACGTGGCGGAAGCCGTTGACCTCGATCACGTAGCGCTGCTTGTGGATGCCGCCGCCGTAGCTGAGCTGCACGGCGTAGGTGGCGGGGTCTTGCTTGGCCTTCAGGTTCTCGACCGTGGCGGTCAGCTTGCCCTCGGCGGTCTTGCCCATGCTCAGCTTGAAGCTGGGGGTTTTGGCGGCGAGCCAGGCGTTGTCCGGCTGCGGTTCGCCCGCCTTGACCAGGTAGGTGGCGTACGACGGCGGCGTCGCGGTGGGGTTGCTGGTGTAGTAGTAGATGGTGGTCGCGTTGTCGAAGTACTTCAGGCCGTTGTCGAAGCCCGGCCACAGCTTGGTGTCCAGCTTCTGCAGGCCGTCGTTCTTGCCCGGCTCGCGGATGCCCATGAAGTGCATGGTCGACTTCACGCCGGTCTTGGCGTGGCACATGATGCACATCGTCGAGCCCACGTAGACCGCCGTGCCCACCGTCATCGACAGCTTGATGTCGACGCGCTTGCCGATCAGCAGTGCGGTCGCGTCCTTGGCGACGCGCGAGGTATCGCCGCCGGGCAGGTGGTCCTTGTCCGTCGCCGCCGGCAGCGCGTACAGGTAGTAGGTGCCCGCGGCCACGGCCTTGATGTCGTAGACGCCGTTCGCATCGGTGACGGCACTGGCGTAGGTCGGCGCGGCCAGCTGGGCGTCGATCAGGTCTTCCAGGGGCTCGTCGTTCTTGTCGGCAATCACGTCGGCCATCGCCAGCGACTTGGGCGTGGCCGAGTCGACCACCAGCTTGACCTTGCTGATCGCGGTCGCCGGCACCAGGAATACCTTGGCGCCCACTACCGGTTGGTTGGCCGAGTCGGTCACGCGGCCCACCAGGCCGGTGGCGTCCAGAGCGATGGTCGGGTTGTTCGGGTCGGGGGCCGGATCGCCCTTGGCGCCGGTCGCACCGGTGTCGCCCTTGGCGCCGTCCTTCACCGTGATGCTGCTGCTGCCGCAGGTGATGGTGTAGGTGCCGTCTTTGTTGTCTACGGCCGTGCAGTTGGCGCCGTCCTTGCCGGCTGCGCCCGCGGCGCCGTCTTTGCCCGCCGCGCCGTCTTTGCCCGCCGCGCCGTCTTTGCCCGCGGCGCCGTCGGCACCCTTGGCGCCGTCTTTGAGCGTGACGCTGTCGGTGCCGCACGTGACGGTGTAGGTGCCGTCTTTGTTGTCCGTCGCGGTGCAGTCCTTGCCCGGATCGCCCTTGGGGCCGTTGCTCAGCGTGACGGTGGTGGCGCCGCAGGTGATGGCAAAGGTGCCGTCTTTCTTGTCGACCACGGTGCAGCCGGTGCCGGTCTCGCCCTGTTTGCCGGCCGGACCGACTTCGCCGGTGCAGCTCGCCAGCGCCCCCAGCGCCAGCACGACCAGGGCATGCCCAGCCGCGGCGCGCGCGCCTCGGCCAACCATCATCTCAAAACCTCGGTATTTCATTGTGTCTCCCATTGTCTCTACCCTCGCGTGGTCAGCAGGGCGCCGCCTGGCGCGACCGCTGCTTCTGCAAGGTCCGAGCCGAGATGGGCGCGGCCCGACAATGGCGTGACGCGAGCAACGACAGTGACTGGGGGGACTGCGGCCATCTGCCAGCCCGCGGCGGGGGCGCGGCACCGCAGGCACGCTCCTTGCAGGGTCCGGGTGAGCCGCCGGGACCACCCGGCCGAAGGAACCGCGGTGGACAAGACAACGCAAGGGCGAGCGCCCCGGTGGCAGACAGGGGTCGCCTGGGTGGCGGTCGGGTTGGCCATCGGCGCGGGGGCTTGCCGCGCCCAGCCGGCCCCGCGCTACGGCCAGGCGATGCACGAAATCGGCCGCCGCTTCGAGGTGCTGGGGCGCGCGGCGGCCGTGGGCCGCTACGAACTGGCGCGCTACGAGCTGGACGAGCTGAACGAGGTGGTCGAAGACGACCTGCCGCGGGCGCAGGCCCCGCAAGTGGGCGACCTGGCCGGGGCTGCCGCCAGTTTGCGCGCCATGCAGGTGGCACTGACCAGCTTGCAGCGCGATCTGCAGGACCCGGTGCCCGGCACCGTTCGCGCGCACTTTGCCCAGGTGGCCAAGGCGTGCAATGCCTGCCATGCCAGCCTGGCCCACGGCTTCATCCAGGTCCCCGAGGAACTGGGCGGCAGCGTGCCGCGCACCGATGCGGGGTCGCTGGTTCGCGGCGTGCCTTGAAGCTGGCGCACGGCAATGGCCGGAAATGGTTGCCGGGTGGGCTACTCCAACGGATCCGCCGGCGCGACCTCGCCCGCCTGCAGCGGCAGCTCGACCCGGGCCACGGTGCCGGCGCCCAGTTCGCTGCGCAGCACCAGGTCGCCGCCATGGTCCCGCACCGCCCGCCGGGCAATCGGCAAGCCAATGCCGGTGCCGTCGCCCACCGCCTTGGTGGTGAAGAACGGCTCGAACACCCGCGCCAAGGTATCGGGCGCGATGCCTTCGCCGCGGTCGCGCACCTCGATCCACAGCACCTCCGCGTCGGCGCCGGCGGTGACCTCTACGGTCGTGCCTGCGGGCGAGGCGTCGATGGCGTTGTCCAGCAGGTTCTGCAGCGCCTCGCGGATCCGCACCGCGTCGATGGCGAGCTCGGGCAGTGGCGACACCGTCAGCTGCACCGCCACGGCGTGCTCGTGGGCGTGCGGCTGCACCTGCTGGACGCATTCGTGCAGCAGCGCGCCCAAGTGGGTGGCATGGCGGGTGGCGGCCTCGCTGCGGGTCAGGGTCAAAAGGCGCTGGGTCACCTGGTCAATGCGCTGCAGGGCCTCGCGCAACAACGGCAGCAGGTCGGCGTTGTCGCGCAGCGGTGCGTCCGGCGTCTGGGCCAAGATGTCCACGCAGTTCAGGGCCCCGTGCAGCGGATTCCGCACGCTGTGGGCGACACCCGCCGAAATAGCGCCGATGCGCGCCAGCTTTTCGTTGTTGCGGGCCAGCAGTTCCTGGGCCTGGCGCGCGCGCTCGGCCGCCTGTTGCCGCGTCCGCAGCGTGCCGGTCAAGTAGACCACGCCCGCCAGCATCGCCCAGTGCGCCAGCAAATACAGCACACCTTGCGGCAGCGACTCGACTTCGTGATGCACTTCGCCTTCGAAGGCCAGGCGCAGGGGATGAAATTGCAGCCAGCCCAGCAGCGGGCCCAAGACCAGCAAGCTATGCGCAAGGGCGCTCAGCAGCGCCACGAACCCGGCGCTCCGGCGCGGCAGCAGGGTCGCAGCGATGGCCACGTGCAAGGCGAACAGACTGTCGAAGGGATTGTCGACCCCGCCGCCATAGTGCAGCAGGGTCGCCAAGGTCAGCACATCCAGACTGATCTGCGCCAGCGCCACCTGGTCCAGCCGGCGCGGCGACCACAGGCCACCGTGGCGCACCAGCAGCCAGTGCCACAGGCCGTTGGTCACCAAGCCAGTCAACCCGGCCACCGCCAGCGGCAACGGGGCGGTCGCCCAGTCCAGCGCCACCACGGTCGACGTCACGGTGCACGTGGCCACAGCGGCCACCCAGCGCAGCCGGGTCAGCCAGTGCAGGTCGGTCAGGCTGGCGTGGATCGGCTGGTCGGCGGAGCGGCTGGCGCGCTGCGCCTGGACAAGGCTCGTGTACGGCACATTCAACTCCGCGGCGCCGCGACAAGGCGGTGGCGCTAGGCTAGCATGGTCGATCGTGCGCGGCCGCTCGGGAAGGGCAGCCGCGTCATGCCGCCGCCACAGACCCGCGCAGGGCCGCAAAAGGACAATGGATGCGCATCTTGTTGGTCGACGACGAACGCATCAGCCGCGTCACCACCGGCCGCCAGCTCGGCCAGGTGGGCTACCAGGTGCAGACCGCGGAGTCGGCCGAGCAGGCCCTGCAGCTGTTTGCCCAGGAGCCCTGCGACGTGGTGATCACCGATCTGCGGATGCCGGGCATGGACGGGCTGGACTTGCTGGCGCAGCTGCGGCGCGACCGACCCGACACCGACGTGATCGTCATGACCGCCTTCGGCTCGGTCGAGACGGCGGTGCGGGCGATGCGCGAAGGTGCGGCAGACTACCTGACCAAGCCGTTCCGCTTCGCCGAACTGCACGAGCGCCTGAACAAGATTGCCGACATGCGCGGTATCCGCCGCGAGTTGAAGCACCTGCGCCAGCAAGTGTTGGCCGGCGCCTCCGATGGGGACATGGTCGGGCAGTCGCCCGCGATGCAGCAGGTGCGCGAACGTCTGCGCCTGTACGCCGATCACGATGCGCCCCTGCTCATCCAGTGCGAGACCGGCACATGCAAGGAAGTGGTGTCGCGGGCGCTCCACGCGCTGGGGCCGCGCAACCAGCAACCGTTCGTGGCCGTGGCCTGCGGCGCGGTGCCCCACGAACTGGCCGAGAGCGAGCTGTTCGGCCACGAGAAAGGCTCGTTCACCGGCGCGGTCAAGCAGCGGGCCGGCGTGTTCGAGCACGCCC
>JACRCU010000355.1 GCA_016218865.1 Deltaproteobacteria bacterium | reverse complement strand
TTCCACGTGCCCCAGGGCGGCGTCGTCCAGCTCTTGCTTCGCGTCGGCGATGATGCCGCCCAAAAGCCCGCCGTACAGCACCACGAGTGCCAGCCCCAGGCCGGCCGACGCCAGATTGATCAGCGTCCGCCGCCGGTTTCGCCACAGATTGCGCCAGCCGAGTCGCAGCAGCATCAGTAGCTCCGGGTCGCTTCGGCCGGCTTCATCCGCGCCGCTCGCCAGGCGGGCAGGGCGCTGCCGACAAGGGCCGTCCACAGCGCCACCTGCAGCGCCTGGAATAGCCCACCCCACTGCAGGGTCAGGTGGATGATCGAGGGGAAGCGGATCCCCAGCATGTCCTGCTCGGCGAACGCCTCCAGATTGATGTCGCCGACCGCGAACACCGTGCCGACCGTCAGCGCCGCGCCGAGCGCCACCCCCAGCGCGCCCTGCAGCAGGCCTTCGAGCAGAATCATGCCAAGGAGTTGCCGCGGCCGCGTCCCCAGCGACGCCAGCACGCCCAGCTCGCGGGTGCGCTCCAGCGTGGCCATCGTCATCGCGTTCAGGACGCCCAGCGCCACTAGCGCGAACAGGACATAGGCCAACACAGCTTGACCTTTGCGCTTTTGCGTCATCGTCGCCTTGAGCTCCGGCACGATCTTGTCCCAGCTCAGCACCTCCAACCGCGGGTTCCCAAGCTGGGCCTGCAGCTGGGCCGTCGGCCCGCTCACGTCCTCGCCGCCGCCGGGCAGCCGCACCACCAGCTGGTGTACGCCAACGCCCAGGCCAAAAAATGCCTGCGCATCGGCAAGATGCAGGAAGACGCCGCTGCCGTTCAGCTCGCCGCTGCCGGCGTCCGCCAGCCCGACCACCACGTAGCGGTCGTTCGCCACCGAGCCATCGACCGCCGCGCCGACCAGCACCACCTCGCCGCCCAGGCCCACGCCCAGCTGCTCGGCCAAGTCCACGCCGACCAGCGCCTCGCGCTGCCCCGCGGCGCCCAGGTGCTTGCCCTTGGCGATGGTGAGGAAGCGGAGCTCCCCTTGCTCGCGCGCCGGGTCCAGGCCAAAAACCGCTGCACCCGTCGACTGTTCTCCGCTGCCCACTAGGCCAAAACCCAGCACGCGCGGGGCCACCTTGGCGCCCGGCAGGGTCCGCTGCACCACCGCCTCGACGGCTGCCGGGTCTGCAATTGCGCGCTCCAGCTCGGGGTTCTTCTGCCACCCGGCGGCGTGGACCTGCAGGTGCCCCAACGCGCCGCTCGTCACGTTGTCGAGCAGCTGGCCAAAGACGCTCTCGCGGTAGGTGTGCAGGAAGGTGATCGCCATCACGCCCAGGCCCAGCGCGGCCACGGTGATAAGCGTCCGGCGGCTATTCCGCCACAGATTGCGCCACGCCAGCGCGAGCCACATGGCTTACCTGCCTTGCCGCAGCCGCTGCAGGCTGAAGGTGTCGTCCGGGATCGCGACGTCGAACTGGAATTCCAAGTATTGGAGCACGGTTTCGCGGCCCTTCGCCTCGGGAATCACCGTGGTCTTGGCCGGGAAGTGGCGCCAGCCCGCAGTGCGGAAGTCGCTGAATTGCAGGGTCCGCACCGGTTTGCCGTCTTCGTCGAAGAAGCGTTCCAGCACCGGCAGGCAGCGCGCGCGGTCGATCTGCAGCTCCAACTTGCCCCACACCGTGGGCGCGTTGGGCTTGGCGGTCAGCACCACGTTCCACGCGTCGCCGCTGGCCAGTTTGGCGATGCCGGTGACTTTGGCGTCGAAGTCGTCGACCAGGCTGGTGCCGCGCACCAGGTCGTCGTTGGTCAGGTCGCTGCCCATCCAGCCGTCGCCCAGCATCGCGGAGGGCAGCTTCATGACCCGCGCCGCCTGCGGCAGCCAATTCCACAGCTGCTTGTCGCGCTTGAGCGTCATCATGCCGGTGTCGCGCGGGCCGCCCTCTAGCACCCGCACCAGCGCCAGGTCGCGCCCCTTGGCCCAGGTCTGCAGCTTCAGCGTCCGCGACCAGGTCGGCGTGCGGATGGTCATCGTCATCACGGCCGTGCTCGACGTGCCCTCCAGCAGCCGCTGGATGCGCTGAATCAAGCGCGCCACATCGGGTTTCTCGGCCTGGCTGGGGCAGGGCGGCAGGTCGGCCGGCTCGTCGGCCATCAGCGCCGTCGGCACCGCCAGCACCGCCAGCGCGCAGAGCGAGGTCAGCCATCGCATCGGCGCCGGGGCGGGTCGAGGTTGCAGGAAGGACTGGACGGGTCTGGGCATAGCGACCCCCGAAGGGTGCCACCGCGCGCGCCACAGGCGACGGTGCGCGTGCCGCAGCCCCTCCAGACTAGGCGGGTGCCCGTCCGCCGTCAATCGAGGCAGGTCATCGGCCAGTCATCAGAAAATTCGCATCTATTTCAATGAGTAGAAAGTGGGTGCGCGCTTCCGGCCGGCGCGGCAGCAGGACCTGGGGGCGGCGGATTTCGGCGGGGTCAAGGCCACGGGCGGCGGCTGCGGCCAACCGGTTCGGCGCGAAGCTCAGCGACCAGAACCAGAGAAGCGCAGCACTTTCAAGCAGTAGAAAGTGGCTGCTACTCGATCTCTTCGACGATCAGCTGGCGCGAGCCGCCGTTGCCGTCCCACGGGTAGTTGCCGTAGTAGCAGTACCCGCTGCGGTCGTACACGGCGTAGGTGTGGTCGCCAGCGGCCAGCTTCTCCACGGCGCACACCATTGAGCGGGTGTTGTGCGAATTGTACCCGTAGCCGTCGCCGTACCAGCTGCCCGCGCAGGCCTTGGGCCCGTAGCTGAGGCCGCCGTCGATGAAGATCGCCACGTTGCACCAGTTGCCGCCCGAGATGCCCACATTGTCCTGCCACGAGATCTTGATGAGCGAGGTGGCCGTGCGCTTCTTGTGCACCACCTTGAAGTTGCCGTAGGTCTGCTGCCAGCTGTTGCCCTGGGTCTTCCAGCCCTGGCAGCAGCTTTCCGCACCGCCGACCCAGTAGCCCACGTTCGGCGCCCGCGAGAAGTAGCCGGGCAGGAAGCCCGCGCCGCCGACGCCCTTGATCTGCACATCGCCGTCGACCAGCAGGTCGCCCTTGATCTGGATCTTCTTGCTCGACAGGGTCTGGATCGCCATCGTCCAGTTGTACTTGCCATCGAAGCCGCCCGAGCCGCCGCCGGCCTTCAGGTCCTTGACGGTGATCGACCACTGGCCCTTGATGTTCTTGCCGAGCCAGTCGCCGTTCATGTCGCCCGAGACAATCGGCGTATCGGTGTTGAAGTTGGTGGTCAGCGTGGTGCCGGTCTTGCCGCCGCTGTACAGGACGTACGGCGTGCTGATGCCGGGGCCGTAGAGCTCGACCTTGACACCGCTCAGGTCCGAGTTGTCGATCGTCATGCTGACCCAGATCTTCTGCGCCAGGCCGATGTCCGGGAAGGTCAGGGTGTCGGTCTTGCCGGCGCCCAAGCCGTCCGGAATCTGCACGTTGGCCGTGCCGGCCTGCGAGTCGGCGAACTGGTTGTGGATCAGGCCGTTCGAGATCTCGTCGATGCCGTCGCCCGGCATGTCCTTTTCTTTCAGGGCTGCGCAGTTGACGCTGCCGTCCGTGTTGAAACCCTTCAGGAACAAGCCCGTTCCGCACAGCTTCAGCTCGGGGATGGCGGGCGGGTTCAACAGGTCGGTGTACGAACCGGTGGTGGCGACCTTGGCCAGGTTGGGCGTGTTCGACAGGTCGGTATACGAGCCGGTGCCGGCGACCTTGGCCAGCGACGCCGCCTTGACGTAGTCCTGCAGATCCGTGGACTTGGCGTAGGCTCCCAGGTCCGCCGACTTGGCGTAGGCCGACAGATCGGTCGACTTGGCATAGGCGGACAAGTCGCTGGCCTTGGCGTAGGCCGACAGATCGCTCGACTTGGCATACACGCTGAGATCTGCCGACTTGGCATAGGGTTGCAGGACCGCGGCGTCCAGGTGATCGGCCTTGAGGCAGCCCGAACACTCCAGCGCCTCGGCGACCCCTGCGCGCAATGCGTACAGGGCGGCACCAACAGGGCGCCGCGCCATCTCGGGGTCGGTGCCCACCGTCACGCCCAACCAACCCGGCCCCTGGGCCAGCGCCGTTTGCGCCAGCGGCGTCTTGCTGCCCATCTGGTGGCTGAACTGGCCGTTCTTCGCGACCACCGCCACCGGGCCTTCTTGCCAGACCGCCGAGCCACCGGTCTCCGAGCCATACAAGGCAAACGTGACCTGGTACGTGCCGTCTGCCGCCGGCACGCCGCCCGACGACAGCAACAGACCTTCGACCACCGCGGTGGTGGGCGTCGTCGCCATCGCCGTACTGGCCAACGCCAAACCGGCGCCGCACACCGCCAGATTCAGTGCCAATCCAAGAAGCTTCCTCATGTTCCCACCTGCACCAGCGGATCGCACGCCGCAAATGCCCGGAGTTTATCGGATGCGCCAAGCCGACGCCAATCGCGGCGACGACGGCAAATTCGCTCGATTCGGCGCGAATGCCGGGGCGATGCTTCGGGCCGAACCGGGGTCCGTCTTGATTCTGGGCAGTTACCGGTCGCGACCGGATAGCCGTTGCCGCGCGAAGTCCGTGGCGGTGCGCATGACAGGCGCCCGACAGTCGCAGAATTGACATGGCCCGGCACCGGGACCAAAGTCGCCGCGGCCGCCGTGTGGCCGCCGACAAGGTGCGCGCAATGGAGCACGGACCCTATGTTGCGCGCCGGATGTTCTGTCGCGGTGCGGTTCTGCTGGCGGCGGCGCCGTGGCTGGGCTGCACCAGGGACCCGATCGAACCGGCGATCGCAGACGCCGCGGGCGACACCCCGATCGCGCCCGCGCCCGACGCGG
>JACRCU010000358.1 GCA_016218865.1 Deltaproteobacteria bacterium | reverse complement strand
TGGCTGCGGAGCAGGACCTGGACTGCGACGGCGCACCGGACCCGTGGTTCAGCAACCCATGGGATGCCTACTGGTTCAATGGCACGCCGCAGTGGGGCAGCGCCGACGCGGCCGTCAAGGACGACCCGACCCTGGACCTGGACGACACAGACGGCGCCGGCCCCGAAAACCTCAACCTTGTAGCACCGGAAGGCGACGCGGCCGATCCCGTGGCCTACCCGGTCGGCGTGCACTACTGGAACGACCACGGCTACGGCACCTCGCTGGCCACCGTGGCGATCTGGGTACAGGGCAGCCTGGTGGTGCAGCTGCCGAAGGTGCCGCTCGCGCCGCTGGACATGTGGTACGTCGGCAAGTTGTGGTGGCCGAACTCCGCGACCGGCGGGACCAAGGAGGTGTTCGAGACCTGCCACCAAGCCGGCTCTTCGTGCAAGGCCGGCACGAACCTGATGTGGCAGCCCGTCGGCGACTACTGCATCACCAAGTGCTACGCCAACGAGACGTTCATCGGCACCCTGGGCGGCGGGGCCGTCTCTGCCACCTGCAACCCGTAGCGCGCGCCGGCGACGACTCCGGAGAGATACATGATTTTCAACTGGTTCCGCAAGCCGCCGCCGGCCTACGACGACCGTGTCTGGCTCGACTGCACCACCCGCACGCGCGCCATCGTGGCCCAGGCCAAAGCGGCGCAGACCCCGCTTGTGCTGGTCGCGTTCTTTCCAGCGACCTTGGACGAATTCGCCCAGGCCCTGCGCGCCGCCGACGTGCCCTTTGCCGAAGTGGGGCCCGCCCGCAGCCTGCGCCCGCCCGGCCTCATGGTCCAGCTGACGCTCGCGGACCGCGTCGCCCAGATCCCTGCAAGTCAGGACAAGACCTTGCAGTTCTGCGCCGTCGAGCACCACCCGCTGCCCGAGCCCAATGCCGCCCTGGTCGAGCGGCTGGCGCGGCTGGGTCCGGCCCGGCCCGTGTTCCACTCCGCCCTGGACGAGCCACTGATGCGGCACTTTGGCGGCGAGCGGGTGGCGGCGCTGATGCGCAAAATGGACATGCCGGCGGACGAAGCGATCGCCGCGCCGATGGTCACCAGCGCCCTGGCCAACGCCCGCGAGAAGGTCCGCAAGAAGGTGGTGGCGCCCCTGCCGGCCAAGTCCATGGGCGAGTGGCTCGCGATCAACCTGCCGCCCTGACGGCGCCGCAGCCCTTGGCGCCCGTCCCGATGCAGGCGCGGGCCCGCCGCCGGGAGGCAGAAGCCCCAACGGCGCAAAAACCCTTGTGATATGCACCCCACCTGATTCGCGCGGACCCGATTGACAACGCGCGAGAATCAGGCGGGCACCCCGGTCCGGCTTCGATGAATAGCTCGGATTCTCGGTCTGAGTTGGACGAATTGGGTGTGAGCACCAAAGTCTCGCGGCGGTGACTCCCGCCACTGCGGCGAGGCAAAGATGTCAAGTGTCAATACCTGACCCTCTTGAATCAGGGCGCTGCGCGGAAAATTCATAGTTCCTTCGCAGGCATAGACAAATGATGTCGCAGATCTATCTGAAATGTAAAGTAAAGTGTATTTTTCTGCACTCGACGATTGCATTGCGCACAGCAAATTTGCCAGCATGACCACATGGAGTCGAACCGGCCTCGCGGCCCGCGACTCACAGGCGGCGCACGGCGCCCACGGGAGGATTCATGGGCGCACAACCGGGCAAAGGGTGGCGGAAGGCGGCAGTCGGCGGCACAGTTGCCTGGCTGGCACTGTTGGCAAGTGGCTGCGGATCCGACGATACCGTCGGCGGGCAAGCCACGGCGGACACCAGCCAGAGCGCGGGCGACAGCAGCCTGACCACCACCGACGCGGCCGACACGACACAGACCGGCGACGGCGCTGGCGGCTGCAGCCCCGGCCAGTGCGACGACGGCAACCCTTGCACAGACGACACTTGCGACCCGCAGGGCGCCTGCGTCCACAGCGACAACAGCACCGCGTGTTCGGACGGCAACGCCTGCACCCAGGGCGACACCTGCGCGGCCGGCGCCTGCAAGCCCGGCAGCGCAACCGCGGCCTGCAGCGACAACAATCCTTGCACGGCGGATAGTTGCGACCCCAAGTCGGGCAACTGCGTGTTCCTGCCCGCCGCGGCCACCTGCGACGACGGCGATGCCTGCAGCAGCGGCGACACCTGCGCGGCCGGCGTGTGCGTCGGCACCCCCAGCTGCAGCTGCACCACCGCCGCCGACTGCGCCGACAAGAACCCTTGCACGGTGAACACTTGCGTAGACGGCCAGTGCGCGGTCGCCATGGCCGCCGGCGCCACGTGCAGCGACGGCGACGCCTGCACCCCAGGCGATCTGTGCGACGAGGGCAAGTGCACGGCAGGCAAGCCCATCGCTTGCGACGACGGCAACCCCTGCACCGACGACGCTTGCCTGCCCGGCACCGGCTGCGTCAGCACCGCCAACACGGCCACCTGCGACGACGGCAAGGCCTGCACCACGGGCGACAAGTGCGTCGCCGGCGCCTGCCAGGCCTCGACCGCCGCTTGCACCTGCACCATCAGCCCCGACTGCGACGACAAGAACCCCTGCACGGTGGACTCGTGCGACAGCGGCACCTGCAAAAGCACCCCGACCGCCGACGGCCAGGCCTGCGACGACGGCAACGCCTGCACCGCGGGCGACGCGTGCAAGGGGGCCGTCTGCCTCGCCGCCGCCGCAACCGCCTGCGACGACGGCAACCCGTGCACGGGCGACGCCTGCGACCCCAAGGCCGGCTGCCTGCACACCGCGAACACCGCGCCCTGCGACGACGGCAACCCGTGCACCAAGGCCGACTCTTGCGCGGCCGGCACCTGCAGCGGCGGCATCGCCAACTCGTGCAGCGACAACAGCATCTGCACCGACGACAGCTGCGACCCGGCCAAGGGCTGCCTGCACGCAACCAGCACAGCGGCGTGCAACGACGGCAACCCGTGTACCGACGACGGCTGCGACCCGACCAAGGGCTGTTCGCACGCCGCCAACACGGCCGTCTGCAACGACGGCAACGCCTGCACCAGCGGGGACTTGTGCGGCGGGGGCGCCTGCCTGCCCGGCGCGGCCACCGCGTGCGAC
>JACRCU010000037.1 GCA_016218865.1 Deltaproteobacteria bacterium | reverse complement strand
GACCGAGGGGCCCACGAATGTCGCCGTGAAGGGCGGTGCGTTCTCGCATGTGCTGGGTGCCAAGACGCCGCTGACGGCGGCCCTGCTCACCGGCGAGCGCTGGCTGCAAGTGCAGGTGGCGACCGATGCGCCGCTGCCGACCGTGCCCGTGCGCGGCGTGCTGTTCGCGCTGCGGGCCGCGGCGGCCGAGGGCCTGGAGTGCTCGGGCTGCATCAAAGCCGGGCATCTGGACCCGGCCCTGCTGCAGGGCTACGCCAAGACCAGCGACCTGTCTGCCTACGCCAAGTCCGCGGATCTGAGCGGCTATGCCAAGACCAGCGATCTGGCCGACTACGTCAAGGCCGCGGCCCTGGCCACGGTGGCTGGCACCGGCGACTACAAAGACCTCAAGAATCTACCCACTTATGCAACCGTCGCCAAGTCGGGCAGCTACCTCGATCTGGTCGACGTCCCGGCCATGGCCAAGGTCAACAGCAGCTGCGGCACCGGCTTGGTGGTCAAGGGCATCAAGGCCGACGGCAGCTTGGACTGTGTCGCGGGCGGACTGCCGGCCGACGGCCTGAACGAGGTCTCGAACGGCCAGCTCTCGACGGAGTTCGCCGAGATCGCCCCCAGCACCGCCACCCCGCTCGCCATCGCCGACAACTTGCCCGCTGGCGTTTCCGACGCGATCACCGTGCCGGACTTCGGCGTGGCCCAAAGCCTCACGGTGTCGATCGACCTGGCCAACTCCGACATCGCGAAAGTGCGCGTCACCCTTTACGATCCGGCCGGCACCGCCTACAAACTGTACGACCAGGGCGGCACCGGCACCAAGCTCGTCGCCACCTATCCCACGCCCGACAAGCTCGTCGCGGGCGACCTGGGCGCCTGGACCGGCAAGAACCCCAAGGGCACCTGGTCGATCAACGTGGCCGATCTCGCGGCCGCCGCCGGCAACCCCAAGAACGACGGTGCCTTGAACAGCTGGACCATCACCGTCAACACCCTGTCGAGCAAGAAGGTCGCGGTGTCGGGGGCGTTGGTGATGACGCCGGCCAGCGCGGCGCCGGTGCCGTGCCAGCCCTCGACGATGGGCGCCATCTACTTCGACAAGACGGTCAAGACTTTGCGCTATTGCGACGGCGCCGTGTGGAAGACCCTGGCCGACAGCTGCGGCAACGGCATCCTGGACGTCAACGAAGAGTGCGACGATGGCAACAACGCCAACGGCGACGGCTGCAGCTCGACGTGCATCGCCGCGCTCGGCCTCGCCAAGACCAAGCCCGGTACCTCTTGCCTGGACATCTTGAAGGCCTGGGCCAGCGACGGTACCACCGCGAAAGACGGCATCTACTGGGTCAAGGCGCCCAAGGGTCAGATCTTCCAGGCATTCTGCGACATGACCACCGACGGCGGCGGCTACACCTACCTGCCGGTCGATTCGGGCAAGACCACCTTCAAGTCGACCGACGACAACACCTGCAAGGACTACGGTTGGGATATCGTCTACCCGCGCACCAAGTCGCAGTGGATCTCCATGTTGGGCAAGTACGGCACCAGCTACTTCGCCACCATCCCCGGTGTCACCAAGCCCGGCGACGGCGGCAACTACACCGGTTGCGTCATGCGCGATCCCAAGGCGTATGGCTCAGGGTGCGGCGACTGGAAGGTCCCCGACGGCGGCAAGTGGTGGCTGCGCGACTCGACCTACAGCGAGCCCAACGGCGACTACGGCGCCAACTGCTGGCTGTCGATGTACAATTTCGACCCGAACAACATCCAGTTCAACGACGGCACCTGCGGCTACTCGACCAGCAAGTACCTGTGCGCGCCGAACGACAAGCCCTAATAGGGCTGTTACTTGCTCGCGGGGCGCGGCGCCGGGGGCACCACCAACACGGGGCAGTGGGCTTGCCGCACCACCTTGTCCGTGGTCGAGCCCAGGAGCAGCAGCGCCAGACCCGAGCGTCCGTGCGCGCCCATCACGATCATGTCCACCTTGTGCTCCGCGGCCCAGCGCACGATTTCGCTGGACGACTGGCCCAGGGCCGTGGCGATCGCTGTCTCTGGAGCGCCTTCGCCTGCGCACACTTGCGCCCACTCTTGCAGTGACTCGCGCGTCTTGGCTTCCACTTCGCCCAGAATTTCGGGGCCGGCGGTCACGAAACCGTCTGGCAGCACGTAGCCGGGCACCGGGTAGACGTTAAGGAGCGTCAGGTCGGCACCGTAGCGCCGGGCCAATTCACACGCCCACTGCAGCGCCTGCCGACTGGGTTCCGAGAAATCCACGGGAACCAAGATGTGCTTCAGATCCATGATAACGCCTCCATTCTGCCGCCCTCTTATAGGTTAGGCGTTTTGGGGCGGGGCGCCAGAGCCGGCCGGACCGTCCGTGCCACAGCCTCGTCGTCGCGAGGGCGGGCACAAGTGCGCAAAAATGCAAACGCGAACCCGCAACTGGCAGAGCGGCGCAGGGCCACGGCCAGTCTGGCGAGTTCGCGTCGCGCGTATCTTGGGTTCGAGCTACGACGGCAGGGTGATGCGCGTCAAGTAGTCGATCTTGTCCTTCTTTTGCAGCTTGAGCTTCTTGACCTGGGCGCGCTCCAGCTCTTCTTCGTGGGTCAGCGAGTGGTAGCCGTCGAGCTCGTGCAGGCGGCGCTCTAGGGCCGCGTGTTCAACGTTCAACTGCTCGAGCAGCTCGAACCGCTCGTCTTGATTGACCGGAACATGTTCCATGCCTTGCCTCCGTGCGGCGGGGTGAAGCCGCGATTGGCGCGGCGCACCGGGTCGGCGCCGCTGGGTCCCGCGAGGGCCATCAGGCCACAGCCGTTGAACCCCAAGGCCCGATAGTAGCGAGGGCGGTTCGGGCCGGCAACCGAAAATGTGACGGCCCGGCGGCACGGTGACTGGCGCGTGACCGCCCGAGTCAGCGCATTGAAATAGCTAAGTAAGTTGATCGCGCTCCGGCCACCAGCCCAGGCTGGGCCCGGGTTGGCGATGGGGGTGCAACTCCAGGAAGTGCTGGACGACCGCGGGGTTGATGGCCGCCCCGTGCTTCGCGGCCAGTTCGACCAGACACACCCCTTGGTGGGCCACCATGGCATTCTCTACAAATGCACGCGCCTTGCGGGCGTCGGACGGGTCCTGCGACGCCACCAGGGCCTGGGCGTCGCCCTGCAAGTGCTGCAGCCGCTGGACGAGCTGGTCGCGCGCGGCCCCGTCCGCCAGCCCGGCCAGGCGCCGGCCCAGCCAATCGAACCAGGGCTTGTGCAGGCCCAGGCGCAGCATGTCGCGCCAGCACTGGGCAATCAGCACGTTGTGCGCACCTTCCCACGACTCGGTGACCAGAGCGTCGCGGTACAGGCGGCCGAGCGGGGTGAAGTCCTCGATGGCGGCGTTGCCGCCGATGACTTCCATGGCGCCCCGGATCATCTGGGTGGTGCGCACGCTGGTCCAGTACTTGTTCATGTTCAGGCCCAAGCGCACGGCCTCGGGCGCCGAGCCCGCTTCGTCCACGGCGACCAGGTCCAGGGTGCTGGCGGTGGCCGCGCAGGCCTCGGCAAAGACCTGCGCCACCATGGCGTCGGTGTTGGCAAACCGGCCGATCGGCTGGCCAAAGGCGCGGCGATAGCGGGCAAAGCCCGAGGCCTCGCGGTAGCTTCGCCAGAGCATCCCGCAGCAAGCCATGGCATTCCACAGCCGCGAGGTGTTCAGCACGATGTCGACCACGTGGTGGAAGCCCTGGTCCAGCGG
>JACRCU010000364.1 GCA_016218865.1 Deltaproteobacteria bacterium | reverse complement strand
GGCCTTCTTGGGCACCTTGGGCAGCAACGCGCCGTTCGTCGGTCTGTTCGGCACCGTGCTGGGCATCATCCGCGCCTTCCACGACCTGGCCGCCAACACCGCCCAGGGCGCGCAGGCGGTGATGGCCGGCATCGCCGAGGCGCTGGTCGCCACCGGCGTAGGTCTGTTGGTGGCGCTGCCGGCGGTGGCCCTCTACAACGCCTTTTCGCGCCACGTGGAAGCGAGCATGTCGTCGTCCACGGCCCTGCTGCACAGCATCCTGGCCTTCATCAAGGCCAAGCCCGCCGCGAGCGAAGGCAAGGTGCCCTGATGGCCGGCGGAGCGCGGCGCGGCCGCGGCATGATCACCGACATCAACGTGACGACGCTGGTCGACATCATGTTGGTGCTGCTGATCATTTTCATGCTCACCGCCAACCTCATCGCCAAGCAGGCCATCGAGGTCGACTTGCCCAAGGCCGCCCAGGGCGGCGCGCTCGACAATAAACCCATCGGCGTGACTCTGACCAAAACCGGCGAGATGTTCGTCGAAGGTGTACCCCAGACGCCCGAGGAGCTGAAGGCGCTGGTCAAGGCCGCCGTGCAGAAGAACCCCAAGACCGTGGTGATGATTGCCGCCGACAAGCAGACCGCCCACGGCCGGGTGGTGTGGGTGATCGACGCGGTCAAAGGCCTGGGCGTGGCCTCGTTTGCCATCCAGATCGACCCGGCGAGCCTGCAGCCGCCGCCGGTCAAGTAGGGCCAGCCCATGTACGAGCTGCGCATTGCCGCCTTCGTCGTCGCCTCGCTGCTGCTGCACTGGGCGCTGTTCGACGGCTTGGAGCGCCTGCCCGATCAGCAAAAGGCCGCGAAACAAGTGGTGATGTTTCAGGTCACCCAGCCACCGCCGCCAGCCCCCGAGCCGCCGCCGCCCACCCCGCAAGTGCCCGACGAGCTGACCCCGCAGCCGCCGCCGCCCAAGGTGCCGCCCAAGGCCCCGCTGCGCGACAGTCCGGCCAAGCCGCGGCCGCCCAGTCCGATCGACCATCCGCCGCCGCCGGACACGCCGCAAAAGGACGTGCAACCCAGCGAGCGCGCTCCGACTCCTGGTGCGACGGGCGAGGAGCCGGTGTTCGGCGTCGACATGGCTTCGACCTCGGAAGCGGGCGCGGGTCCCGCCGTGCCGGTCGGCAACCAGATTCAGACCAGCTCGGACGGGACGGCCAAGGATCCCAAGAAGGTCAAGCCCTTGGCCCCGTCGCTGCCGCCGCCCGTGCCCGCTCACCAGGTCGAGAAGGCGCCCGAGATGAAGGACCGCGACCTGTGCCGCGGCCAGTACACCGAAGAGGCGCGCCAGGCCGCCATCGAGGGCAGCGTGGTCCTGGACCTGGTGGTGGGCGAAGACGGCAAAGCCCGCGAGATCAAAGTGGTCAAGGGCCTGGGTCACGGCCTGGACCAGGCGGCGGTGGCGGCCCTGCAGCGCTGCCCGTTCCAGCCGGGCCTGCGCGACGGCAAGCCGGTGCCGGTGCGCATCCGCTCGTTCAAGGTCAGCTTCTACCTGCGCGACGACGAGTAGGTCCGCTTTACGCCGCTGCCGTGCGCCGCTACCCTCGGCCGCATGGACGCGCCCAACCCGTTTGCCACTTGGGACCCGCTGCAGAGCCCGCGCGCGCAGCAGCAGCTCGTCCAGGCGGCAAAGGACCGCACCCGGCGGCTGCGCAACCTGATCCTGGGGCTGGCGGTGGCGGCCTTGATCGCCTGGTTCGGCCACGGGCTGCTGGCCGCGGTCGGCGCGGGCGTGGCGGTGACGGCGGCGCTGCTGGGGCGCAAGTTCGAGCGCGGTCTTGAGTATGCGCTAGCGGTTATTCTTCTGACCCCCGTGTTCGTCCTGGTCCTGTGGCCGCTGGGGCTGGTGGCGCGCCTGCGCGGTGCCGATCCGCTGCGTTTGCGGCAACCCGCGCGGCCGGCCAGCCTGTTCGTGCCGTGCGAGCCGGATCAGGCGGGCAGTCCCACCGAAAAGTGGCGGCCGTACTGATGGATATCCTCGGCATCTCGTGCGATTACCACGACTCGGCCGCCTGCCTGGTGCGCGATGGCGTGATCGTCGCCGCCGCCCAGGAAGAGCGCTTCACCCGCAAGAAGGGCGACGCCGACCTGCCGCTGCACTCGATACGGTTCTGCTTGCAGCAAGCTGGGTTGCGCCCCGGCGCCCGCCTCGACGCCGTGGCCTTCTACGACAAGCCGCTGCTGAAGTTCCACCGCCTGCTGCAGACCCAGCGCGCCGTGGCTCCGCGCGGCCTGGGCCAGTTCCTGCAGGCCGTGCCGGTGTGGCTGCGGCGCAAGCTGTGGGTCGAAGCGCGCTTGACGCAATCCGTTGAAAACATTGGTATCGCTGCGCCCGAGCGGATCCTGTTTCCCGAGCACCACTTGTCGCACGCCGCCAGCGCCTTCTACCCGTCGCCCTTTCCGCGCGCGGCGATCCTGACGGTCGACGGCGTGGGCGAGTGGGCGACGACCACTTTGGCGACGGGTTCGGACCACCGCATCGACTTCCACCAGCAGCTGACCTACCCGCACTCGCTGGGCCTGCTGTACTCGGCCATTACCCAGTACTGCGGTTTCCGCGTCAATTCGGGCGAGTACAAGCTGATGGGCCTGGCGCCCTACGGCGAGCCGCGCTACGTCCAGGCGATGCTCGACCACCTCATCGATCTCCGCGACGACGGGTCGTTCGCCTTGAATCTCGACTACTTCGACTATGTCAGCGGCGATCGGATGGCCGGACCCAAGCTGGGCGAGCTGCTGGGCGGGCCGCCGCGCGCGGCCGAAGGTCCGATCGAGCGCCGGCACATGGACGTGGCGCGCTCTGTCCAAGAAGTCGCGGAGTTGGTGCTGCTGCGCCTGGCGGGCCACCTGCGCACGACCACGGGGATGGAGCACCTGTGCCTGGCCGGCGGCGTGGCCCTGAACTGCGTCGCCAACGGCAAGCTGTTGCGTTCTGGGCTGTTTCGCGACCTGTGGATCCAGCCCGCGGCGGGCGATGCCGGCGGGGCGCTGGGGGCGGCGCTGGCGGTCTGGCACGGGCACTTCGACCGGCCGCGCCAGGCCGACGGCGTGCACGACGCCATGCAAGGGGCGCTGCTCGGCCCGGAGTTTTCCGAAGCCGACATCCAGACTTACTTGGACCGCCGCGGCTACCCGTACACCCGCATCGCCGATGCCGAGTGGCCGACCACCGTGGCGCAGCTGCTCGCCGACCAGCAGGTGGTGGCGCTGTGCCAGGGGCGGATGGAGTTCGGGCCGCGGGCGCTGGGCAACCGCAGCATCGTCGGCGACCCGCGCAGCCCGCACATGCAGTCGCAGATGAATTTGAAAATCAAGTTCCGCGAGAGCTTCCGGCCGTTCGCGCCGTCGGTGCTGCAAGAGCAGGCCAGCGCCTGGTTCGACCTGGACCGCCCGTCGCCCTACATGCTGCTGGTGGCCGACGTGGCCAAGGACCGGCAGCTGCCCCTGCAAGGCGATGAAAAGCAGCTGGATCTGACGCAGTGGGTCAACCGCCCGCGCTCCAGCGTGCCGGCCATCACCCACGTGGACCACTCGGCGCGCATCCAGACCGTGTCGCAGCGCGACAACCCCAGGTATTACGCGCTGATCCAGGCCTTCGAGCGCCTGACCGGCTGTCCGCTCCTCATCAACACCAGCTTCAACGTGCGCGGCGAGCCGATCGTCTGCACGCCCGACGACGCCTACCGCTGCTTCATGCGCACCAGCATCGACGCGCTGGCCCTGGGGCCGTTCCTGCTGCGCAAGCAAGAGCAGCCCAGGTGGCAAGACCGCGAAAACTGGCGCGAAGAGTTCAAGCTGGACTGAGGTTCGTCTGCCTACGGTGTGCAGGTCGGGTCCAGCGAGCCGTTGTCGCAGAACGAATCGGGCACGATGAGGTTCTTGCCGTCTTCGCCGGAATCGGACGAGGCCGACGGGTCCTTGGGCGTGCTCATGGCCCCGTTGGGCATGAACGGGCACTGGATGACCACCTCGAACTTGCTGCCGGTGATCTGGGTGCCGGTGACGCTGACGTCGGGCTCGCCATCGCTGGTGGTGCCGCATTTGCTGGCGACCAAACCGGCGCGCGGATTGTCGGCCAAGGTCGCGCCGGTGACGACGCCGCGGGCCGCTCCGTAGATGCCGATGCCGTCGGCCATGCTGTCGGTCTTGCTGCCGGCGCTCACCGCGCGCGGCATGGTGCCGGCGATGTGGGCGCCGTCGCAGATCAGGTGCGCGCCGTTGGTCACCGCCACGCCGACCATGGTGTTCTTGAGCAAGGCTGCAGACTTGCTCAGCGTGATGGTGGTCGCGTAGCCCAGGCCCCACACGCCGCCGCGGCCCGACAGGCTGACTTCGCCGTCGATGGTGGCGGTGGCATAGGTGGCGACGTTGACGCCCACCCGGCCGTTGCCCAGGACCAGCGAGCCCTTGTCGATGCTGAGGGTCGGGTTGGGCGCCGCCTGCTCGTCGCCGCGCGTCAGCACCGCCACGCCGTCGGCCACGTCGCCCGCGAACAGCGTACCCGCCACCGCCGAGTGGGCCAGCTTGCCGCTGGCACCCTGCAACAGCACGCCGTACTGGCCATTTTCGTGGACCAGCGTCGCGTGCAGCAGCAGGTCGGCCGTCACCGGGTTGGGCACGAACAGCGGGTCGATGATGGCGACGCCGCCGAGCAGGTTGTGGCCGATGACGCTGGCGGGCATGAACAGCGGATCGATGATGGCGCCGGTGCCGCCCGCGCTGCGCGGATCGCCGTGGAACAGCGGGTCGATGATGCTGGTCGGCCCAGAGGCGTGGACGCGGACGCCGAAACCGGCGTTGTTGCGGATCTGGCAGGCCGACAGCTCGACACTCGGCGACCCTTCGACCACCACCCCGCTGCCCGGCGCGCTGGCGCTCGCGGTGGTCTCTTCCACGATGACCCGCTCCAACCGCACCGCCGTCTTCTGTACGCTGATGCCTTCGCCCTTGGCGCCGCGAATCGTCAGGCCAGACAAGGTGCTTTGCCCCTCGCCCCACACGGCCAGCCCGCCCACGTTCGGGGTGATGCGCACCGCGCCCTGGCCGATCAGGTGCACACCGCCCGGGAGCTTGATGTCTTCGCTGTAGGTGCCGGCGGCCACCAGGATGGTCGTGCCGGTCTGGGCGCGCGCCACCGCCGCCCCGATGGTGCGCAAGGGAGCGCCCAGGCTGCCGTCGCCGGCGTCTGACCCACAGGCGGCGCTCACGTATACGGCGCTGCCGCTGGCGCTGGCGAACTGCGGCGGACAACTGGCGGCGCTGCTGCCGCCCAGGTCGCAGGCGGGGCTTGCGCCGAATGCAGCCACAAGTGCAAGTAATGTGAAGGGATTGCTTGGGCGGTGGATGCGATGGGCCCAGGATGCCATGGCCGTGCCTTTGCGCGGGCGCGCTGCCCCACCAAGATACGCGCGCCGGGGGCCGCTGGCAAACTACTCGGCGATGGGCGTCGGCGCGGCCGGGGGCCGCCACCCCTCTTCCACCGCATCGTTGTACCGGTTGATCGCGTCGAACATGTGCGGCTGGGCATCTACGACCATCGCCAGGCCGACGCAGTACGCAATCAGGCCCACCCCGGCCACTGCCAAGGTGGTGTTCACAGCCTGGTCGCTGGGGCCGCGGTTGTTCGCGTTGCCGTCCGCCGCCAGCGCCAGCGGGCTCAGGCCCATCACCACGGCGCCAGCGATCGCGGTGCCAAAGCCCCAGACGGTGCCGTCGCGGTAAGCCTCTGCGTATTCCAGGGCTTGCGGGTGCTCGGCCACCGCCTCGACCAGGCCGCCGCCGAACATGCCCATCGGCGTATACGACCCGTTCTTGAGGAGCGTCGGCTGCCCGTTCTCCATCAGCAGCTTGAGTGCGGCCGAGCGCCGCGGCGTATAGGCCGACGAGCACGCCGGTCCGGACACCGCCACCAGGGCCAGCCAGGCCGCCAACTGCAATTGCCGCATCACTCCTCCGTTCGGTCCGGGGGCGCCGCAAGCGCCCGCTGCACATGGTCATACACGCCGCGCAGGCTCTTTGGCAACGGCGTAGTGGGTTCGACCCGCGCCAATTCGCGGCGCGCCAGCTCGCGCTGACCCGCCTGGGCGTGGGCCTGCGCGGCAAACAACCACAGCGCCACTGCTGGTTGGCCATGGTGTTCCAGGCAGCGGGCCGCCTCGGCCAAGCGATCGCCGCCTACCTGCAGGTTGCCGGCCTCCACGTGCGCCCGCCCCAGCGCCATCGGTACGTCGCAGCCGCCGGCTCCCAGCGCCAGCGCCTGCTGCAGCGGCTCGATCGCCTCGCGGCCGCGGCCCAGCTCCACCAGCGCCCGCCCGTACAGCGCCCGCAGCGGCCCGGCATAGCGCCGGTCGGTCGGCGGGTGGATCAGCAGGTGCTCGCCGGTGGCCGCCGCCGCGGCAAAGCGCCCCAGCGTGACCTGCGCCGCCAGCAAATTGAACTGCGTCTCGGGGTGGTTGCGGCACTCCGCTGGCATCGAGGCCACTGCCGGCTCCACCTGCTCGGGGTGCCCGGACTGGCCGGCCCGCACCACCGCGCGCATGTGGTGGCGGCACACGTCCTCGGTGGTCCAAAACTCCTGCGGAATCAGGGCTTCGTTGCGGTCCTCCAGATCCAGCAGCGTCACTTCGTTGCGGTACCAGGCCGGCTCGGCCACCGCCAGCCCCGCGCGCACCACCAGCCAGGCCGCCGTGGCCAGCATGGTCATCCGCTGTGCCCGCGGCCAGTTCCAGCAGCTTGCCGCCAGCGCCGCACCCACTTGCGCGGCCAGCATCGCCGGCAAAAGCCAGCGATCGGCCAAAGGAATCTTGCCCGCCACCCCCGGCACGTTCAGCTGCTCGACCAACAACACCGGCGCCAGCGACGCCAGCGCCAGCACGGGCAGCACCGTCCAGGGCGCCCGCCGCCGCAGCCCCACCCCCAGGAGCAGGGTCAGGGCCAGTGCCGCCGCCACGCCCGGCAGCCACTGGCTCCAGTCGGCGGCATAGGTCCGCGGCACGTTCGTCACGCCGCTCTGGAGCAGACCCGGCACGGCGCTCTGGGCGTAGCGGCCCAGGCCGGCGGCCCACCGCAGCGGATCCACGGCCAGCGGCGCCGGGGCGGTCGGGCTCAAAACCGCATAGCGCAGAACCAGATACAAGGCGGTGATCAGCGTGTGCGGCGCCAGGTCGCGGCCCAGCGCGGTCCACGCTACCGGCCGCGGCGTGCGGAGCCAGGCCAGGGTCGCCAGCGCCGGCAACAGGGCCACGGAAGCCTCCTTGCTCGCCAACGCTAGCGCCAAGCACGCCAGACTGCCCCAGCGCGGGCCACGATCCTCAGGCCGCGCGCCGGTTTGCAGAGCCAGCGCCCACACTGCCGCCGCCGCGGCGACCACGTCCGAGCGGGCCATGACCAGCGCCACCGGCTCTTGCGCCACCGGATGCAGCGCCACCGCCAGCCCGCCCAGAGCCGCCCAACCGGCGCTTGCCCCGAGCCGCCGCGCCAGCACCGCCGCGCCGCCGCAAAGCGCCGCGAACCAGCCGACTTGCACGGCATGGAACACCCAGGCCTGGCCGCCGCCCGCGATGTACTCCACCAGCCAACTGGCCTTGGTCAGCGGCCGCCAGTAGGGCAGGGTGTTGCCAGACGAGGACCAGAAGTAGTCGTGGCTCAGGTTGGGCCACAGGTCGCGCCAGTGGCGCAGGAACAGGTTGTCGTGAATCAGAAAGCGCGCGTCGGCGACCAGCTCGTAGCGCAGCGTGCCGGCGTACGCCACCGCCGCAACCAGCCACGCCGGCAGCCAATACAGCTGTTTCCACTGCAGGTTGCGCGAGTCGCCGGACTGCGGAACCGTCGCTGCTTCCGCCATGCGCTAGACCAGCTCGGACAGGGGGATGCGGCGCCCGTCGTCGCCCGGATCGCGGCGCCGGCCCACCACGAACAACAGCGTGGCCAGCAGGTTCTGGTCGATGCACTCGCCGGGCGGCAGCGACGCCAGCGACACGTCCACCAGGTTCTTGGGGCACACGTCTACCTGCTCGCGCTCGCCCTCGCGCAGCCGCACCGGCACGCCGTGGGCGCGGCACAGCATCGGCCGCACCGGATAGATGGTGCACTGACCCGATGCATCAAGTAGGGCGCAGCGCGTGTGGCCGTGGGGACGCTCGGCCAGCACCGCGCGAACGCGCTCCAGCGCCTCGGGATTCTCGGCCAGCCAGGCGCGGATATGCGCGGCCTCGACTTGCGCCACGCTCAGGCCCGGCAGGCAGCAGCTGTGGCAGCCGGCGCCGCACGCGTACTGGCCCGGCCGTTGCGCAACGATCTCGGCAAACTTGGCGTCGACCTTGGCAAGAACCGCTTGGTATTCGGTAAATTCCGCGCTCACAGCCGGCTCCGCGATCTTAGTTCGCGTAAAGGTGCACTTTCTCGACCAGCAAATTCATCATGCGCAGCGCGGTGTCGTAGTCCGGGTGGCGGGCGATCAGGCAACCGTCCGACAGCAGCGTCTGCTTCCAGTCGCGCCGGTGCGAGCCGATGGGTAGCAAGTCCTCGACTACCAAGTAGTTGCCCAGCTGCTGGCGGGCCGCCTGCAGGCCGCGCACGGCGGCGATGCGCCCTTCGCCCTGGGCGCGCTTGAACACGCAGGCCACGTGGTAGCGGCGCTGGGCCTTGGCGTCGAAGCTGCCCCAACACACGGCGCGCGCCCACTCGCGGTACACGTCGAAGTCGTTGGCATAGTTCATCTGGTCCACCAGCCGGCCGCCGGGGGCGCGCGCCGCGATTTCGCCAAAGACGATCTCGCCCTTGCTGGTGCGGTACCACTCCATGTGGGTGAAGCCCGTGCCCATGCCCATCGCCTTCAGCACGTCGCGGCCGAACTTGACGCCTGCCTCGAGGTGCGGAACATGCGGATTGGCAAAGACGATCTGCGCCGGGCTGATCCACTCGGTGCTGCGCGAAATGAGCGGCCGCGGGTGGTACTGGGCGATCGAGTCGAACGCCACCTCGCCGCCGATGCACACCGTGTCGTAGGTGAATTCCTCGCCGTCGATGAACTCTTCCAAGCTCATCTCGGGCACATGGGCCACCTGCCGCAACACCGTCTCCAGCTCGGCGGCGCTGTCGACGCGGTGGGTGTCGCGGGTGCCAGCGCCGTCAATCGGCTTCAAAATCAACGGGTAACCGATGCGCTCGGCCGCTGCCCGCACTTCGGTCGCGGTGCGGACCCGGGCGTGCTTGGGCACCCGCAGCCCGGCCGCTTCCAGCCGCAGCTTCATGGTGTCCTTGTCGCGAAAAGCCTTGGCGTCGTCTGGCCTTTGGCCCCACACGTCCAGCTCTTGCCGCAGCCGCGCCGCCAGCTCCACGCCCACTTCCCACAGGCACTCGATGCGGTCCGGCCGCAGCCGCTCCAGCTGGGGCACCGCATGGCGCACCGCGCTCTCCAGGTCCAGCAGGTTGGGAACCCGAATGTAGCCGCTCAGGTAGCGGCGCACCTGCGGGTGCAGCGACTCGACCGGGTCGTGGCCCATGCCCCAGACCTCGGCGCCCACCTCGGCCAAACCGCGGGTGAATTCCGGCATCTCGGGCGGGTAATTCGGCGACAGGAACACCACGCGCATGCGCGAACCTCGCTGGATCAGTTGGGGCTGGGCGGCCTAACGCGCGTAGACGTGCACGGTCCGGCCGATCCACTCGCAGATCTGCCGCAGCGCGTCGTAGTCCGGATGCTTCAGGCGCACCCACGCGTTGGCCATGTAGCCGGCTTCCACGGGCTGGGTCGGGGTGCCGGGCGGCGGCAAGTGTGCGTCGATGAGGCAGTGTCCCACCTCGCGCTGCACCTGCTCGAAGCCGCTGTAACCGGCGATGACGCCGTCTTTGTCGGGCCGCAGCGAGATCATCGCCGCCGAGAACTGCCGCGACGGCTGCTGGTCCAACCGGCCGTGCACCACCGCCATCGCCCACTGCCGGTACAGGTCAAAGCCGTTGGCGGCGCAGTACAGATCCCAGGTGCCTACGCCCGGCGGCCGCGCGCCGATCTCGCTGAACTTCAAGCCCTTGGGGCCGTAGAACCACTCCATGTGCGTGGGGGTGGTGCCCAGGTCCATGGCGGCGACGACGCGGCGGCCCATTTGCTTGACCTCGTCGTAGCCCGGCGCGTTCAAGCGGTTGGTGGTGATGAAGTAGGGGGTGATCCAGCGCTCGCGCATCGACTCGAGCACGCCGGGGAAGTAGTGGGTGACGAATTCCAGGGCCGGCTTGCTGTCGATCGACAGGGTGTCGTAGAAACCCTCGTGACCCTCGATGAATTCTTCCACCGCGCACGAGCCGCCGTGGCCCAGGTTGAATTCTTGGCAGGCCGCCCGCAACTGCGCTTCGTTGCTCACCTTGCTGGTGCCCGAGGCGCCGGCGCCCGCGCGCGGCTTCAGAATCAGCGGATAGCCCACGCGGTTGGCAAAGGCCACGGCCTCGTCTACCGAGTCGGCGCCGGTCGACTGCGCGCAGGCGATGCCGTTGTCGCGCAAGAACTCCTTCATGGTCGGCTTGTCGCGGCACAGGATGGCGTTGCGCACCGACAAGCCCGGGATGCCGGTCAGCTCGCGCACGCGCGCCGCGGACAGGATGTGCGACTCGACCGTGGCCTCCAGGCGGTGGACCCACGGGCCGCGCTGCTGAATCTTGCGCACCGCCGCCAGCAACATGTCGTCGTTGCAGACATTTCCCACCTGCTCGTAGGCGTCCAGCCAACCGCGCAGATCGTCGCCCAAGCTGCTGACCGGCCACTCGCCGATGCCGGTCACGTAGGCGCCCACCTGCCGCAGAGCCCGCGCGAATTGCCGTTGGTTTGCGGGGAAGTGCGGGGCAATGAGGATGACGTGCACGGGGCCTCCAAGTCCTGTCGCGGCAGGCAATGCTGCGAGTGTGACATAGGCCAGCAGTATCGCCAAGCTCGCGGCCATGCTTGTCGCCGCCGCTGCGACTCGCTAGATTCGCCGCCGCGCTGCCCGGCGGGGGCAGCCGTGGGGCGTCGCGATGCAGAGTGTGCGGATCGTCGGTCTGGCCGGCGCAAAAGACGGCGGCAAGTCCACCCGGACAGCCCTGGACCTGGTGTTGGCGGCGGCGCGCGCCGCGGGCGCCGAGACCGAAGTGTTCGACCTGGCCACCCTGGACATTCCCATGTACGAACACGGCATGCCTCCGACGCCCGACGTATTGCGTTGGGTCGAGGCCGCGCGTTCCGCCCACGGCATGGTGTGGATCACGCCGCTGTACCACGGCTCGGTGAGCGGCCTGTTCAAGAACGCGATCGACTGGCTCGAGCTGCTGCGCACGGCCCCGTCGGCGTACCTGACCGACAAGGTGGTGGCGCTGGGCTGCTGCGCCGGCGGTGTCCAGGCCATGCAGGGCATCAATGCCATGGAGCCGATGGTGCGCTCGCTGCGCGGCCTGACCCTGCCGCTGGTGGCTCCGGTCGAGCGCGCCTGGCAGGCGTTCGACGCCCAGGGGCAGCCGGTCGAGCCAGCAGTGCGAAACACCTTGGAGTTGCAGGGTAAAGAACTGGTGCGGGTGCTGCAGCGCCTGCACGGCGCCGTGTAGCCGGCGCTTGCGACCCGGGCGGCGGTCTGCGATCCTTTTGGCCATGTCGACGCCCCCGCCAACTTCCACCCCGTCTCCCCCCGCACCGCTGCCGGCCAGTGCCCGCCGCACCACCACCGCGGCGGCAATTTTCATCGTCATGTTCGTGGTTTCAGCTACCGGCGCCCTCTGGAGCGGCTGGCTGCTGATGCACGGCGAGGACACGGACCCGGTGTTCGGCGCCCTGCCCGGGGACTGCGACGCGGTGGTGCTGCTCGACCGCCCGAGCGAAGCGGGTCCCGCGCTGCAGCGCTTGGCCAAACACCCTGGAACGCCGACCGCATTGGCCGCGCTGGCACAGGCATGGGTCGCGCCGCTGACCCAGTCGGGATCGCTGGCTGGGCTGGACCATGGGCAGGCGTGGGCAGTCTGTCGGCGCGGCCCCTTGTGGCTGGCGGCCCTGCCGGCCGCGGACGGCGGCGATCTGCCCCTGGCCAAGTGGCTGCCGGCGTGGCAAGCCGGGTTGGGCCTGTCGACGTCGGGCACGTGGTCGGCGCGCGCGGGCGTGCAGGTGCAGACGGCGAGCGACGGCACCGTGCTGGCGGCCGCCAAGTCGGCACCCGGACTGTGGGTGGCGGCGTTCCGCGCCGAGCCGCTGGCCCAGGCTGCCACCGCCTCCGCCGACCCGATCGCCGCGCTGGCGGGGCTGGCCGTGGCGGACGCCCCGGTGAATCTGAGCAAGGACAAGGAGTTTCGCGAGTCGATCGAGCGGGTCGGCGGCGGTCAGGCCCGCGTGTTCGTGCGGGGCGGCGTGGCCCGGCACTGGCTGGCGGCGCAGTTGCCCGAGCAGGGTTCGCTGGCGCCCTGGCGCGAGGGGCTGCCGCACTTGACCTGGGTGGCGGCAGCGTTGCGCGACGATGGCGAGGTCGTGCGGGTACAGGCGCACTTGGGCACGGGACAGAAGGGCGTGATCTTCCTAAAGGATCACTTGGATATCCAGGCCGACCAGGACATGGCGGCGCTGCTGCCGGCAGCGGTCGCCACCGCGGGCCAAGCTGGCGTGGTGCGTCTGCCGCGCCGCAGTTGGCCCATGCTCACCGCCACCCTGGCGCCGTCGTCGCAACTCCAGTCAGCCTTTCCCAATTTCTCGGACCGGCGCGACTGGCAGCAGTGGCTGCTCGGGCCGGTGGCGTGGGTCAAACCCGGGCCGTGCGTGCTGACGCTGGCGCCGCTGCGCGCCGGAGCCCAGGTGCCTGCCGACGCGCCCACTCCGCAGGGCGACTCCAATTGTCCGCTGCAGCGGCGGATCGTCGGCGCCGTCGCGGTGGTAGGCACCAAGGACGACCTGGAGCGCGCATCTGCCTGGCTTGCCGACCCGGCGCAGCAGCTCCGCGGGGCCGACGCCGACCTGGGCCGCTTGGCCCGCGACACCCAGGGTTGGACGGCGTGGTCGGACCAGCAGCGCGCCCAACTCGACTGGGTCTGGCTCGACACCGGCGTGGCTGGCGCCCTGACCGTGTGGCCCAAGAAGTAGATTCGCCGCCAATTGCAGACGGGCCAAGGCGTTGGCACAATGGCGGCGGGGTGCTGCGCTGTTCCAAGGAGCCACGATGTCGATTTCTCTCCCGGTCGCGGTCCGCGCCGCGTGCACGCGCGCGCTGGTGCCTGCGGGCGCCCTGGTGGTGGCTGCGCTCAGCGCCTGCTCGGCCCCGCAAGTCGTGGAGCCGCAAGGTGCGGATCTGCCCGTGACCAAGGTGGTCCTGTACCAGAACGGCGTTGGCTACTTCGAGCGCCATGGCACGGTGCGCGGCCGCGACGTGGAACTGCGGGTGCGGCCCGACCAGATCAACGACGTACTCAAGTCCTTGACGGTGCTCGACCTTTCGGGGAGTGTCGCCGCCTCGGTCAGCCTGCCGGTCGAGCGGAGTGGCGACGAACTGGCCGCGCAACTGCCGGCGCAGGTTCGCAACGTCAGTGGCGTGCAGGGGCTGTTGATGGCGCTGCGCGGCGCTCAGGTGCAAGTCGAGGGCTCGGCCGGCAGCTTCTCCGGCAAGGTGGTCGGCGTCGAGCGCGGCGATGCGCAGGCCGACGGCAAGACCGAGCAAGTCGCCATGCTGACACTGCTTTCTTCGGGCGAGACGCTGCAATCGGTGCCGTTGTCGGGCATCAACAAGGTGGTCATCGGCGATCGCGCCCTGGCCCTGGGCGTGGAGCAGAGCTTGGACCTGGCCCGGCGCGACGGCAGCTGGAAGCCGGTGGCCGTGCAGATCCGCCTCGCCGACGACGGCAGCCACGATCTGCTGGTCAGCTACATCCATGAAGTGCCGGTGTGGCGCCCCGCCTACCGCGCCTGGGTCGAGCAGGGCAAGGGCGTGACGCTGCAGGGCTGGGCCATCGTCGACAACGTGTCGGGCGAGACTTGGAAAGACGTGGATCTGACCTTGGTTGTGGGCTCGCCGCTGTCGTTCCGCTACGACCTGCACACGCCGCACAAGGTGCCGCGCCCGGACTTGTCCAACCGTTTGCCCCAGGCCGCCGAAGCGCCGCCCGAAGCCGAGGCCGGTTACGTGGCGCCCGCCGAAGAAGCACCGGCACCGCCCCCGCCGCCGTCGCCCGCCTACCGCGAGAGTGCCAAGGGCGGTGGACGGCCCGCCTCTGCCCCCTACAAGAAGGCCAAGGCCGACCGCGCTCCTGCGCCCGCCGCGGCCGACGAAGGGGCCATGGCCCGCGACAGCAGCTACGAGCGCGCCCGCGCCCAGCAAGAAGCCGCCCGCCGCGACGCCGCGATGCAGCAGGCCCAAGCGCTGGTCACGGGGCGCGAAGTCGGGGCGCTCTACACCTACCAGGCGCAGCGCCCGGTGACCGTACCGGACCGCTCGGCGGCCCTGATCAACATCGTGTCGCGCAAGATCGACGGCCAGGACGTGTTCCTGTTCCGCGAGCCGCAGTCCGGCCAGTCGCCGTACCGCGCGGTGCTGCTGCGCAACGGCAAGCAGAGCGCGCTGGAGGCGGGGCCCATTACCCTCTACGTCGATGGCACTTTTGCCGGCGAGGGCTTCATCGCCCGCCTGGGCAAGGACGAAGTGACCTTCGTGCCCTACGCCCGCGAGGCGGGCTTGGCGCTCAACCTGGATTACGCCAGCAAGACCGACGAGTTGCGGCTCGTGCGCATCGTCGACAGCCGCATCACCTTGCAGGGCAAGCAGCGCCATACCCGCACGGTGCGCCTGCAGTCCAACCGCGACGAGGCCAGCGTCGCCTACGTGCGGCTGCCGCGCATCCGTGGCACGCAAATCATTGCGCCGCCCAAGGATTTGGTGCAGACGGGCGACGACGTCTACCTGCCCGTGCCGGTCGGGCCCAAGGCCAAGGCCGAGGTCACCTTCGTCGAAGAGACGCCGATTTCGGTGGTCGAGGCGGGCCTCACCGCGCCGGTCATCGCCGCGCTGAAGTTCTACCTGGAGAATGCCAAGCCGCAAGATGCCATTGCCGGGCCGATTCGCGACGTGCTGGCCACGCAGGAGGAGATCGCCAAGCTGCAGATCGACCTGCAGAATCTGGCGCAGCAGCGCGACACCCTGGATCAGGAGCAGCGGCGCATCCAGGGTAACCTGGACTCGCTGCCGCCCGGCGCGGTCGCCGCCGACTTGCGCAAGAAGCTGGTTGCCCAGCTGGAAGACGCCTCGCGGCGCGCCGCCGAAGTGGCCAAGCGCATGGTCGAAGACCAGGTCAAGCTGGCGGCGCTGGGCGAAAAACTGCGTGAATTGTTGCGGCATATCGACCTGCGCGCCGCCGACGCGTCTGCCGCCGCGCCAGGCACGGGAGTCGGAGCGGCATGACCCAACTGGCTCTGGCGGTGGTCGCCCTGGCGATCGGTCTCGCGCTCATGCTCGCCGATATGTGGGCCCAGGGCATCGGCGTGGCTTTGGCCGGTTTGGTCGGGCCGCCGCTGGTCCGCAATCCCGACGTGATGGCCGTCACCACCCTGGCCCTGGCGCCGGTCCAGGTCGACTTGGGTGGCGGCATCACGCCGCTCAAGGTCTGGGCCGTCCTGGCCATGGTTTCGGCGCTGTTCGAGTCGCTGCGAACCGGCGAGTGGCGGCTGCCGTCCAGTGCGGTCGCGGCCCCGTTTGCGGTCTTTGCCCTGTGGGTTATGGTCGGCGAAACCGTGTCGATGACCGTGGAGCCGGGCGCCCTGATGCTGGTGCTGGTGTCCACGTTCGTGCAGCTCTACATGGTCTGGCGGGCTGCGGCCCAGCCGGGCGGCCTGCGCAAGGTGGGCATCGGTTATGCGGTACTGCTGCTGGCGCTGGCCGCCTCGATTCCGCTCATGCCTGCCAGTGTGATGGCCGACACCGGCAGCGCCCGCAGCGCAGGGTTGTGCGGCGAGCCGAACTGGGCCGGCGAGACCGCGGCGCGCATCTTGCCGTTCGCGGTCGCGCTGCTGATTGATCGAAGCAATTCTCGCCTGTTGCGCATCCTGGGCGCGGTGGCCGTGGTCGCAGCGCTGTACTGCGAGTTCGCCTCGGCGTCGCGCGGTGGCACGTTGGCGATGGTGGCCGGCATGGCCGCCTTTGCGCTGGCCACCTCGGACAACCCGCGCAGCGCCATCCGCGGCATGGCCCTGCTGTCGGCCCTGGCGGCGGCCTTGCTCTACTTGGCGCCGGAAGCCTTTGCCTATCGCGTGCTCGGGTCGTTTGGCCTGGGCACCTTTGCCGATGCCGAGCACGGCGACATCACCTCGGGCCGCTTGCAGCTGAACAGCATGGCGATCGAGGCGTTTTCCGATTCGCCCTGGTTCGGCCTGGGCGCCAACGGATGGCAGTTCCGCAACCAGTACCTGACGGGCACCGTCGTCGCCATCCACAACGGTCCGCTGTCGGGCCTGGTGGCCTTTGGTCTGCCTGCCGCGGTAGCCTACGCCCTTGCCCAACTGCTTGGATTGGTTCAGTTCGTCCGCACGGCGCGCGCCCAGAGCCCGGACCGCATCTACCGCATGGCCGCCTTCGCCCACCTCGTGGCCGTGCTCGTGTCCAGCCAGTCGCTGCCAGACATCATGCGCAACCTGGTGTGGGTCGCGCCCGCCCTGGTGGTGGCCGGCGCCCACGCCCTGAAGGTCAGCCAGGCCACGGCGGGGCAACCGAGCCCGGCCACTGCAGTTCGGCTGCCGGAGCGGACCAGCGAGCGCCCGGCCGGCAACTTGTCGCTGCCGGTGCGGTCGGGCTAGAGACCCGATCAACTTGACAATTCTCCACGGTGTTCCTGCTCGGAAATCGGCGCGGCGAGTCGCCATGGGCGCTCGCTTGCGCCCCGCATAGCAGCTAGAGACTTGACAGGACTGGAAAGCACTGAACGAATGTACAGTAATTGGCCAAGTCTCTAGAGAACCGATCAAAAAACCGAATCCAACGTCCACGTCGCGGCGGGTTGCGTCCTGGGGAAAAATGGTCGGCAGTCCTGACCTTCTCCGCAGAACGAAGGGGGCGCGCCGCCCACTCCTTTGACTTTGGGTGCGCCCCCCTGCGTCTGGCCACTGGCGCGTGGGCTCCCACGCCGCGGTGGTTCGATGCACGTCGAGCGCCGGTGGCCGCTGGCCGCGCTAGCGGGCAAACGCCGGAACACCCCGCAGCAGCTCAGGTGGGGTGCACAGCCAAGGCCTGGTACTTCAAACCACTTGGATACCGCAACCCAGCGCGAATTTCGGGCTGGCGGTACTGGGTACCGGATCGGTCCGGGAGTTCGCTGGACCAGTCGAGCTCAGCTCGCGCGCGGCAGACCGGCCGGTAGCCGTTCCACGCCGCCGTCGAAAACACTCGAGCGCAGCGCGGCTTGCACGGCCTCTTCCACCGTGTACTGGTTGCTCCAGCGGGTGACGGTGCGCAGGCGCTCGCCGTCCAGGGTGGCCGAGTAGCGGATGTAGTCCAGCTCCGCCGCGGGGAAGTCGGCAAGACGCAACTGGAACAGCCGCCTCGCTAGGCTCGGCAAGACCACGTGTGGCACTTCCCAGGTCGGCTTGCCGGTCAGGCTGACCAGGGTGCGCAAGGGCAGCGCGTCGGCGCCGACCACGTTGAACACGCCGCGCACGCCCGGCCGCGCCGCCGCCAGGATGGCCGAGACCGCGTCTTCTTCGTGCAGCACTTGCACCATGGGATCGAAGCCGAGCAGCAGCGGCAAACGGGGCAGCCGCAGGTAGTTGGATACCGCGTTGCGCACCCCGCCAACGATGTGCGCGGGCCGCAGCACCACCGTCTCGATCTCCGGGAACTTCCAAAAATACGACTGCGCGAACATGTCCACGGCGATCAGGTCGCGCATGCCAGCAAAGCGCTGCGCCCCCAGCAGTGGCGCATCCTCGCTGATGTACGCCGGGTTGTCGCTCTGCGGACCGTACACGTCGCCCGTGGACAAGATGACCACCTTGGGCACGCCGTAGCGCTGGGCGAACTCCAGAATCTGCTTGGTGCCCAGAAGGTTCCAGGTGTAGTGCTCGCCAAGACCCTGGCGCGGGTCGTGCATCAGGCCCAGGTGGTAGATGACGTCGACGCGCCGGGTGCGGAACAGGTCCTCGCAGGCCTTGCGGCGAATGTCGATGCGCAAGTGCTCGACATCCGAAGGTTTGCGCAGAAACGGCCGGCGGTCGATGCCGATGACCCGCGTGTCGGGCTCGCGATGCAACCGGCGCGCCAGCAACTGGCCCAGGCGCCCGCCGATTCCCGTGATCACTGCCAACGTCTTGCGCTTGGCCATCGCTTACCCCAGTGTTCGGCCGGCCGCCCTGAGCCTGCCGCCTTGCTAGATGAAGATGCCGCGCCGCTCGGCCAGCCCCTTGTCCATCATCGCCTGGATGGCGGCGCGCACCTTGGCGACCTTGCCGGCCACCACGGCGTCGTCGTCGTTGGCATCGCCAGAGAATTCCATCGGTTCGCCAAAGTACACGTGGTACTTCACCGGCGCCGGCAGCATGGCCGCGGGGCCGATCAGGGGCATCAGCGGTGTCAGGGGCGCCGACGGCATGTTCAGGAGCTTGGCCAGCGGCGCCAGGTTGACCAGGTTGATCGTCTGCTCCTCGGCCCCCACCACCGCAATCGGCACGATCGGTACGTGGCTCTCTAGCGCCAAGCGCATGAAACCATGTCCAAATGCCGTCATCCGGTAGCGGTGCGAGTACGGCTTGCTGATGCCGCGCGCACCTTCGGGAAACACCAGCACCGCCTCTTCGTTTTCCAGCAACCGGCGGCAGTTGTCCGGCAGGCCCGTCACCTGCCCCATCCGGTTGCAGAACGTGCCAAAGAACGGCAGCGAGGTTGCGAACTTCTCGACCATCGAGCGCGCCATGCGCGGCGGATCCCGGTCCAGCAGCAGCGACGTGCCGATCACCACCCCGTCAAAGGGCAACTGCCCAGAGTGATTGGCAATCAGCAGGCAGCGGCCCTCGGGCACGCGCTGGATGTCGTGCACCTCGGCGCGGAACCACACCCGGTACAAGAATTCCAGGTACGGCACCACGCTGCGCACTTCGCCGGGGGCAAAGCCAAAGGCGTCGGTTCCATGGGGGCTCAGGTTCTTGGAGCCCAGCAAGTGGGTGATGCGGCGCTCCAATTCGTCGTCTGGTGTCCGCCAACTGCCCGACAGGATGAGCGACGCCACTTCCTGCGACGCCTCCGAGAACTCGCGCGCCACCCGCTCGGCCAAGGTACGGCGGCGCTCCGGCTCGGACCACTGCGCCAGCTGCGTCGCCAAGTTGTGTCCGATGGATTGCCCAACGGCCTGCAATCGCTGAAGGTTGTCGACCACAGTACCAGACACGGCGTATATCCTTGTTGGCCGCTCGGCCACCTCCGAGACTACGGCCATGCCGGCAACCGGTCAATCGCTGCTGCCGCGTGCCGCCACCGGCCGGGCAGAGCGTTGGCATCGCGCAACCGCGAATGTTAGCATTCGCGGCTGTGGAGGCTGCCGGATGAATTCGAAGATGTTGCTGCGTTTCCCTTGGTTTTCACCCCTGGCGGTGGCCGTTCTGGTCGCCACGACCTGGCTGTCGGCGCTGCCCGCGGCCCTGGCCGCGACCCCCAGTTTGATCGGCGTCACGGGAGCCATCAGTTCGTCGGGCGGTGCCGCCCCAGACGGAGCCTACGACCTCACCTTTGCCTTGTACAAAGACCAGACCGGCGGCACGCCGCTTTGGTTCGAGGGGCCGCAGACGATCGGCGTCAAGAACGGCATGTTCTCGGTCCATCTGGGCGCAACCAAGGCCCTGCCGCCGGCGGTGATGGCCACCGCGACCTGGGTGGGCGTCGCCATCGGTCAAGAGCCCGAGCTGCCGCGCAAGCAGTTGACGTCGAATCCTTTTGCCGTGCGGGCAATGGTTGCCGAGTCGTTGGACTGCTCCGGTTGCGTCGGCCTGAAGCACCTGGCACCCGACGTGGCCAGCTCCTTTGCCCTGGCCACGGACCTCGCCCAGTATGCCAAGGTGGCGACCTTGTCGGATGTGGCCAGCACCGGCAACTTCGGCGATCTCAAGGGTGTTCCGGTATTCCCCAAGGTCGGCAAGTCGTGCGGCACGGGCCTGGTGATGAAGGGCATCCTGGCCGACGGCAGCTACGAATGCGCCACCAGCGGCATCTCCGCCACCGGCCTGCCTTCCGACGGTTTGGACGAGGTCTCCAATGGCGTCCTGTCGACCCAATTTACCGACAGTTTCCCTGGTTCCGCCAACAAGCCGATTCCCGACGGACTGGGCGCTGGCGTCACCGACACCATCAACGTGCCCTCGACGGGCACCACCCAGCAGCTGTGGGTCGCGTTCACGGGCACCAACAGCGACCTGTCCAAGGTCAAGGTCGACCTGTATGCGCCCGGCAATGCCACGCCGTACGTCCTGTACGATGGCAGCAAGACCGGCACCAGCATGACCGTCAACTTCAATCAGGAATTGGGCCTGGTGAGCGGCGACCTCAACGCCGACTGGTTGGGCAAGGACCTCAAGGGCACCTGGTCGCTGGTGGTGCGCGACGTGGTGGACAATCTGCCGGCGGCAGACGACGGCAAGTTTACGTGGTCGTTGAAGATTCAGACCAACTCCAAGTCCAAGCTGGCGGTGAGCGGCGCCGTCGCCATCGCGGGCAACCAGAGCATCACCGGCGACCTCAGCGTGACCGGCAACCTGACCGTTGGTGCCAGCGCCCAGGCGCGGCTGCTGTTCCCGCCCGGTTCGCGGCCGGTGCTGTACGGCGAGTACATCGACGCCATGGCCGGCAACGCCCTGGTGGGCATCAAGTACGACACCGCCGCGGCGGTCCCCTACAGCGACAATGCCGCCCTGCACAACGCAGTCACTCAGCTGTACTGGGCCGACGCCAAGGGCAACATCCAGTTCATGCGCGGCATCGGCTACACCTCGTCCAGCACCGACCACAGCCGCCAATACGTGGTCGTATTCGTCAAGAACCCGACCGGCGCCGCGGTCACGCGCAACATCTGCGCCCTCTACTCGTCGATGAACGCCACCTACGGCGCCAGCCTGGCCCTGAACGGCACGACGGTCTGGGCGCTCACGACCAACACGGTCAACACCAACTGCCAAAATGTCACGTTCCCGGCCAACACCTCGTCCACGCTGGTGCTCAAGACCGCGCCCTACTACTTGGCGTCGACCTACAACATGCACCGGCTGTGGGCCGGTTTCGCCAGCGGCAGCCTGGACTTGACGGGCACCGGCCTGGAGTGGGACTACGACCGCTACTACGCCTGGATGGTCGGTAAGTAGCGGTATCTCAAAAGACTTCGTCGTCGCCCAGGAACCGCCACATCCCCAGCTGCAGCTTGCCCAGCTTGACGCGCCCGACCCGCACCCGCTTCAGGCCCACCACGCGCAGCCCCACCGCCTCGCACATCCGGCGAATCTGGCGCTTTTTGCCTTCGCGCAGCACGAAGCGCAGCTGATCGCGGTTCAACCACTCCACCTCGGCCCGCAGCAGCGGCTCGCCGTCCAGCACCAGGCCGTGGCGCAGCAAGTCCAGGCCGTCGGGGGGCAATTGCCCCTCGACCCGCACCAGGTACTCCTTGTCCATCGTGCGGTCTTCGCCGATGAGCTGGCGGGCGACGCGGCCGTCCTGGGTCAACACCAGCAGGCCGGTCGAGTCGATGTCCAGCCGGCCCGCCACCGACAGATCGCGCAAGTGCTCGCGGCGCAGCGGCGGCCCCGGGTACTGCGGGTCGCGGTTCTGGGGCACCACCAGCTCGATGGCGGCGCGGTAGCCGTGCTCGGGCTGGGTCGACACGAAACCAATCGGCTTGTTGAGCAGAATCGTCGCCCGCTGCTGCTGCACCGCCGCACCGCGTCCGTCCAGCTCGATGCGCTGGTCGCGCCGCACACGGGTGCCCAAGGTCGCCACCACTGCGCCGTCGACCTTGACCCAGCCGCGGGCGATGTACTCGTCGGCCTCGCGCCGCGAACACAGGCCCAGCTCGGCCATGCGCTTGCTCAGCCGCGGCAGCTCCTGGTTGTCTTGCTTGTCGTTTGGCGTGTCCATGCTCAGCTCCGGCCGCACGGTAGCCGTTTCGTGGGCCGCCGGCAACGCGCTGTGGCGGGTGGCTCGCGCGGGCCTTTACGTGCGCCGTGCTTGCCCGTAGGCTTGCCGCCCGCGTCGTGGCGCCGCCGGCTGTCCTTTGGCCGAGCCAACGCAAGGAGTCCCCGTTGATTGCTGTGGTCGACTACGGTGCCGGCAACGTAGCCAGCGTGGTGCGCGCGCTGCGCCACTTGGGCGGCGACGCCCAGCTCGTCCGCGATCCCGAGCAGCTGTTGGCGGCCCGTCAGGTGGTCTTTCCCGGGCAGGGCCACTTCGCCCAGGCGATGCGGCAACTCCAGGCCAGCGGGATGCTGTCGGCACTTGTTCAGACCATCGACCGCGGCAAGCCGTTCCTGGGGATTTGCCTGGGGTTGCAGCTCCTGTACCAGGGCAGCGACGAGGCGCCGGGCGTGGCGGGCCTGGGCCTGCTGCCCGGTCACTGCCAGCGGTTTGCGCCGGGGCTGCCCGTGCCGCACGTGGGCTGGCAACAGCTGCGGGCCCCGGCCGGACCGCACCTCCGCGGTGAAGAGCACACGTCTGGGCTCGAAAGTCCCAGTCAGTTCTACTATTTTGTCCACAGCTACTACGCGCCAGCCCAGGGCGAAGCGGTCACGGCCGTGGCCGACTACGGCGTGCCCTTCGCGGCCGCGGTCCGCCGCGACAACCTGTGCGCTGTGCAATTTCACCCCGAAAAGTCGGGTCAGGCTGGGCTCGACTACCTGGCCGCGTGGCTGAAGCTGGCTTGACCGCCCCCGCCGGTCCGACGGCAAAGGACTCCTGTGCACACGGTTCGCCTCATCGCCTGCCTGGACATCGAGCACGGTCGCGTGGTCAAGGGCGTGCGCTTTGCCGACTTGCAGGACCAGGGCGATCCGGTCGAGCTGGCGGCGCGCTACGACGCCCAGGGCATCGACGAGCTGGCCTTTCTGGACGTGCGCGCTTCGGACCAGGGTCGCGATATCCTGCGCGATCTGGTGGCCAAGGTCGCGCAGGTCCTGTTCATTCCGTTTGCGGTGGGCGGCGGGCTCCGCACCTTGGACGACGTGCGGGCGGTGCTGCGGGCCGGCGCCGACAAGGTCACCGTGGGCTCGGCCGCCGTGGCGAACCCCGAGCTGGTGCGGCAGATTGCCAACGAATTCGGCAGCCAGTGCCTGGTCGTATCGCTCGACGTCAAGCGCCTGGACGGTCGCTATGCCCTGACCAGCCACGGTGGGCGGCGCGACACGGGCCTGGACGCTGTAGAGTTTGCCAGGCGCGTCGCAGACTTGGGTGCTGGCGAGCTGCTCGTGAACGACATGGACGCCGACGGTACCCGCCAGGGCTTTGGCCACGACCTGAACCGCGCCATCGTGAACGCGGTGCCGATTCCAGTCATCGCCAGCGGCGGGGCGGGGCGGCCCGAGCATTTTGCCGAGGCGGTGGAGCAGGGCGGGGTCCACGCGGTCCTGGCCGCCAGCGTGTTCCACCAGGGCGACTTCTCGATCGGCGATGTCAAGGACTGCATGCGTTCCCGCGGCATTGCCGTGCGGACATGAGCCGGGCCGCAGCAGCCCTGGCGGCGTGGATGGGTGAGCGACGATGTTGATTCCTTCGATCGATCTGATGGGCGGCAAGGCCGTACAGTTGCGGCAGGGCAATCCCGACGACTGCGCGGTGGTGGTCGACGACCCGGTGGCGCTGGCTCAGGAATTTTCGCGCTACGGCGAAGTGGCCATCATCGACCTGGACGCGGCGCTGGGCCGGGGTGATAACCTCGCGACCATCGAGCGGATCCTGGCCAAGGTCGATGCCCGGGTCGGCGGCGGCATCCGCGACCACGGCCGCGCCGATCGGCTGCTGCGCGCCGGCGCCCGCAAGATCATCATCGGCACCGCAGCGACGCCCGAATTCCTGCAGCGCTACGCCCGCGAGCAGATCATCGTCGCCATCGACCAAAAAGGCGGTCGGGTCGCCACCCACGGCTGGACTGCGACCGCCGGCGAGACGGCCCTGGAGCGCTGCGTCCGCTTGGCGCCCTACTGCAGCGAATTCCTGTTCACCGCAGTGGACCGCGAAGGCCTCATGCAGGGCGCGGACTTAGAGGCCATCGCCGCGGTGTGCCAGGCCACCCGCAACACCATCACCGCCGCCGGCGGCATCACCACGGTCGACGAGATCGCCGCGATCGACAAGTTGGGCGCCCACAGCCAGCTTGGCATGGCGCTGTATACCGGCAAGCTCGATCTGGCCGACGCGTTCGTGGGCCTGCTCGACTGGGCCAAGACCGGCGCGCTGATGCCCGTGGTGGTCGAAGACGACTCGCAAGTGCTGATGTTCGCGTGGGCCAACCGCGAAGCGGTGATCGAGACCCTCAAGACCGGCCGCGGCACCTTCTTTTCGCGATCGCGCCAGGAATTGTGGAAGAAGGGCGAGACCTCGGGCCACGTCCAGCACGTGCAGACCGTGCGCTGGGATTGCGATCGCGACTGCTTGTTGTACCGCGTCGAGCAGACCGGCGACGCCTGCCATCTGCCGCAGCGGTCGTGCTTCGGACCGCAGCGGTTCGATCTGCACCAGCTCGAGCGGGTGCTGCGCGAACGCCGCGATCGCCCCGAGCCCGGCGCCTACACGTCGCGGCTGTTTGCCGATCGCAAGCTGCTGCACGCCAAGATCCGCGAAGAGGCCGACGAACTGGTGCGCGCCCACAGCGACCGCGACGTGGTTTGGGAGACGGCCGACGTGCTGTTTTTCAGCATGGTCAAGTTGGTCTCGCTGGGTCTGACCTTGGACCAGGTCGAGCGGGAATTGCGTTCGCGGCACGGGCGCCGGCGGATCTCGTAGGAGTTTGCTTGTCGAGCGCTGGCGGCCGCGTTAGGCTGTCGGTCATGAAGAACTCCGCCTTTTCGTCGCTGTCTGCCGTCGTTTTTGCCGCGCTGTGCCAGCTGTCTGGCCTCGGCCTGCTCGCCGCCCCCGTGTATGCCGCGGTGCCCGCGACCACGGCCATCGAAGGCGCCATGTCCTCGGTGGGCGGCGGCCCGGTGAGCGACGGCATCTACCCGCTCACCTTCTCGCTGCTCGACGGC
>JACRCU010000367.1 GCA_016218865.1 Deltaproteobacteria bacterium | reverse complement strand
TGTAGGCCTTTGGCTCGCAGCCGATCGACGGGTTGCTGCAGTTTTCGTTGCCCTTGTCGAGCAGGAAGTAGCGAGCGTGCATCTCGGCATCCAACCGGTCGAACAGCAGGACCGTGCCCACGCTGATCTTGGGCAGCTTGGGCACCGGCAGCACCCAGCCAAAATCCTTGGCATCGCCGGTGTAGCGCACTTCGACCCAGACGTGGCTGGTCTTGGTCGCCTCGTCGCGCACGAACAGCACCCGCTCGGCGTCTTGCACCACCGTGGGTTTGAAGGTGGGGTCACCCGGAACGGGCGGCGCCGGTGGGCCAAAGCAGGCGCCGCAGGCCCAGGCGTCTGGGCTGAAAAGCGCCAAGTAGGTGCTCAAGACGGCTGCGCTGGCGGTGGCCCGCTGAAAGAAGTGATGCATGGCCGCGCTCCCTGGGTGGCTGGTGCATGGCAGTATGCGCTTCGGGTCAGTCAGCCGCAACTCCGTAGGCGCTCAAGAGCAGCGCCGCGTCGAGGACCGCCGGCGGTGACGCGGGCAGCCGCTCAACCAGCAGCACCAGATCGTGGGTGCGCGGCACCGGCAGCCCGCCAGCCCCCAGCGCCGCCTTCAGCGCTTTTTCGGCCGCCTGCTGCGACAGAAAGCAGGCCAAGTGCCACTCCGGCGGGTTCAGGTTGGCGACGACCGCGGCCACGCGAATGTCTGAGCCAGACAGCGCCCACCAGGCTTGAACCTCGGGCCTCTCAAGCAGCATCGTCCATCCGGACCGCGTCGTGGGTGATTTGGCGGTGGAACCATGCGGGTGATGACCGCAGTTGTTGCCATTCGGCGTCCTGGAGAACCAGCACGTCAAACCCCAAACCCATACCAATCAGGCTTCTGCGGGCGTCCACTGCAGCAGCGATGCGGTCCTCCCCGTCCGGGACGATGAGCAACAGGTCGATGTCGCTGTCCGGCGTCGCGTCGCCGCGGGCCTGCGAGCCGAACAGGAGCACTTGACGCACCTGCGGCAGGGCTCGGCGTATACGCAGGGCAATTTGCTGACGGGTGGCGAGATCGAGGGTCACTGCGGCCTCCGTGGGCACCTTGCTCTTCACGATAGCACGTTCGCCGTGGGGTCGGCCAGATTGCGAGTGCGGCTGGGGCGCGGTTCCCCAATCAGGGGCCATGGTCATCCCATTGCGTCGGGCGGGGTCTTGTCCCCCGCCGCGCTCAGCACGCTTGCTGCTGCGCTTGCCAGCGGCGCGGAACTGAAGACAGGCTCCCTGTTCCGCACGCATATTGTGATGGAAAACACATTGTCCAGCTCGGCATAAGCTGCGCCGCCCAGCCGGATTCTGCGTCGCCGTGGTAGCTCTGAGGCCATGGCACCTGTCGTGCGGAAGGTGGCGGCGGGGGACAAGCCCGCGCCCTACATGTAGAAACGCACGGGGTCTCTGGCGCTGTGTCTTCGGCCATGCTGGTCCCGGTTTTGGGAACCTCACCCGTGCGGCTGCGAGCCGCAGCCCGGGATTGCCGGCCATCGAGGAGAGCCGGCCGTTGAGGAGAGCCGGCCGTAGAGAACAGCCAGCCAATGAATTGGCGGGCTTCCTGACGCCGTCGGCCTGCGCCGACGTCTGGATTCATGCTGGGACGAGGTCCTGGCCATCACGGGGAAGGGCGCGCTGGGACCTCTAGCCGACGCAGCCTGTCGCATTCCGGCGCGCCGAGCGTGCGCCGCTACTCCTCTCCCGCCGCCAGCTCGGCCTTGAGCTGCTCGACCTGCGCCTCCAGCGCCGCCACGGCGTCGACCACCCGCTGCCGCTGCGGCCCGCGCAGCTTCTTGGCGTCCACCGTTGCCCACGCCGCCCGCCAGGTCTGCAGGTCCTCGCCGGTTTTGACCAGCTGGGTGACCAGGCGCCCCGGCTGATAGCCCCTCTCCGGCGCGGGCATGGGCTCGGGCGGCTGCGTACCGGGGGTGTTGGGGTCGGTGTCGTAGTAGGTGTGGTCGTTGACCCGCGCGATGGCGTCCTTCAGCTGGGTGACCGACCAGCCGTTGTGGGTCGCGTCGAAGGCCAAGCGTGCGCGGTCGTTGGGCTCACCGACGCTCGACAGGGCGACCACGTGGTTGAAGCGGAGCTGGTCGCGCACCGGCGGCGGCAGGCCGTCCCAGGTGATGCGGGCGCGAATGCACTGGGCGAGCAGCTGCGCGTTCAGGCCGTAGTCGGCCAGCTCTTCTTGGCAGGTCTTGGTGAACTCGTTGAAGCTGTTGGCCTTGTTTGGATTCTGATCGTGATAGGCGTGGGCGCTGCCGGCAAAGTACTCGTCGAGCATGGCCTTGCCGACCTCGAGCCGGAAGGTCAGGAGCAGGTCGCGCGACAGGTGGGCCAGCTTCCCCAGGATGCCGGTGTAGTCGTCTTTAGTTTTAGCGGGTTGTAGGTCTGTGGTCATGGCAGCTCGCGTGCCGGTGGCGGCGGCGGTGCGAGCTTTTGAACTTATTAAACGTTCAATAAGTTGAAAAGCTCGCAGGTAGCGCGCCGCGGGATGGGGTCGTTGGCGCGGCTTTGAGGGTAAAGCGGACTGTGGCGGCGGGCAAGGGGGCGGGTAGACCGTGACGCACCTTCACATGCACGCGATTCCGCGGTTTGCCGGCCAGCCCAGGACCCGCGCGGCGGGAATTACCTGCCGCCTCCGCATTCCCAGAGTAGGGGCTCCACACCCGGACGTGGATTCTGGGTGTGATGTGTTGTGGGAACTACCCGTGGGTGTGAGCTTTTGAACCTATTGAGCATGCCGTACCGTTTGCCTACTACTCCCCGCAGTTCCAACGCCCCCTCCCCTGAGCGGGGTGGACGGCGAAGCCGGCCGCGTGAGGGGCAGTCCCGCGAAACCAGCAAATTTCCCCACCTAGCGCCAAGTAGTAGCTATCCGGTACGGCAGGAGCTGGCGCGCGTGCTGGCGGCGGAAGCGTAGAAGTCTCAGAGGCTTACCTGGGCCGAGGCATCACGGCTAACGTGGGGTGTGGATGGGCTGGAGTGCCCGTGCGGGGGCAAGCGCCGGCTGATCGCGGTGATCACCCAGGCCAAGGTCATCAAGAAGATTCTGAAACACCTGGGCTTGCCCAAGCCGCGTTGGCCGTGGTGCATAGCATCTATGCGTTGTTTTGAGCGCCAGTGTGAGCTACGGCGTGATCTTGCACACCACGGCTTGGTCCTTATGCATCAAATTTTTGACGTACCACCAGTGCCGTACCACCACGGCGCCACCATCGGGCGCGAGGGCCATCGCCACCGGCGGAGCATCCTGGATGCCCAACCGCACGTCTTGCACGAACCAACCGCCGTCGCCATACGTCGCATCTAGCGCGCCGCTCGCGGTAATTCTTGCCACCGTCCAAATACTGTCACCAACGCTGGTCACTAGCAGCGCGCCATCGGCTTGGACAGCCGCAGCGACCTGGTCTTGGTAGTTCTGGTGCGTGACCCGAGCATAGCCCTTGCCGTCACCGTAGCTCATGTCCAGCCCGGCCGCGGTCACGTGAACCGTATGGATCCACGAGTAGGACTCCTTGGCGGAAAAAAACTTGCCCACAATGTACATGTCGCCCGTCGCGCGCGAGGCGGCCAGAATGTTCTTTACCTTTGACGTAGCGCTGGGGACCAAGCCCAGGTCCAGCAGTCCCCCCTTGCCAAAGTTGGGATCCAGCTGGCCTTGTGCGGTGTAGTGGGCCATCACCCAATGGGCTGCGGTAGGCGTCGCCATGGTCGCGGCGATGTAGATGGTGTCGTCGCTGGCGACCACCATGCCAAAAGCGCGGTAGTTGACACCAAAGCCGGCGGCCTGCAACTCCTTGGTGGTTTGAAGGGGCACGATGCCGTTGGTGCCAAAGGATGGGTCGACCTTCCCGTTGGCCTGCATGCGGACCAGGCGGAAGATCGCCGCGAGGCTCATGCCGTCGGATTCGCCGGCTGCCAGCACCAGCTTGCCGGTGCTCTGGTACTGCAGGCCAAGAATGTAGCTGGAGGCCAGTGAACTCGGCAGTACGAGCGATGGGTCGAGAACACCGTCCAAGCTGGTTCGCACCACATCCCAAGCGTCGACTCCAAATCCGCGGGCGGGCATCGTTGGATGGTCCGTTGCGTCCAGAGTGCCGCCGCCAAGCAGGCCTTCCACAGGATCGACCAACACATTGGCTTTGACGCTGCCCACGGGATCCAGGCGCACGATCCAGCCCCGCTCGGCACCAAACTTGCTGTTCTGCGCGCGGCCTGCCACGATCACGTCGCCCGTTGAAGCCACCAGCACGTCATACGGTATGGACTCGGTAACCGGGTCGTTCGCCGAGGCGACCCAGGTACAGCCGCTGGAGCCAAACTCCAGGTCCAGAGTGCCGGCCGCCAGCTTGGCGGTCACGTCGGGCGGCGGATTCGCAAAGCTGTCGCTGCCTTCCTCGGCCACGTCGACCGAGTCTTGCTGGGGCTCGGCGGCATCCTTGCTGACCGCGCCAGAAGAGGTCGGAGCGCCGCAGCCAACGGCAAAGTAGGCCGCGGCAAGAAGCGCAATCGCCAACCGCGTCGAACGCGGGCCAGCGCCCAGACCAAAGCAAACGAGCAGCTTGGTTGTCGGTATCCCGGAGCGGCGCCTAAGAGTGCAAGATTTCTCGATATCTGTGGTCACGGCAAGTCCCCCTTCGTCCGGCGCACGTGTGCAGTTGGCCACCTGTACCCTCCCAGGACCGCAGCCACGGTCGACGCACGGCCGCGCGCACGCTCTGGGACGAACCACCGGTGCCCGATTCGTTGTGCAAATTCAGCGCCGAGCCCAACGCATCCGCGTAGCCCCGCCATTGCGGCGAAGGCAAGCGATTCTACGCCCACGCCCGATCCGGGTCAATTGGGCCCGGCTCCATTCCAATGCCGGCGCAACCATGCTTGACAGAGCGACCCGACCTTACTCACAGTGCAGCTCAAAACGAACGATCCGATCGCGTTGGTTTTTTCGTGGGCGACCCTGTATTCTTGGTCGGGTTCAAGCGAGCGTTTACAGCGACTCGCCCCGCCGCGACGTAGATTTTCTCCGGTATCCAATGTCTCGGGCGCCAGTGTGACTTGCTGAGGCCAGTATGACGATGCACGGCTACACGATTGCCATTGACCGAAGACTCGAAGTCCTGCGACAGGAACTGAGCATTTTGCACGACACCGTCGGCCAGGTGGGCGCCGACACGAGTGCAAACTGGGGCGCTGCAGGCGCTCAAAGCCAAGGTCGCCGAGCTCGAAGCGGAGCTGGCTGAGCCGCGAGAGGTGGGCGACGAGGAGGGCCCCCACAGCGCCAAGACCCCGGCACTCTTCCAGAGTTCAGCCCAGGTTGCGGCTTTCGCCGCAATGACGGTACTTGGAACGGCCTGACTCCAGCCCGGGGACGAGGGCCGGCGCAGGCGGCCCCGGACGCCGGGCTTGGCAGACGTAGCCGCGGCTTGAGCCGCCGGGTGACTCTTGCCGCCCGGCCACTCCTCTCCGGCGCCAGGCCGTTCCCCGTCGCCGCCATGCCACGGCACCGCCATCCGACACACCCATGTCAATCGCCCTCTATCACCCCTTGTCGCCCCCCATCGGGATCGGCCACACTGCGGCAATTGCGGCGCCGCCGCGCTCCCATACTGGAGGCTGCCATGCCCCGACTGCCCACCGACGCGTCTCGGCCCTCTTCCCCGCTGGACGGGCTCGCGCGCTCGGCGCGGTTCCCGACTCTCGTCTTCGCCGTTCTCTCGGTCCTGGCGCTCGGCGGCTGCGGCGAAGATCCCGCCCCCGCCACCACGGTCAAGGCCGACGCTACCGCCAGCGACACCGCCACCGATGACTTGGGAGTTGCCACCGACGCTGCGACGGAAGTGGCCGACGCTGCGCAAACTGCCGATACGGAAAAGGATACCCCGGCGGCCAGCTGCCCCGGCGGCGGCGGCTGTGCCTGCAAGGCCAACGCCGACTGCGACATCGGCATCTGCCTAGACACGCCCGAAGGCAAGCGCTGCGCGACCACCTGCACCACCAACTGTCCCGCGGACTTTCAGTGTGCCCAGGTCAGCGGCGCTGGCGGCGACGTGCAGAGCATCTGCGTGCCCAAGTGGGGCAAGCTCTGCGACCCGTGCACCACCTCGGCGGCCTGCGCCGCGCCAGGGCAGGGGGCGGCGGTCTGCGTAGTCCACGGCGACGCGGGCGCCTTCTGCGGCGCGGTCTGCACCGGCGATACCGAGTGCCCAGGCGGCTTTACCTGCCAGAACCTGCCCACCATCGACGGCGCCACCGCCAAGCAATGCGCGCCCAAGCCCGGCACAGACGGCGTGCTCGGCGTCTGCACCTGCAGCAACGCCGCCAAAGCTGCTGCGCTGTCCACGGGTTGCATGGCGGTGGCCAAGGACGCGCAGGGCAACGTCATCGGCAAGTGCCCCGGCCAGCGCGCCTGCGGCGACGGCGGCTTGAGCACCTGCAGCGCCCCCTCGCCCAGCGGCGAGATTTGCGACGGCATGGACAACGACTGCAACGGCAAGACCGACGACGGCGTCTGCGACGACGCCAAGGTCTGCACCGAAGACACCTGCGACCCCAAGAAGGGCTGCAGCAACACCGTCTTGGACGGCCAGCCCTGCGACGACGGCAACGCCTGCACCGAGTCCGAGGCCTGCACCGGCGACACCTGCAAGGGCGCCAAGGCCAAAAGCTGCGACGACGGCAACCCCTGCACCGCCGACTCGTGCCTGCCCGCCAAGGGCTGCCAACACAAGAACGACGACGGCGCGCCCTGCGACGACGACAACTTGTGCACCGTGGGCGACCAGTGCCAGGCCGGCGCGTGCAACTCGGGCGCGGCCAAGGTCTGCACCGCCAGCGACTCGTGCATGGTCGGCAAGTGCGGCCTGGACGACGGCAAGTGCAAGTTCACCCCCAAGCAAGACGGCCTGGCCTGCGACGACGGCACGCCGTGCACCACCCCGGACGCGTGCGCCGGCGGCGCCTGCACCGGCAAGGTCGCCAATTGCGACGACGGCAACCCGTGCAGCGACGACGGCTGCGACCCCCAGCTCGGCTGCACCCACGCCCTGAACAACGGCCCGTGCAGCGACGGCAACGCCTGCACCGTGGGCGACGCCTGCGCCCAGGGGTTCTGCGGCTCGGGCGCCAAGAAGCCCTGCGACGACGGCAATGCCTGCACCACCGATGGCTGCGACGGACAGACCGGCCTGTGCACCGCCGCGCCCAGCACCGCGCCGTGCAGCGACGGCAACGCCTGCACCGGCCCCGACCAGTGCAGCGGCGGCAGCTGCGCCCCCGGCCCGGCGACCGCCTGCAGCGACGGCAACCCTTGCACCATCGATAGTTGTGACCCCGGCACCGGCGCCTGTGCCTATGTGCCCAGCAGCGGTGCGCCCTGCGACGACGGCGACGCCTGCAGCGTGGGCGAGCAATGCGCCGCCGGCAAGTGCGCCCTGGGCACGCCCACCAACTGCGCCGACGCGGACTCGTGCACCCTGGACACCTGCGACAAGGCCACCGGCGAGTGCGGCCACGCCCCGATCGCCGGCTGCGGCGGCGCCTGCAAAGACGCGGCCGACTGCCAAGACAACAACCCGTGCACCGTCGACGCGTGCCTGAGCGGCAAGTGCGCCTTTGTCCCCACCACCGCCAAGTGCGACGACGGCGACGCCTGCAGCGTGGGCGACACCTGCGGCAGCGGCGTCTGCCTGCCCGGCAGCGCCAAGAACTGCGACGACGGCAACCCGTGCACCGCCGACACCTGCCAGAACGGCGGCTGCGACCACAGCCCCACCACGGCCCCCTGCGACGACGGCAACGCCTGCAGCCTGGGCGACGCCTGCAAGGACGGCAACTGCGCACCCGGCAAGCCCAAAGCCTGCGACGACGGCAACCCCTGCAGCGCCGACCAGTGCGACTCGCAGACCGGTGCCTGCAGCGCCCTGGCCAGCAGCGGCACCTGCGACGACGGCAACCCCTGCACCGTGGCCGACAGCTGCCACAGCGGCGCCTGCGCGGCCGGCCCTGCCGCCAGCTGCGACGACGGCAACCCTTGCACCAGCGACACCTGCGACCCCACGACCGGCAAGTGCGTGAACGTAGCCAGCCCGGCGCCGTGCAGCGACGGCGACGCCTGCACCCAGGGCGACGCCTGCAGCCAGGGCGTCTGCAAGCCCGGCCTGACCAAGAACTGCGACGACGACAACCCCTGCACCCACGACGTCTGCGACCCCGCCAGCGGCGGCTGCGACCACGACCCCATCGCCACCAGCTGCAGCGACGGCGATGCCTGCACCTTTGGCGACGTCTGCCAGCAGGGAGCCTGCACCGCTGGCGCGCCCAAGGTCTGCTCGGACAGCGACGCCTGCACCAGCGACGTCTGCGATTCCGCAACGGGCAACTGCAATTACAAGCCCATCGCCGGCTGCTGCGGCAACTGCAGCAGCCCCAGCGAGTGCGACGACGGCAACGTGTGCACCGACAACCTGTGCGCTGCCAGCAAGTGCAGCTTCGTCGCCAACTCGGCTACCTGCGACGACGGCTCGGCCTGCACCCTGGGCGACCTGTGCGGCGGCGGCGTCTGCAAGCCGGGCGCAGCCAAGAACTGCGACGACGGCAACCCCTGCACCAGCGATGCCTGCGCCGCCGCCACCGGCGCTTGCAGCAACACCGCGAACGCCCAGGGCTGCGACGACGGCAACCCCTGCAGCATCGGCGACGTCTGCACCAGCGGCGCCTGCAAGCCCGGCAAGACCCTGGCCTGTTCCGACGGCAACCCGTGCACCGACGACGCCTGCGACCCGGCCAGCGGCAACTGCAAGAGCGCTGCTAATACAGCTACTTGTGACGACGGCAACGCCTGCTCCACCGGCGACACCTGCGCGGCCGGCGCGTGCAAGCCCGGCACCGCCAAAAACTGCGACGACGCCAACCCGTGCACCAGCGACGACTGCGACCCCACCACCTGCAAGTGCAGCGCCACCGCCAACGCCAGCCCGTGCAGCGACGGCAGCGCCTGCACCCTGGGCGACGTCTGCGCCGCGGGCGCCTGCAAGCCCGGCACCGCCAAAAGCTGCAACGACGGCAACCCGTGCACCGACGACGCCTGCGACGCCGGCACCGGCAACTGCTTGAACTCGAACAACAGCGCCGCCTGCGACGACGGCAGCGCCTGCACCCTGTCCGACGCGTGCGCGGGCGGCGCCTGCAAGCCCGGCGCGGCCAAGAACTGCGCCGACTCCGACAGCTGCACCACCGACACCTGCAACGCCGCCGACGGCGCCTGCCTGCACGCCCCCATCGTCGGCTGCGGCGGCAACTGCAAGGCCGCGGGCGACTGCAACGACGGCAACCCGTGCACCGACAACCAGTGCACCAGCGGCAAGTGCGCATTCCCGGCCAACACCGCCAGCTGCGACGACAACAACGCCTGCACCATCAGCGACCAGTGCTCGGGCGGAACCTGCAAGTCCGGCGCCGCCAAGGCCTGCGACGACGGCAACCCGTGCACCAACGACGCCTGCGACTCGTCGAGCGGCAACTGCACCAACGTCAACAACACCGCCGCCTGCAGCGACAACAATGCCTGCACGGTGGGCGACGTGTGCGGCGCCGGCGCCTGCAAGCCCGGCAGCGCCAAGACCTGCAGCGACGGCAACCCGTGCACCGACGACGCCTGCGCCGCCGCCACTGGCGCCTGCAGCAACATCGCCAATACCGGCACTTGCAGCGACAACAACGCCTGCACCGTGGGCGACGTGTGCGCCAGCGGCACCTGCAAGCCGGGCTCGGCCCTGGGCTGCGACGACGGCAACGTCTGCACGGTCGACGCCTGCAACGCCGCCAGCGGCTGCACCCACGGCGCGGCTACCGGCACCTGCGACGACGGCAACAAGTGCACCAGCGGCGACGCCTGCGCGGCCCGCGCCTGCAAGCCCGGCGCGGCGGTGGTCTGCGACGACAACAACCCTTGCACCACAGACAGTTGCGACCCCGCGACCGGCTGCAAGTACGCCAAGACCACCGCGGCCTGCAGCGACGGCAACGCCTGCACCCTGAACGATGTCTGCGCGGGCGGCACGTGCACCCCCGGCGCCGGCAAGGTCTGCAACGACAGCGACACCTGCACCAGCGACGCCTGCGACCCGGCGAGCGGCAGCTGCGTCTACAAGGCCATCATCGGCTGCGGCGGCAACTGCGCCGCGGCGGCCGACTGCGCCGACGGCAACATCTGCACCGACGACGTCTGCACCTCGGGCAAGTGCAAGGCCATCTACAACAACGCCACCTGCAGCGACAACAACGCCTGCACCAGCGGCGACGTCTGCACCAGCGGCACCTGCAAGGGCGCGGCCGCGGTGACCTGCGACGACAGCAACCCGTGCACCAACGACGCCTGCAACCCCGCCAGCGGCTGCGCCTACACCAACAACACCGCCACCTGCAACGACAACAACCCCTGTACCACCAGCGACGTGTGCAGCGCCGGCAAGTGCGCTGGCACCACCTACAGCTGCGACGACGGCAAGTCGTGCACCACCGACACCTGCCTGGGCAACGGCAGCTGCAGCAACACCGTTGCTACCGGCACTTGCCTCATCAGCGGCACCTGCTACACCGCCAGCCAGGCCAACCCGGCCAACGCCTGTCAGGCCTGCCTGGCCGCCAGTACCACGGCGTGGTCGCCGCAGACCGCCGGCACCGCCTGCAACGACGGCAACCCGTGCACCGTGGGCGAAACCTGCAACGGCGCCAGCGCCTGCAAGGGCGTCGTCAACCTGGATGCCGACAAAGACGGCGTGGTCGCCGCCAGCGCGGTGGGGAGCGACGGCAAGACCGTGGCGTGCGGCGGCCTGGACTGCAACGACACCAGCGCCGCCATCAAGCCCGGCGTCGCCGACCCGCACGACGGTTTCGCCAGCGTCATCGACGTGGTCGAAGCCGGCGGCAACGTGGGCGCGTGGCTCGCCCTGGCGGTCGACGCCAGCAGCCGCTCGCACATGGTCTGGTACAACGAGCTGGCCAAGGACTGGGAGTACGGCAGCAACAGCGGCGGCATCTGGCAGAGCGTCGTGCTGGAAAGCGCAGGCGACATCGGCAAGTACGCGGCCATTGCCCTGGACAAGGCCGGCAAGGTCCATACGGTCGCCTACTCGGTGACCGACAAGGACCTGCACTACGTCACCAACGCCAGTGGCAGCTGGGTCAGCGAAAACGTCACCGGCGACACCGCCAACGACTCGGGTCAGTGGGCGCAGGTCGCGGTAACCAGCGACGGCAACGTCCACGTCCTGTACCTGGACGCCACCGCCAAGGCCGTCCAGTACCGCAAGCGCAGCGCCGGCAAGTGGGGCGCGGCCGTCGCCTTGACCGCCGCGGGCACCTGGGAGTCGATCTCGCTCATCGTCGACAGCAAGGACAACCTGCACGCGGCCTGGCACGACAACGCCAAGTACGACCTGCAGTATGCGATGGCGTCGCCAGGCGCCGTCTTTACCACCCCGGTCCTGGTCGACAGCACCGGCAGCACCGGCGACCACCCGGTCCTGACCATGGACAACAACGGCCAGCCCCACATCGTCTACAGCGACGCCACCAACCTGGACCTGAAGCACGCCTGGTTCAACGGCAGCGTCTGGGCGAGCGGCAAGGCGTGGGCCGGCAGCTCGGCGTCGCACCCGGGCGACTACCGCTACGGCGCTGCCATCGACGGCAACGGCGCCCTGCACGCCTGCGCGGTCGAGGTCTACGACGACGGCACCAACGTCTACTGGTACATCCGCCGGGTGCTGGGGGCCGCGCTGCCGTTCGGCGTCGCCACCAACTACCACAACGAGCGGGTGGGATCCGCCATGGCCCGCGCCAGCTGGTGCGCCATGGCCCGCGCCAGCGACGGCAAGGTCTACATGGCCACGTCGGCCATCGGCAGCGGCTCCAGCACCGGCAACATCACCCAGGCCACCAGCACCAGTGGGCCGGGCTGGCGGCTGGTCGACTCGCTCAACAACCAGGGGCAGTACGCAAGTACGGCAGTCGGCGCCGACGGGGCCACCTACGTCGCGTGGTACGACGCCACCGCCACCGCGCTCCGCTATGCGTGGCGCCCCGCCGGTGGGCTGTGGCAACCGAGCTTGACGCTGGACGCCACCGGCAGCGTCGGCACCTACCCGTCGCTGGTCGTGGCGGCCAACGGCACCGTCACCGTCGCCTACTTCGACGCGACCAGTTCGAACCTCAAGGTCGTGTCGGGCAGCAAGAGCACCTTTGGCGCGCCGGTGGTGGTCGACGGCGCCACTCCCGCCGTGGCCGTGGGCAAGTACGCGTCGCTCACCCAGGATCCGGTCAAGGGCACACTGGCGATCGCCTACTACGACGACACCAACAACGACTTGAAATTGGCCATCCATGTCGGATCCGGCTGGGTGGTGCAGACCGTGGCCGGTTCGTCGCCCGCCACCGACACCGGCCTGTACGCCGCCGCCGCCTTTGGCCCCGACAGCTTGCTCCATGTGGCAGCCCTGAACAACACCAACAATATCCTGGTGTACAACGTCGGCACCGTCGGCACGACCGGCACCTGGACCGGTGGGGCATGGCAGAACTTGGACACCCTGAACAGCCCCGGCCGCTACACCAAGCTCGCCGTGGATCCCAAGGGCAATCCGCTGTTGGCGCACGTC
>JACRCU010000357.1 GCA_016218865.1 Deltaproteobacteria bacterium | reverse complement strand
GCCACGTAGGAAAGCAAAGAAATGAAAAGGAAACGGCGATGAGCAGAGGGCAACATGGTGGCGCGCAATCCTGCGGGCGGCGCGGTGCTTGCGCCGCTGTTGCAGTGTACCCGGGGCCGCCGACGGCGTACAGACGTCCAGGAGCTGGGCCGATGATCGCGTTTGTCGAAAAAATTGCTGGAATAACGGCGTAGTGTACGCTCGGCCGTTGCCGCCGGGCTCAGGTCGATCGCCGGGCTTTGCGGCTGCGCCGCGCGGCCGGAAACGATCGACCGCGGAGCGCCCGAGGCGGGATCGCACCACTGCACGCGATCCTGTGTGACTTGCGCGGCTTGGGGTCCGGCGCACGTCGGCCGCGCGGGCCGATCCAACCGGTCGGCACCGCCAAACGCAGGCTCGCGATTGACAGTTTGCCGCCATCCTCCCTATCCTCGCCAATGTGGGAGGAAGTGGATCGCAGCGGATCGAAGTGGCCCGCAGCGGACCATCCACCCCTTCCCCAAGGCATTCCTGACCAGCAGCGCGCGGCGCCCGGCGGCGGACGACGGCTTTGGCCTCGTCCGCACAGGGCGGGATCTTGTCGCAAGATCCTGAAGCGCTTGCACAAGCGCGGCCCGATTCGCGGGTTGAACCGCGGGCCACGGTTGGGGATCAGCGGTGCGGTAGGCGAGGCTGGCAATGGCCATCCGATTTCGCGGCGAATACGAACTGCGCGTCGACGACAAGGCGCGGCTGGCGATTCCGGCGAACTATCGGCAAGCCCTTGACCAGGCTGGCGATCGCCGGCTGATCCTGGTCAAGTCGACCTCGGCCAAGTGCCTGCAGGCCTGGCCGCAGAGCGACTGGGAAGCCTACGAGGACAAGATCCTTGCCCTGGCAGCCAGCGAGCCGACCGCGCTCAAGTTGCTGCGTTTCCAGGTGGCCGGCAATGCGCAAGTGGAGCCGGACACGCATGGACGAGTGGTGCTGCCGCCTACGCTGCGCGCGTACGCCGGCATCGACCCGAGCGGCGAGGTGGTGGTGGCGAGCCTGATCAACCGCTTCGAGATTTGGGCCCGTTCGCGCTGGCAAGCCGAGCAGAACCAGATCGAAGACGACCTGCCGAACTGGAGCGCCGACCTGGCGCGCCTGGGCCTCTGAGCGTGGGCAAGAAGCGCCCTTTCCGGCCTGCACCATCCGGCCGCCGCGACCGCGGTCCGGCCTTGAAAACTCAGCTTGACGGGACAACTCCGCTTGACGAGGTGCCTGCAGCCAGCGGGCCCGACGACGAAAGCAAGCCGTTCCAGCACATTACCGTGCTGCTCCGCGAAGTGGTCGCGGCGGTCGAGCGCGCCGCCAGCCTGAGCACGGTCGAACCCCAGTGGGTGGTCGACTGCACCCTGGGCGGCGGCGGCCACAGCGAAGCGATCCTGCAGGCCTTGCCCCAGGTTCACCTGCTGGGCCTGGACCGCGACCCGGCGGCGCTGACGGCTGCGAGCGCGCGACTGGCCGGCTTCGGCGAGCGATTCGTGTGCGAGCACGCCGAGTTCGCCGAGTTGCGGCAGGTGTGCGAGCGCAGGCAGCTGCCGCCGCTGTTGGCGGTGGTGGCGGACCTGGGGGTGTCGTCGCACCAGTTCGACCGGCCCGAGCGCGGTTTTTCGCTGCGGCTCGACGGTCCGCTGGACATGCGTATGGACCCCAGCCGCGGGCCCACGGCCCTGGAACTGCTGGCCGACGTCCGCCTGGAGGATCTGGCCGACGTGCTCTACGAGTACGGCGACATCCAGCGGTCGATCGGCACTGCGCGGATCCTGCTGGAAGAAGTGCAGGCCGGCGCGACCACCACGGCCCGCCTGGCCGAGCGTCTGGCGGCACGGCTCGGGCGCACGCGCTCGATCCACCCGGCCACCCAGGTGTTTCAGGCCCTGCGCGTGTGGGTAAACGGCGAGTACCGCCAGGTGGAAGCGCTGCTGGAGCAAGCGCCAGGGCTGCTGGCCCCGGGCGGGGCGCTGGCGGTGATCAGCTTCCACTCGGGCGAGGACCGCCCCGTCAAGCAAACGATGGCCGAATTGGCCAAGCGCGGCGGGGAGTTTTGGCTTCCGCAGCGCAAACCGGTCCTGCCCAGCGAGCTGGAGCAGCAACAGAACTCGCGGTCGCGCAGCGCCAAGCTGCGGGTTCTGCACAAGAAGTCGCACCAGGATGCCGAGCCGGACGCGCCGGACGACGACCTGGACGACGCCTAAGAAAAGCCGATTATTGTCAACCATTTGTAGCGAACTTGCGATTTTCTTGACCAGATCCTGCAACGGCCGATAAAGATTCAAGTGGAAACAGACCACGGACAAGTACGCAGCGACACGAACGATCTTCTGCATAAACCGGATGTGCAGGACCAACCTGGAGAGACCACCGTGAGCAGTCCCGACCACGACAACGCCAGCCCGCTCGACGACGGCGCGCCGGACGGCGCGGACGCGGTGTACGGGGTGGACGACCACGCCGAGGCACCACAAAAGGCCTCGATTCTGCGGCGGATCTGGCACGTGGTGCGGCGGCCGACGCCAACCCAGACCGAGCGGGCGCGGCGCTCGGAGCAGCACTTCTGGCTGCGGGTAGTGGTGCTCCTGAGCTTCTTTGGCGGCGTGGCGGCCCTGGGCATCCTGCGCGTCAAGCAGACCACCAAGGGCGTGCGCACCGCCTACGAATTGGTCAAGACGACCGAAGAGTTGCGCGTGCAGATCGAAGAGAACCGCCGCCTGGAGGCGCGCCTCACCGGCCTGAAGAACCCGAACGACCTGCGCAAAGAAGCGGCCGAGCACTTCGACATGCGCGCGCCAGCGGCAAGCGACCAAGAGGAGATCGACTGATGTCTTGCCGCAACCCCACGCATCGCCTGCGTTTTGCTGGCGTCGTCTTGGCCACCGTGGCCCTGGCGTCGGGGTTGCTCGGCGGGTGTTCGTCGGCCGAGGTGGCGAAGCAGCAGCGTTTGGAGCAGGCCGACTTCCATTATCGCTTGGCAAACGGCTACTTCCACGCCGGCAGCGTCGACCTGGCCATCCGCGAGCTGATCTCGGCCCTGGAGATCGAGCAGAGTCACGCCGACAGCCGCTACCTGTACGGTTTCATCCTGTTCGGCCGCAAGCGCTACGAAGAGGCCGCCGAGCACTTCCGCAAGGCCCTGCAGAGCAAGCCAGACTTCTACGCGGCCCGCAACATCCTGGGGGCCACCTACATCGAGCTGGAGCGCTACTACGACGCCGTGGCCACCCTGGAGCCGCTGACGCGCGAGCCGCGCTACACCACGCCGTTCCACGCCTACAACAACTTGGGGCTGGCCTACTTCCGCCAGGGCGACCTGCGCCAGGCCGAGAAGAACTTCCGCATGGCGGTGTTCCACAACCCCAAGTTCTGCCAGGGCTACCGCAACCTGGGCCTGGTCCACGTGGCCCAGCGCGACTACGCCGCGGCCGTGGAGCAACTGACCGAGGCGGTAACCCGCTGCCCGCGCTATGCCGAGCTCCACCTGCAGCGCGGCGAGGCGCTGGAGGCCGATCGCCGCTTTGACGAGGCCGACAAAAGTTTCCAGAAGTGCGCCGACTTGGCCGGGGATACCCCGATTGGCCGGCGCTGCAAGGCCAGGCTGCGCGGGGCAGCCGGCGGGGGCGGCTAGACCATGCAGCGCTCGATCCGAAATCTGGGTACGCGGGTCTTCCACCTGATCGACCGGGCCGGCAACAGTCCGTCGGCCCGCGCCGATCGCGCCAACCGCCGGCTCAAGTCCGTGGCGATCCTGATGGGCGCCTACATCATCGCGGCCTACTGCGCGGCGGTGGTGATGGTCATCAACGTCGACGGAGTGCGCAAGTACGCGGAAGGCAACGTGATGCTCCGCACTCGCGTCGAGACCCGCCGCGGCGATCTGGTCGACCGCAACGGGGTGACGCTGGCGACTTCGCTGCGCGCCGACTCGGTGTCCGTCAATCCGCGCTGGCTGCTGCCCGGCGGCAAGAAGCCCAAGGATGACTGGGCGTTCAACTCGATCAACGCCAGGGCCTACCGCGAGAAGGTGGCGACCACCCTGGCCGACCTGCTCGACCGGCCCGCGGACGACCTGCTGGAGCGTGTCAACCGCGACACGGGCTTTGTGTACCTGGCCAAGAACATCAGCTATGCGCAGGCCGAGGCGGTGCGCATCGCCTTGAACGAGGGTCGCTTGCCCAAGGGCGTGACGCTCGAGCGCGAATTCCAGCGCTTCTACCCCAACAACATGCTGGCCGGCCCGCTGATCGGCCGCCCGAGCCAGACCGGCAGCATCGAAGCGAGCTTCGACGGGTTGCTGCAGGGCCAGCAGGTCGAGATGCGCACGTACAAGGACTCGGCCGCCACGCCGATGTACCTGGACGGGGCGCCGGAGCCCGGCATCTACGGTGGCAAGTCGCTGGTGCTCACCATCGACGAGAAAATCCAAGCAGTTACCGAGCACCACCTGGACGCATCGGTGCAGGAGTTTGGCGCCGCCTTTGGCATTGCCGCCGTGATGGACGTGGAAACCAGCGAGATCCTGGCGCTGGCCACCTCGCCGTCGCTCAACCCGAACGACAGCAAGAACCCGCCCAAGTACGGCTGGCACAACCCGGCCCTGGAAAACCAGTACGAGCCCGGCTCGACCTTCAAGGTCTTCAACCTGGCGATCGGCCTGGAAGAAAAGAAGGTCACGCTGGACGAGGTGATTCCCGCTGGCGCCGGCTTCGCCCTGCCCGGCAAGATCATCAAAGACGATCACCCGCACGGCCAGGTCACGGGCAAGCAGTCGCTGCAAGTGTCCAGCAACATCGCCAACTGCAAGATCGCCATGCGCGTCAATCGCGAGCACTACTACAACTACTTGACTGGACTAGGCTTTGGCCGTCGGATCGACCTGGGCATCATCGGCGAGAGCAACGGGCAGCTGGCCAAGCCGGACAAGTGGTCGCTGGTGCAGTTCTGTAACATCGGATTCGGCCAAGGAATTGCCACTACGCCCATGCAGATGGTCTCGGCGGTGGCCACCGTTGCCAACGGCGGCGTGTTCCGGCGGCCGCGGTTGATCAAGCAAGAGGTGCGCGCCGACGGCAAGATCGACCGCGAGATCGGCCAGGATCCGGGCCGGCGGGTCTTCTCGGAGAAGACGGCCAAGCAAGTGCTGGAGGCCATGGCCTCGGTCACGCAGCCGCGCGATCCCAAGGATCCCCACAGCTTGTCTGGCACAGCCACCAAGGCGCGGCTGCCCAACTACACCATCGGCGGCAAGACCGGCACGGCGCAACAGGCCGAAAACGGTCACTACTCGGACACCCACTGGGTCGGTTCGTTCATCGGCGTCACCCCCGTCGAGAAGCCGCGCTTGGTGGTGTTCGTCGCCATCGACACACCCACCAAGTACGACGAGCGCTTGGGCAAGATCGCGCGCTACGGCGGCATCGTGGCCGCGCCGGTGGCCCGCGAGATCGCCCGGTTTGCCCTGCCCTACCTGGGCGTGCCGCCGAGCCCCGGCGCGCCGTACCTGGACCGCGACGATCCGGAAAAGGCCCGCCAGCTGGACGCGGCCCGCGCCGGACAGGCCAAGAAGGCCGCCGACCGCTTGGTGGCCGTGGCCGGTGGCCCGGCAGTTCCGCCCGCGCTGGCAATGGACCTGCAGATGGCCGCAACTGCCACCGCCGCCGCGGATTTGCCCGACGATCGCACCATCGTGCCCGACGTTCGCACCCTGCCGATGCGGGTGGCGCGCCTGCGCATGGCCACCGCCGGTCTGCACCTGGTGCCGCACGGCAGCGGCCTGGCGGTCAAACAGGACCCCGCGCCTGGCGAGCAGGTGGCCAAGGGGACCAATGTCAAGGCGGATTTCGCCCGCCTGAGCGACGCCATCGAGGCGGTGCCGGCCCCGGCCAGCGCGGAGCCCGGCGGTCCCTCGGCCGGTGCGGCGCCGCCCAAGGCCCCCGAGGCCGCCAAGCCGGTCCAGGTCAAGCCCGCCGCCGCCAAGCCCGAGGCGGGAAAGCCTGGCCCAGCCAAGCCCGCAGCGGGCAAGCCGGCAGCCGTCAGGAACGAGGTGGCCAAACCTGGCGCCGCCAAGCCGGCCGCCGCCAAGCCCGCGCCACCTGCCCAACCCGCCGCCAAGCCGGCCGCGGCCAAGAAGCCCTAGGATGATCATGGACCTGCGCACCCTCATCGCTGCTAGCGAGCTGTTGCCCGAGATGGCAGCCGGCGCCGATCTGTCGGTGACGGTGACCTCGGTCACGGCGGACTCGCGGCGGGTGCAGCCGGGGTCGCTGTTCGTGGCGGTGTCGGGTGCGCGCCACCGCGGCATCGACTTCGTGCCGGCGGCGCTGCAGGCCGGTGCTGTGGCGATCGTGGTCGACGCACTGCCGAGCGCCGAGCAGCGCCAGCAGTGGCATGTGCCGATCCTGAAGGTGAGCGACGCCCGCGCCGCCGTCGGGCCGCTGTGCAGCGCTTGGCTCGATCACCCCAGCCAGAGCCTGCAAGTCATTGGAATCACGGGCACCAACGGCAAGACCACCACCACGGTGCTGATTGCACAACTCTTGACGGCGGCGGGGCACAAGGCGGCGGCCCTCGGCACAATCGGCCTGTGGACGCCGGACGGCGAGCGTCCGAGCAAGCTGACCACGCCCGATGCCGAGGATCTGCAGAAGACACTTGCAGACTTGCGGGACGAGGGCTTCACCCACGTCGCCATCGAGGTCAGCAGCCACGCCCTGGACCAGCACCGGGTGGCGGGCGTGCGCTTTGCCGCGGCGGCGTGGACCAACCTGTCGCGCGACCACCTGGACTACCACGGCACCGAGGATCGCTACGCGGCGGCCAAAGCCAGACTTTTCAGTGACTATCGCGTCCCTGCCGAGCGCGCCTTTGTCAACGGCGACGATCCGCGGGCGGTCCAGCCCAGCGAGCGCGGCCAGGCGCAGGCGTGGAGCCTGGGCAGCAACCCGGCCGCCGAACACCAGATCGAAGGCCTGCGCTGCGACGCGGGCGGCCTGCAGATGGTCCTGCGCAGCTACGGACACCGCGATCTGGCGCTGACCGCGCCGCTGGTGGGGCGGCACAACGCCGAAAACCTGGCGGCCGCGGTGCTGGTGGTGCGGGCGCTGGGTGTTCCCGAAGATGTCCTTCAAGAGGCGGCCCGCGCACTTGTGGCCCCCCGCGGCCGGCTCCAGCCGGTGGCCAACCCGCGCGGCGCCCTGGTCGTAGTCGACTACGCCCACACGCCCGATGCGCTCGTGCAGGTGCTGAAGGCGCTGCGGCCGCTGGTGGCCCCGGGTCGGCGCCTGCTGGTGGCCTTTGGTTGCGGCGGCGACCGCGACGCGGGCAAGCGCCCGCAGATGGGCAAAGTGGCCGCCGAACTTGCCGATTTCACCATCGCTACCTCCGACAACCCCCGCTCAGAGGCGCCGGCGGCGATTTTGGACAGCATCGTCGCAGGCCTGCGTCAAGCGGGCGCGGTGGCGGTCCCCGAACCCAATCTCACCGCCGTCGAGCAACTGGGCAGCCGCCGCGGCTACTGGCCCTGCGTGGACCGCGCCGAGGCGATCCGCCGAGCGGTGGCCCTGACGCGCACGGGCGACGTGCTGTGCATCGCGGGCAAGGGGCACGAGACGACCCAGACCATCGGTTCGGTGGTCCGGCACTTCGACGACGTGCAAGAAGCAGCGCGCTGGCTGCAGCCCACCGGTCGCTTGCCCGGTGATGCGCCGCTGGGCTTTGCCTTCGACGGCGCGGCGGCGCTCGCGGTCCTGGGCGGCACGCTGCTGTGCGGGAGCGAGCGCTGCACCAATGCCCTCTGCACCGACAGTCGCACGGTCGCGGCGGGCAACCTGTTCGTCGCCCTGCCCGGCGAGTCGTTCGACGGCGGCCTGTACGTGGGCGATGCCCTGGCCAAGGGCGCCGTAGGCGTCGTCTGTGCGCGCGGCCGCGGCGAGCCGCACGCGACCCTGGCGGCCGAGCGCGGCACCTGGCTGCTGGAAGTCGACGATCCGCTGCGGGCCCTGGCCGATCTGGCCGCGGCCCATCGCAACCGCTTTGCCGTCCCCGTGGTCGGCATCACCGGCAGCAACGGCAAGACCACCACCAAGGAGTTGACTTCGCTGGCCCTTTCGCCGCTCGCAGGCGACGGCCAGGCGGTGTTGGCCACCCAGGGCAACCACAACAACCGCATCGGTGTGCCGCTGACCCTGGCGCGCCTGATGTCGCAGCACGTGGCCGCCGTGGTCGAGATGGGCATGAGCATCCCCGGCGAGATCGCAGAGTTGGCGCGGGCAGCCCGGCCGCAGCTGGCGATCGTGACCTCGGTCGCCGAGGCGCACCTCCTGGGTATGGGCACGGTCCAGGCCATTGCCGACGAGAAGTTCGACGCGGTGCGCGCTTTGCCGGCCTCTGGCGTGGCGATCCTGCCCAGCGATGAACCGCTGCTGCGGCACCTGGCGGGCGAGCTGTCCTGCAAGATCATTCACTTTGGCCGCCACAGCGGCGACGTCCACCTGGCCAGCGCTGTCGATGTCGGCGGTCTGGACAGCGACGCGCCGTGGCAGCGGTTCGACGTGAAGGTGGGCAGCCAGACCGTGGGCGTGCGCCTGCCGGGCCTGGGCGTGCATCTGGCCGACCTGGCCCTGGCGGCGCTGGCGGCGGCCTGGCAGCTGGGCGTCGATTTGCCCAGTGCGGCCAAGGCCTTGTCGGCCTATCGGCCGGTGGGTCAGCGCATGCTGCCCGAGCGTATCGGTCCGTGGCTGGTGCTGCAGGACTGCTACAACGCCAACCCGCGCTCGACCGAAACGGCCATCGACACGCTGACTTGCTTGCCCGGTCCGCGCGCCGCGGTGCTGGGTTCGATGCTGGAGCTAGGCCCGCGCGAGGCGGAGCTGCACGCCCAGGTCGGCCGCCATGCCGCGCGCCGCGGCGTCGATCTGCTGATCGCCGTGGGGCCGATGGCCGCCGCCTACCAAGAAGGCGCCCAGGGCCAGGGGACGACCCGCGTCCTGACCTGCGCCAGCCATGCCGAAGCCGCTGAGCTCCTGGCCCGCCACCACGCCGCCGGCACGGTGCTGATCAAGGGCTCGCGCGGAGCGCGGATGGAGAACGTGGTCAACGCCCTGCGCCAGAGCCTTGGCCAGTCCGCCCACGCCGCCCAAGGGGGGTGCTAGATGTTCCTGTGGCTGTCGAACACCTTCCGCGGCGAATTCGGGGCGCTCAACGTGTTCCGCTACGTGACCTTCCGCAGCATCGGCGCGGCGGTCACGGCGCTGGTCATCGCCCTGGTGCTGTACCCGCGCTTCATCAAGCTGCTGCAAGTCAAGCAAATCGGCCAGGTGGTCCGCGACGACGGTCCCGAAGCGCACCTGAGCAAGCGCGGCACCCCCACCATGGGCGGCGTGCTGTTGCTGCTGGCCATGCTGCTGGCGGTGGGCCTGTGGACCGACCTCAGCAACGTCTTCGTGTGGCTGACCTGCGCCATCACCGCCCTCTACGGCGTGGTCGGCTTCGTCGACGACTGGCTGAAGATTCGCGACAAGAACAGCAAGGGCGTGAGCGAGCGTCAGAAGCTGGTGACCCAGTTCGGTGGCGCGCTGCTGGTGTTCGGCGCGATGTACTTCGGCCTGCTCGGCAAGGACCTGGCCGACACCCATCTGTACCTGCCGTTTGCCAGCACGCACCACTTCGCCATCGACATCGGACCATTCCTCTACATCCCGTTCGCCGCGCTGGTGGTGTTCGCCACCTCGACCACGGTGAACTTCACCGACGGCCAGGATGGCCTGGTCAGCGTGCCGGCGGCAGTGTCGGCCACCACCTTTGGCGTTCTCTGCTACCTGACCGGCGCCAAGTTCGGCAACTTCGAGGTGGCCAAATACCTTCTAATTCCCGAGGTCAAGGGCGTGCAGGAACTGGCGGTGGTCTGCTCGGCGCTGGTCGGCGCCACCCTGGCCTTCCTTTGGTACAACGCCTACCCGGCGCTGGTTTTCATGGGCGATGTCGGGGCCTTGGCCCTGGGCGGCGCGCTGGGCATGGTGGCGGTGCTGTCCAAGAACGAGCTGCTCAGCCTGGTGGTCAACGGCGTGTTCGTCGCCGAGGGCGCGTCGGTCGTGCTGCAGCGCTACTACTACCGGCGCACCAAGAAGCGCCTGTTCCGCATGGCGCCGCTGCACCACCACTACCAGAAGGCCAACATGCCCGAAAGTCGAATCACGGTGCGGTTTTGGTTGGTGTCCGTCATGTTGTCGCTGGTCGCGCTGGCCAGCCTGAAGTTGAGGTGAGCCGTGGCCGACGCTAGCACGCTCGACCCCATGCAAGATGCCGCGATTGCTGACGACCTCAGCGATCTGCAGGCCGCGCACGGCCCGACCTTGGTCACCAAGGGAGTCAAGGCGCCGCGCTCGGACAAGGCCCTGATTCCCGTGCCGGTGGGCATGGATTGGCCGCTGTTCGCGGTCATCCTGGCACTGCTGACTACGGGCGTGATCATGGCGTACTCGGCCAGCGTGTACGCGGCGTTGCGCCTCACCCACACCGACGACCAGCTGTTCTTGAACAAGCACCTGGTGCACGCCGGCATCGCGCTGCTGATGGTGCTGGTCGGCGCGCATATCCCGTACCAGGCGTGGCGCAAGGTCGCGTACCTTGGGCTGTTTACCTCGGTCGCGCTGCTGGTTGCCACCCTGGCCTTTGGCGTGGTGGTCAACAAGGCCCGCCGCTGGCTGCCGCTGCCCGGCTTCATGTTCCAGCCGTCCGAGCTGGCCAAGTTGTGCTTTGCGGTCTACCTGGCCCACTCGCTGACCAAGAAGATCTCCAGCGAGCGCGTGCACAAGTTCTCGGTGGGCTTCCTGCCGCACGCGCTGGCGTGGCTGGTGGTGTTCGGCCTGTGCATGAAGCAGCCCGACCTGGGCACCGGCATCGTGCTGGCGGTGCTGCTGTTCACCATGACCTACATCGCCGGCACCAACATGGCCTACGTGGTGTTCGCCGGCGTTTTTGGCGTGGTGCCGCTGGTGACGTACATCCTGAAGAACACCATGCGCATCAAGCGGGTACTCGCCATCCTAGACCCCTTCAATAACATCGACACCACCGGCTTCCAGCTGGGCAACAGCAAGATTGCGGTGGCGACCGGCGGTATTTTCGGCAATGGCCTGGGCCTGTCGCGGCAGAAGCTGGGCTTCGTGCCCGAGTGCCACACCGACTTCATCCTGTCGATTATCGCCGAGGAGCTGGGCCTCTTGGGTGTGGCGCTGGTGGGGTTGGCCTTTGTGTTCCTGATCTTGCGCGGCCTGCGCATCGCCCTGCGCGCCCGCGACGAATTCGGCCGCCTGCTCGCCGCCGGCATCACGGTGCTGCTGGGCACGCAAGCCGCCGTCAACTTTGGCGTGGTGATGGGCACGCTGCCCACCAAGGGCTTGACCCTGCCCTTCGTCAGCCACGGTGGCTCGTCGATGATCGTGCTGGGCTTGGCGGCGGGCATCCTGCTGAACGTTGGCCGCGGTGGCAACCCGGATTTCGCTTGGCCAGAGTTGCCCGCCTTCTTGCAGCGCCGCCAGACGGGGGCGCCGCGCAACCAGCGGTCGGGCAGTCAGCGGGCGGTGGCCACAGAGCGCACTGGGCGGGGTGAGCCATGAGCGACTCCGCGCCGATGGTCGTTCTGGCCGGCGGTGGCACGGGCGGGCATGTCGTGCCGGCCCTGGCCCTGGCGGACACCTTCAAAGCCGCCGGTTCGCCTGTGGTTTTTGTCGGCACCGCCCACGGCTACGAAACCCGCATGGTGCCCAAGCGCGGCTACACCCTCCACACGGTGCAGGGTTCGCGCCTGGTCGGCGGCGGCGTGCTGGCCAAGCTGCGCGGTCTGCGGGCCCTGTGGCGCGGCGTGCGCGAGGCGCGGGCCCTGTTCCGTCAACTGCAGCCCAAGCTGGTGGTCGGCGTGGGCGGCTACGCGTCGGGGGCGGCGCTGCTGGCCGCGCGCAGCATGGGCATCGCCTGCGCGATCCACGAGAGCAACGCAGTGCCGGGCCTGACCAACAAGGTGCTGGGCCTGGTCGTGCACCGGGTCTACCTGGGCTTCTCCGCCGCGCGCAAGGCGTTTTCGTCCAGCAAGTCGCTGGTATCGGGCAACCCAGTGCGCGCCGAGATCGCGGCCGTGGCCGCCAACCGCACGTTCCGCGGCAACCGGCCGGCGCACGTGCTGGTGGTCGGCGGTTCGCAGGGCTCGGAGTTCTTGAACCAACATGTGCCCAAGATGCTGAGCAAGGTGCAACAGGCCGGCATGGCGCTCGAAGTTCGCCACCAGGTGGGCAAGCTGGCCCCGGCACCGGTCCAGGCCGCGTACGCCGAGTGCGGCTTGCAGGCCAGCGTCGAGGGCTTCATCGACGACATGGCCAGCGCCTATGCCTGGGCCGACTTCGCGGTGACGCGCTCGGGCTCGGGCACGGTGGCAGAGCTGGCGGCCGCAGCTCTGCCGGCACTGCTGGTGCCCTTCCCCTACGCCGCTGGCGATCACCAGGCCGCCAACGCGCAGGCCTACTGCAAGCCCGGCAGCGGCGCCTGGGTGCGCCAGACGGCCTGGCGATCGGACGAAGTCGCGCACATGGCGACGACCCTGTTCGGCACCGAGCGGGCGTGGAACCAGTGCGTGGCCGCCGCGCGCGCAATGGCGCTGGCCGACGCAGCCGGCACCGTGGTGCGCGACTGCGGCAACTGGGTCGGGGTGCCGGCCTGGCGCGAGGTGAAGGCATGATCGGCTCCCGCAAGAAGCAACCGGTCAACCAGCGCCGCGCGCCGCGCGTGCCCCTGCGCGAGCGCCTGAGCAACCTGCGCGACCACAGCCGCGCCTGGTGGCAGGGCTTGGGCAAAGAGCGCCCGCCCGAGGCCGACAGCGACGAGGTGGAGATCGACGTCGAGGGCGACGAAACCGTGGATGGCGGCTGGTGGTCTTGGCTGATCTGGGGCACGGCGGCGCTGTGCCTGGGCATCGTCGGCCTGGCCATGCTGAACCTGCGCGACTTCCAGACCCGCATCGAGACCGGGGTCGCGAGCAAGTTCGAGGTGACCGGCTGGAAGCGGGTGACACAGCCGCAAGTACTGGCGGCATCTGGGGTTCGCTGGGGCACGCCGCTGACGGCCATCGATCGCGACACCGTCAGCCGGGCCATCGAAAAGCTGCCGTGGGTGCGCCAGGCCGAGGTCGAGGCCGAACTGCCCAACAAGGTCAGCTTCCGCGTCACCGAGTACGTACCCTACGCACTGCTGCTGGGCCGCGACCGGCTGATGATCGTGGACAAGGACGGCTTCGTCTTCAAAGAAGTGGAACTGGGCGAGGCTGGCGATCTTCCTGTGATTACGGGATTTTCGCCCACGGTCAGCCGCGATGCCCACGCCCGCGGCCCGCAGGTCGAGCCGACCACCGACCAGACCGCTGAACGCCGCCGGCTGCGCACCGTGCTGCGGCTGATCGAGGCCCACGGTCAGAGCAACTTGGTCGAGCGGTTCCCACTTTCGGAGGTGCACTGGGACCCGGTCCTCGGCATCACGCTGGTGTCAGCGCGCGACGGCGCCGAGCTGCGGCTGGGTCTGGCCCTGGGCAACGACCCCAATCGCGCGCTGGCGGTGGCGGGCCGGGTGCTGGCACAGGCCGACAAGTCCGGCGAGTGGCTGCGTTATGCGCTGCTCGACGACGAGTTGCGGCCGGACCGCGTGGTCGTGCGCACCCAGCCGCCGGGTTCCCTGGCGGGCGGCGCGGCGGCCGCGGCTCTGCCCAAAGCGCCCACTGCCGACAAGAAAGACGCAGACCAACCCGCCGAAGACGGCGACATGCAACCCGATTAGTCGCCCCGGCGACCGCACCCAGCAGAACCCGCACGCGCAGCAGCAGCACGAGCACTACTAGTACGAGAACAAGGGGGAGAAAGCCATGCCACGCAACGACAAAATCATCGCCGGACTCGACGTCGGTACCCACAAGGTCGTCGCCGTCGTCGGCGAGGTCAAGGGCGACGGTTCGCTCGACATCATCGGGGTCGGCACCGCCAGCTCCAACGGCATCAAGAAAGGCGTGGTGGTCAACGTGACCGAGACCATGGAGGCGATCCAGCGCGCCATCCACGAGGCCGAGACCATGGCCGGCTGCACAGTGGCGGCGGTGTACGTGACGGTGTCCGGCGCCCACCTGCGCTCGTTCAACAACCGCGGTGTGGTGGCGGTGCAGAGCCGCGAAGTGACCGAAGCGGACGTCGATCGCGTGCTGGACAACGCCAAGGCGGTGCAGATCCCCGCGGATCGCCAGATCATCCACACCGTGCCGCAGGAATTCGTGGTCGACGACAACGACGGCATCGTGCACCCGATCGGCATCAGCGGGCAGCGGCTGCAGGTCAATGTGCACATCCTGACGGCGCTGAACGCCAGCGTGCAGAACGTGGTGCAGTGCGCCGAGCGGGCCGGTCTGCATGTGCTGAAGACCTCGGCCGAGCCGCTGGCCTCGGCGCGCGCCGTGCTGGAGGACGACGACAAGGAGCTGGGCGTGGTGCTCGCTGACATCGGCGCCGGAACGACCGATATCGCGATTTATCACAATGGGTTTATCGTCCACTCGGCGGTGCTCCCGGTGGGCGGCGACCACATCACCAACGACATCGCCGTGGGCCTGCGCACGCCCAAGGCCGAAGCCGAGCGCATCAAGCTGCTGCACGGCTGCGCCCAGTCGACCATCGTCGGCGACGACGAGACCATCGAAGTGGCCTGCGTCGGCGCCCGCGAAGGTGTGGTCCGCAAGCGCCAGCTGCTGTGCGACATCATCGAACCCCGCATGGAAGAAGTGTTTCGCCTCATCGAGCGCGAGATCCAGGCCAGCAACTTCCAGGACGTGATCGGCTCGGGCCTGGTCCTGACCGGCGGCAGCGCCCTGATGCCGGGCGTGGCCGAGCTGGGCGAAGAGCTGCTGGGGATGCCGGTGCGCATCGGCTACCCCAAGAAGGTCGGCGGCTTGCGCGAGATGGTGCACTCGCCGGTGTTCTCGGCAGCCCTGGGCCTGGTCATGCAAGGCGCGGCCGAAGAAGCCGAATTGGCCCGCAAGGCCGACGGCAAGCTGCTGCGGCGCGGCCAGGGCGGCAAGGGCGGCTGGTTCGACCGCCTCGTCGGCTGGGTGCGCGACGTCGTCTGAAGCACGGAATCACCGGGACCTACCCGGACTTTCTCTACCCCTGAACGCTAACAAGTCCCCGGACCCCAACTCTGACCTTCGCAGGAGTTCCCCATGTTCGAATCGATCAGCTTCGACCGGCCGCAGACCGCCGGTGCCCGTATCAAGGTGGTCGGCGTCGGTGGCTGCGGCGGCAACGCCGTCAACAACCTCATCGGCTCGGATCTGCCGCACATCCACTTCCTGGCGGCCAACACCGACCAGCAAGCGCTCGAGGCCAACCTGGCCGGAGTCAAGCTGCAGATCGGCGCCGGCCTGACCAACGGCCTGGGCGCCGGCGGCGATCCCGAGGTCGGCCACCGCGCCGCGCTGGAAGACATCGACGCGCTGCGCCAGCACTTCCTGGACGCCGACATGGTGTTCATCACCGCAGGCATGGGCGGCGGCACCGGCACCGGCGCGGCTCCAGTGGTGGCGCAGACGGCACGCGATGCGGGCGCCCTGACGGTCGCCGTGGTCACCAAGCCGTTCTCGTTCGAGGGCCGCCAGCGCATCCGCCAGGCCGAAGAGGGCCTCCGCGAGCTGGCCCAGGCCGTCGACACGCTGATCGTGATCCCCAACGACCGCATCTTCCAGATCGCCAATCCGCGCATGCCGATCAAAGAGGCGTTCCGCATGGTCGACTCGGTGGTGGTCGAAGCCGTGCGCGGCATCAGCGACATGATCGCCATCCCCGGCCTGATCAACGTCGATTTCGCCGACGTCAAGGCCATCATGAAGGGCAAGGGCATGGCGCTGATGGGCACGGGACGCGGTGCCGGCGAAGAGCGCGCGATCATCGCCGCCAAGCAGGCCATCTCCAGCCCGCTGCTGGAAGACGCGCGCATCGAAGGCGCCACCGGCCTGCTCGTCACCATCTCGGGCAGCTCGGACATGTCGATCGCCGACCTGAACGACGCCATGATGCTGATCCAGGACGCCACCGGCGCCGACACCAACACCATCTTCGGCACCACGGTCGACGAGAGCCTGGGCGAGGAGATCAAGGTCACCGTGGTCGCCACCGGCTTCGACCGCGCGGCCGTGGTGCGGGCCCAGGATCACCAGCAGACGCGCCTCTACGGTTCCCAGCGCGCCGCCACCGAGCGCCCAGCCCTGCAGGTGGTGCCGCCGCCGCCGCTGCAGCGCGCCCACAGCGACGAAGCGCCGGTCTATGCGGTGGCGATGGCAGCCCACGAGCGCGCGGCGATGGCCCAGCACGCCCAAAGCGCGGCGACCCTGGCCGTCCACACCGCCACGACCCGCCCGCTGCCCACCCCGAGCCCGCAGCCGGCCATGGAAGCGCCGCCGCTGCCGCGCCACGAGCACGAACTGGACGAGCCGGCCTTCATGCGCAAGAACACCCCGGGCTACGGCCTGCCGGCGGTGGGCTCGCTGCTGGGCACCAAGCGCGAACCGGTCGTGCACAACCCGTTCACCAACAACATTGACGAGGTCGACCGCCCCGCCTTCCGCCGCAAGTAGCGCGGCGAGCGGCCGGCACGCCGGTCGGCTGCGGCACAAGGCCCAAAAGCAAGACCGGGCGGCACCATGCAAGTGGGCCGCCCGGTTTCGCTTTTTGGCTGCTGGCAGTGGTGCTACGGCATCGCGTCGATGAACGCAGTGCGGGTCACCTGCCGCACCAGGTCGCTCAGGCCGCCCGGCGCCACAAGAGCCTGCAGATCCATGGCCTTGCTGAACTCGAAGCCGGCCACGTAGGCGCGCTTGGCCTTGGCCGCGCTCATGGCGGCGCCGTAGCTGGTCAGGTCCGGCAGGGTCAGGGCCTTGCCCGCCTGCTCCTTGGGCACCACCACCAGCCACTTCAAGCCGCTTTCGCCTTGCAGGTTCAGGCGGTAGGCCTGGGCAGCGGCCACAGCCTTGATGGTGAGGGTGCCGGTGGCGGGCACGAAGCTCGAACCGATCGGCATATCCAGGAAGTCCACGGGCTTGAACGCCGCCGGCACCGGACCGGGCGCGCTGATCGAGATCGAGCCGCCCTCCTTCTTGCCCTTGCCGCCCAGCACGATCGCCGCGGTGACCATGACGTGGTTGTCGGCGCCGTAGCGCAGGCCGCTGTGCAGCGGACCCACCGCGAGCGGCAGAGGCTGCTGGCCCGGGGTCTTCTGGTCGGCGTCGACCACGCCGTCGGCCGGATCTTCGGCCAGGGTCGAGTCCGAGCCGGCGGTCAGGCCCAGTGGCACGATCTCGCCCAGCGGAAGCAGCGCACCGCCGATGACGAAGGCGACGTCGGCCCAACCATTGGCGGTCTTGGGCATCGGCGGCACCGTGACCTGGGTCTTGTGCAGCAGCGGGAAGTCCGGCTCGATCTTGGGCAAATCCTTGATCGGATTGGCCATGGTCTCGCCCAGCGCGATGTCGAACTGCACGTGCGAACGGAACCCGGCCAGGTACGGCAGCAGCACCGACACCACCCGGCCGATGTTCACGCCATCCTCGACGGCCGACAGCAGCTTGCCCATTTCGGCAATCACGGTGGTCAGTTGCAGGCGGCCGGCCAGCGTCCACTGGGTGTGGGCTCCGGGCGGGCCCGCCATGATGTACTCGGTCACGACCGGCTTGCCCAGCACGAAGGTCACGCCGCCCGGGATCTCTTGCGGCTTGCCGGGTTGCGGGTTCACGTACGAGGGCGCCTCGGGGTCGAACGGCCGCCGCACGTTGGGGCCCAGAATCGAATCCACAGAGAAGTTGAGCAGCTGCGAGTCAAAGGCCAGCGCAGTCAGGCCCAGGGCGGCTTCGCCGGTGCCGGGGTAGTCCACGGTTCCGCGGACCGCATCGCCGTGGATGACCTTGGTCTCGGCGGGGACGATCTTGCCGGCCGCGTCAAAAGTCAGCTCGGCGTAGTGGTGCAGCGGGGTGGGCAGCAGCAGGTCGGCGGCCTTGCCGGCCGGATCGTAGCGGAGCACCGACACGGCGGCGTGGTCGGTGGCCACCACGTGGACATCGGCCGGGAATTTCACGTTGGCAAACGCCGCCTGACCATCCGCCAAGTCGGCCACTTGCGCAGCCTCGGGCGTCGCCGCGTCGGCCATGCCGATGACGACCACCTTGCCCTTGACCGGCAGCCAGCTGAACTCGTCGATGGCCGTGACGCGCAGGTTCTTGCCGTCTGGCACGGCGCCCAGGTTCCACAGCGTCGCGGGCTTGGAGGCGCCCTTGCTCGAACCTTTGACCTTGGCGGTGACGGTGGTGGTGCCGGCCTTGCTGCCGGCCGTCAGGGTCTGGTCCTTCAGCGTGAACGAGTCGGACGAGGCCAGCGTCCACTCAAAGGTGGCATTGATCTTGACGTTGCCGATGTCGTCGACCGCCTGCGCGCCCAGGCCGCTCGGGGCCTCCAGGGTGCCGCCGGGGGCGGTAATCCACACCGGCCGCAGCAGGCGCGCACTCAGGCTGGCGTCGGCCAGGGCGGCGATGCAGCCACCCTGCGAGCAGACCTTGCCGGTTTCGCAGTCGCTGTCGGCGGCGCACATGGTCTGGGTGCACTGCCCGGAGTCCTGGTCGCAGCCGCAGGTGAAGGCCTTGTCCGGGCAGCCGGGCGCCACACCGTTCTTGGCCGCGCAGTCCTTGTCGGTGTCGCAGACGAATTTGACCGAACAGCAGCCCGCGACGCACTCGTAGTCGCTGACCGGCTTGGGGCACAGGCTCAGATCGTCCTGGCCTTGGGCGTTGAGGCACGACGGCAAGCTGCCACAGGCATTGGCTGTTTCGCCGCTGGCCGTATCGGTCGGCGCCGCGTCGCTGGTGGCGGTGTCGGCCAAGGGCACGTCGCCGGTGCTGTCTTTGGCGGTGACCGTGTCGGCGGTGGTCTTGGTCTCGCCGTCGCTGCCGCAGGCAGACAACGCGAGCAGCGCGGCCAACACCGCCGCCACCGTCGCCCCGGCACTCCTCATCATGACAACTGTGCGCATCCTGTACTCCTGCGGGCGGGGCCCAGGTGACCGCGCCATGAGGCGTTCCGCAGACATGACGTGCTGCTTTGCCTCTCCTGCTAAGTGGGCCGCAAATTCGCCGCCTTTTGGGGCGGAACAATCGCGGCGAACAAGGGCTCCGGCTTATTTTCGCTGATCCCCTGAAACCATGGGGCCGCAGCATAGCGGTCCGCGGCGATCGCCACAAGAACTAGCTTGGCGCGCGCTCAACTGAATTTGGTGCGGCCCTCCTTGCGCAGCAGCTCCAGGTCCAGCCGGTCGGCGTCGCCTTCGGGCTGCTTGACGGTCGCCACAGAAGTCGGGGAGTTCTGCTGGGTTCGCTGCTCGAACCAGCCCAGCCGCTCGTCCGTCAGCGCCATGCGCGCGCGAAAGTGCCGCTGCACCGTTTGGGCTAGCTTGTCGGTCTGGCGCGACGACGGCGGCACCATCACCCGGTCGGGCAGCGGCTCGGCAATCCGCATGTCGCCGATGCGGCGCGCCCCTTTGCCGCGGTCATCGCCCAGTTGCCGCAGCAACGTGCCGGTCTGGGCCAGCAGTGCACCAACTTGCGCCAGGTCAGGGCCGGCCGGCTCGGCATCCGGGGCATCCGGCGCCGGCGCCACCTCGTCCGGCTCCGGTTCGGGCGGGAACAGGGCACTGTGCACCTGCCACAAAACTCCACGAATTTCTTGGCGCAGGGCCTTGTCGATGGCCGGGCCGCGCGCGTACTCGGCCAACTTGGCGGCGTCCGCGTGCAGAGCCGCGACGCGATCGTCGGGAAGCGGCGCCGTCACGGGTGCCCCACATCGCTGACAAGCTCACGAAATTCCAAGGCCGTTCCGCGCTCGATGTGCAGCGCCTCGGCTTGCCCGGCGCCGATTTCCAGGACGTAGCGCGACGGCTCGGCCACCCCGCGGCCTGTCTCGGTCAGCGGTTGCGCGCGGGCGACCACGCCGGCCACGCGCCAGTCCTCGCCGACGAAGACCATGTCCAGCGGTATCAACGTATTGCGCATCCAGAATCGCCATGGCCGCAGATCCGGCATGAAGAACAGCATCCCGGCGCCATCGGCCAGGCTGCGCCGGTACATCAGGCCCTGTTCGCGCTCCTCGGGCGAGCGAGCCAGCTCCACGCGCACCACCGGGCCGTCTGGGCGGCCGGCAATGCGCACTTCGCCGCGACTGCGAAACAGGGCGGGCGCGCTCGACAAATCGGGCCCAGGCGGCGCTGCGACCGGCGCGGCCTGCAGCGCGGTATCGGTGCGCTCCGCGGTGGCCGGTGGCCGTGTGCACGCGGCCGCCGTCAGGGCCAACAGCACCGCCCGCATCGCCATCTTCTTGGTTCTGCTTTCGGGCCGCCGCACACCGCCTCCGCTCTCTGCCACCGTCTGCCGTGCTGCGATTGTCGGCGCCGCAGCCCAGAGCCGCAACCGCGATCGTGCGCTAGCTTTCGCCTTCGCCGCGCTTGCGGCCGAGCGACAGGCTGCCGAGCGGTCGGCGGGCAGCCACGGGCACGGGCGGCGATGGCGCCTCCTCGACGCCCTCCTCCGCTTCGCGCGCGTCCAGCCAACTCTCCAGGGCCTGCTCGAAGCGCGGATCCTCGATGAGGAAGCTTTGCGACAGGCAGAACTCGACCAGGCGCTCGGCGCTCTGCTGGTTCTGCAGGTCGGTCCAGCGCCGCTGCAGCCCCGGGTGCGCCGCGAGCACGGTGCGGAACGCGCGGAACGGCTTGGCACCCTGCAGAGCGGCCGTGAGCTGGGTCTTCGCTTTGCCGGCGCGCAGGTCCGCGACGAATTCCTGCGCCGCAGCAAAGGCTTCGTCGCTCTCTTGGTACGGGATCTCGATCCAGTTGGCGTCGCGCCACAGGCGGTCCTCAAAGCGCAGCACCGTGGCGGCCCGCTGCTTGCCGCGCGGCGCTTCGAACAGTTCGCCGGTCGCCGGGTTCCAGTGGCTCATGCTGACCGGACTAGCGCGGGCGAACAGCCGAATCAATTCGTCCCATTGGCCGCGCACCGGCCGCAGCTCGCTGCCCGGCTCGTCGGTGGGGCCGCCGGCGTGGCCTGGCGTGGCTGTGGCGCCGCCGTCGCGCACCGGCAGCGCGGGCGACGCGATCGGCGGACGGCGCGGCGCACGAGGGCCCCCCGCACTGGGTCCCTGGCCGTGGCCGAGCTCTCGATCCGATGCACCCGAACTTGGTTTCATGCCGTCCTGCTGGCGCCCAGCGCCGCCACAGTCTTGCCGGCCCGCGTCCGCGGCGCAAGCATCCGCACAGCGTCTGGCGTTCGGGCCACAACTGCGCCATCCTGGCCCCCAGGGGGACGCCACCGTGCTGTCGAAGTACCAACTCGGTCAACTCTATGCCGGTCTGCGCCGGGCGGTCCGGTCGCACCGCTGGCCAGAAGCCAGCCACCTCCTGGCTCAGGCGCTCGGCATGGAGCTGCCCGGCCAGCCGACCGAGGCCGAGATCGCCGCCGCCGCCGGTGGCCACCTGGTTCGCCAACTCAGCTACCGTGGCTTCAAGCCCGCGGAATTGACCATGGTGGTCGCCGACTTGAAGCCTGTCGTCAAGCTCGAGGACATCCCGATCGAGCAGGCCCGGCGCTTTGCTGCCCGCACCTCGGCCGGACGCAAGGTCGTGATCGGCGAGGCCTATCGCAAGGACTACCTCCTGTTGCGCTCCGATCCCTGTGCGCCCGACGATCCCGACGCCCTGGTGTGCGTGTTCGTCAGCGCTGGCGACCAAGCCGCAGAGCTCGCCAAGCTAGAGAACACCGCCCGCGAAGACGCCCAGACTGCTGGCCGGCTGCTGGGCTTCCCCAAGTGCTGCGTCGACGCCTTCTGCGCTGATTTCGAGCGATCGCGCGTCGATCAAGACACGATCAACGACGATGCGATGCGGCGGATGCTGGCCGAAGCAGCGGCCCCCGGCTCCGCGTCGTGGAAGATGAATCCGCTGGCCGATGGTGAGTTGCTCGGCTTCTTTCCCTGCCGCACCAACTGCCCAGAGGCCCTCCTGCGCGCCGATCGGGTGATTGCTGCCATGGAAGGCCTGCGCCCAGATGAGTTGGAGCGCATCCATCGCCGGTTGACCCGGCCGGCCCTGTTCTGGCGCTTGCCCTTCTTTGCGGTGGCGCGCGGCGTGTGGCGCGGTCCGGTGCTGTATCTGCGGGAACTGCGCGTCAATGCCTTTGCTGATCGCGAAGTTCGCGCGGCCCAGGCGCTCCTGGCCGCCCACCTGACGTCGTGGCTGCAGCCCGGCTGCGGCATCTCGGTCGAAGACGGCCAACTGGTGCGGTGGCGCGGCGATCGCCGCGACGGGCGCCTGGCCGCCAATCCCGGCTCGGCACCGCTGCTGTGCGACTGGCGCGACGACTGATCCCGTTTCCGCCCAGTTCGGCACGGAAGCTGCGCAGTCCTTCGCGCCCGCACCGGGCTCGCCGCCTGATTCTCTCTAAGTGCAGAACGGGTCCGTCGCGCCGTGGCTGCGCTAGTGCGATGGGGTGCATGGGGCGCCAATTCCCGTGAGTTTGGACCGCCGTACGCTGCAATGGACCTGCCGCCGTCCTGCATTGCCGCATGGCGGCGCCGGGGGCGGACGCGGTCGCCGACGCCAACGCGAGATTTCCGCTCCGACCCTGTGAACCTTGGCCGCAGCGCCGGCAACCAAGGTTTGAACTGCACAACTGGGTGCAGCCTTCGCAAAGGATCGAGCCGTGGCTTTCGACTCCAACAGCCCCGAACCCCATCGCGGAAGTTCTGCTTACCATTTCGTAGCCTTGTGCGCGAGGCGGCAGTTCCACTCCGGCGATTGCAGGGCTGGTTAGGTTGACACTGCGGGCCGAGCCTTCTAAAGTAGGGTCGCTTAGGCGTATGTCGCGATGCATGCGCGTGCAGCCGAAACAGGGTTGGCGGTCGCGCCGGATCGATTGTCCGGTACCGAGGGCCGCGGGGGATGAAGAGAGCCGATACCTCGAACGCGTTCGGGGAAGCACTTCGCCAGACAAGCAATTCGATTCGGTACCAAGAACTGCACGCGTCACCAAAACCTGTGCGCGACAACGACGAGGGATGGAAATGCAGAGGACCAACACCCACCGCGCTGATCACAGCTTCGAGGCTGGCCAACGCTTCGAATTGTCGGCGATCGGCGGCGAGTTGTCGGCGGCTCGAGCCGTGCACCACGGTGCTGCCGGCCTGGGCGACGCGTGGTTCGACCACTTGCTCAACAAGATCAAGGTTGTCATGCGAATGGACTTGTCCATGCGGATCCTGGCGGCGGCCGTGATCGGCACGCTGTGCTTGGGTGCGGCGGTCTGGGTCGGCGCCGAAGAACCCGGCAAGGGCGACGCCAACCAGATCGAGCGGCAGGTCGAGCAGGCGCACAATTACGTCGAGCGCATTCGGGCGATGGTGCAGACTGGCTTCAACGAACGCGAAGAAGCCCGCAACTCGCAAAATGTTTCTCGCGTCAACTGCGTCAGCGAAGCCCTGGCGACCATGAAGGGCATGCTGAAGATCGCCGAGAGCATGTACGTGGCGATGCAGGAATGCGCGTCGCGCAAGGACAGCGCCTGCACCGAAAGCGAATACGTCAAGATCTCCATCACTTTCAACAAGTGCGAAGAGCTCGAGGGCCAGCTCAAGGGCTGCGGCGGACCGTCGGTCGACGGCGCCATCGACGGCCGGCCGGTCATCGAAAAAGTGGTGGAAGATCTTCCCGATATGAACCCGACCCAAGGGCTGACGGACATGTCGCCCATGCTGGAGAGCCCGCCGTCGGCGAGCGTCTTCTTCAAGATGGGCGGCTGACGAACGCCGCACGCTTTGTCCGACCGTCGCGCTCGATCGAGGCGACGGCGGTGGAGCGGGCACCTGGACGAATCGAACTCGGCCCGATCGCGATCGGCCCGGGAACTCGGTCAGCGAGGACTGATGGACGCGACATCCCTGCACGACGAACGGCTGCGCCCGCAGCGTCCGAACCGGCTAGGCCATGCTATGGGCGGGCTGGTCGGCCGGACCGTCCGAGTGGCGCGGAGTTGGAGTGCGGCCGCGGCTACCTTGGCGGCTCTCGCCAGCGGTAGCGCCGTGCTGCTGAACAGCCAAGAGGCGGCCGCGCAGAGTGCCGAAATGGGCCTGCCGCCGATTGCGCAAGACCGCGGTCTGCGCACCGGTGAGTTCACGCTGTACCCGTCGATGGGCCTGATGACCCACTACGACACCAATCTGTTCAACGGCAGCGACAAAGAGAACAACGCGCCGGTGGGGGCCACCTCGCTGCGCTTCATTCCGCGCCTGTCGCTGATGAACGACGGCAACGGCAACGTCAACTTCGCGTTTGCCGGCACCGGCGATGCCCGCCTCTACATCTCGGACAATGCCATCGTCTCGGATCAGAAGGCGGTCGGCGGCAATCTGAATCTCGACGTCACCTTTGGCCAGAAGCGCTCGATGTCGTTGACGCTGTTCAACTACTTCAACCGCGCCCTGCGCACCAACAACTGGGCCACCATCGAGACCTTGAACCGCGTCGCCAACGACGTCGGCGCGCGCATCGAATTCCACCCGGGCGACATCCCCGAGCGGCGGCCGTTCAACATCGCCATCGGCGGGTCGTACGCGATCGACGCGTTCGACAACTTCACGGTGGGCAACACCACCATGATTCGCACCAAGCTCGCTGGCTCGTGGCGCTTCCTGCCCAAGACCGCCGCGGTGCTCGACGCCACCTGGGACTTCCGCAAGTACGAGTCGTCGACGCTGGCCAAGCAAGGCTTGGCGGCCGACTCCAAGCCGTTCCGCGCGCGGCTGGGCCTGACCGGCGCCCTGACCAAGCGCATCAGCGCCCAGGCCCTGGCGGGTTGGGGCCTGTCGACCCACTCGACTGGCAGCTCGTACAACGGATTCCTGGGCAGTTTGGGCGTTGGTCTGCGCGCATCGGAGAGCACGCGCCTGTACCTGACCTACGACCACGACTTCGTCGACTCGTTCTTCGGCAACTTCGTGGCGTACCACCGCTTTGGCGTGTCGCTGAAGCAGCGCTTTGGCAACGTGCTCGACGTGACGGGTAGCTTCGGCACGCGCTTGATGAGCTTTGGCGTGATCGAGCCCAAGGGCGTACTGGCCAGCGGCCTGTCGTCGAGCTGCGATGGCGCCGTGGCGGGCAAGAGCGGCTGCCGCAGCGATACCGGCATGGACGCCGCGCTGGTGGCCGCCTTCGAACTGCACCGCTTGGTGGGCATGAACATCGGCTGGAACATGCGCAAGGTCATCACCAACTTCAAGGTGCTGAGCGCCGCCAATTCCAGTCTGGTGCTCGACGTGGGCGAATACACGGCCCACGAGATCTACGCAACCGTGGTGTTGCGCTACTAGGCCGCGCGTGTTGGATGTGCGCGGTCCAGCCGCAAGCATCCGGCTGCCGGCCGGCCGCCAGCGGCAAAGGCAATCCGCGTTGGGCGAGTCCTGTGGTTGCGGAACGGCGCGGATTCAAAGCGAGACGCCCGCGACCTTCTGAGCCGTGCCCCAGCGGCCCGACTTCCTCCGAGCCCCATCGGGATTCAAGGCTACCCGCCGCATGATGGCGATGATCACCACACCTGTTGTTCGGCCAAGACTTGCACGCAGCGTGATTCGGCAGATCGTCGCGGTGGCGGCGTGGCTGGCGCTCGCGGGGCTGAGCAGCTGCTCGACGACGGCATCGTCGACCTACAACAACGTGCCGGTCGACAGCCGGCTGGCCGTGCAGGCTGCCTCGCTGGGTCCGGGCGACGAGTTCGAAGTCCGGGTGTACGAAGAGCCCGCATTGTCCGGTAGTTTCGTGGTATCGCCCACGGGGCAGGTCGACTACCCGCTGCTCGGTTCGCTGACCGTCGAGGGCCTGACCCCGCAACAGGTAGCCGGCCTGATCCGCACGCGCCTGGCGGCCAAGTACATCCGTCAGCCGTATGTGGTGGTGCAGGTCAAGACGCTCAACTCGAAGAAAATCATCGTACTCGGCGAGGTCAAGTCGCCGGGCCGCTTCAACTACGGCGATCGCATGACGATTGTCGAGGCCATCACCCTGGCGGGCGGGTTCACGACCTTGGCCGAGCGGAACTACACCATCGTCACCCGCGGCGAGGCGGCTGGGACGCGCCGCGTCGCGGTGCCGGTCGAGAAGATCATGCAGGGGCTTGCGGCAAACTTCTTGCTGCAGCCCGGAGACATCGTGTTCGTTCCGGAGACGATTCTGTAGCCCATGGCCGACCTTCTGCCCACATTGCCCAGCCTGCGGTCTTCGGACGGTTCGCAAGAGTCGCCGTTCAACCGCGTCGTGCGCGTGGTGCGCGAACGCCTGTGGTGGTTCCTGCTGACCGCCACCTTGACGGTGGTGGTGGTGTTCGTGGTGGTCAAGCGCCAGACGCCGATCTACCGTGCCACGGCCATCGTCATGGTCGACACCAACGCGCCGCGGGTGCTGAGCCCGGACCTGGAGGTGGCGCCGCTCGGCAGTACGGGCTTTGGCCAGCAGCGCGGCTTCTACCAGGCGCAGCGGCAAATCCTGCAGTCCCGCGACTTGGCCGCCATCGTGGTCAATCGGTTGGGGCTCTCGCGCGACGAGCGGTTTCTGGCGCTCAACCGGCCTGGCAAGCCGCTGACCCGCGCCCAAAAAGACGCGATCATGGCCACGGCCGACGTGGTGGGCATGATGGCCGGACGCGTGATGGTCGAGGCCAGCGACGACTCGGGCGTGCTGCGCGTGTCCGTGGAAGACGCCGACGCCGACATGGCGCGCGATCTGGCCAACGCCGTGGTCAAGGCCTACCGCGACCGCAACATCGACGTGAAGAAGCGCGTGGTGAAAGAGGCGAGCTCCGACCTGAACGCCATTTTCAAGCGGCTAGAGGGCGAGAAGGACAACAGCCTGATGGCGCTCTACAACTTCGAGAAGGAGCACGACTTCTCGGACACGCGCCGCAATATGGTCAACGAGCAGATCCTGGCGCTGTCGCGGTCGCTGCGCGAAGTCCACGTGATTCGCCTCCGCGCCCAGCAGGAGATGACCCAGCTGCGCAAATTCAAAGGCAACCGCGACATCTTCATGGCCTCGGCGCCCGGGCTGATGCGCGACGGGCTGGTGGGCGAGCTGAAACGCCGCTACCTGGAGCTCAGCGTCAAGCGCAAGGACCTCGCCAGTTCGTACCTGCCCGATCACCCGCGCCTGCAAGCTGTGGACCAGCAAATGGATCAGCTGGTCACTTTGGCGATTCGCCATGCTTCGGCGCTGGCGGACGCGGCGGCCACCCAGTACCAGAATGCCTCGGCCGAAGAGGCCGACCTGGAGCGGCAGCTGGAGGCGGCGCGCGCCCAGGACGCCGAGATCCGCCTGGCCAAGATTGAGCACGACAAGCTGCAAGTCCGCCTGGACGAAGACAAGTTGTTCTACGACAAGGTCGCCAAGCGCATCACCGAGGCCGACATCACCCGCGATATCGGCGTCAACAATGTCAACGTGCTGGACTTGGCGGTGACGCCCAAGTCGCCGGTGCGGCCCAACGTGCAGACCGGCTTGGCGCTGGGCGGCCTGTTGGCGCTGCTGCTCGGCCTGGGTACCGCGTTCTTGGTCGACTTGCTCGACAACCGCATCCGCAGCCGCGAAGACATCGAGCAAGTGCTGGGCGTTCCGTACCTTGGCGCCATCCCGATGTTCGAGCCCGGCGACCCCGACGAAGGCATTCCGGTGCCCGAGGACCGCCTGGACCTCTACGTGCACTTCCGGCCCAATTCCCGGGCGGCCGAGGCGGCGCGCTCGGTGCGCACCAACCTGCTGTTCATGCGGCCCGACAAGCCCATTCGCAGCCTGCTGGTGACCAGCGCCTCGGCGCGCGAAGGCAAGACCTCGACCTCGACCACCTTGGCCGTCACCCTGGCCGCCACCTCGGGCAACGCCATCCTGATCGACACCGACCTGCGCAAGCCGCGTCTGCACCGCCTGTTCGGGCTACCGGGCGGCGAGGGCGGCTTGACCAGCTACCTGGTGAGCCACCGGCCGATCGAGGACTTCGTCGTCAAGACCGAAGTGCCCGGCCTGGACTTCCTGCCGTGCGGCCCGGTGCCGCCGAACCCGTCCGAGCTGCTGCACGCCCAGCGCTTCAAGACCCTGGTCGAAGAGGTCAACGCCAAGTACGAGTTCGTGGTGTTCGACTCGTCGCCCGGCACGCTGGTCACCGACCCGCTGGTCCTGGCGTCGATGGTCGACGGCGTGGTGGTGGTGGCCCACAGCCAGGGCGCCCGCCGCGACCAGCTCAAGCAGTTCCTGGCCGGGCTGCGGGCCGTCAACGCCTCGATCCTGGGCGTGGTGCAGTCGCGCGTGGCGCAAGGCAGCGGCACCTATGGCTACTACTACGCCAAGGGCTACCGGCGCGGCGCCTACCGCTACCAGTACCGCTACCAGCGCGATCCCAACAAAGAGACCGACGTGGGCGACGAGCCGCCGACCGATCACAGCTAAGACGTCGGTCCGCTGTCGCCGGGCGCTGGGCAACGCGACGGATTGTTTTCGCGGATTGCAGTTGCTGGATGGCCCACATGCTCGCCCAGTGCGACTCGCCGCGACGCTCAACTCTGCGGAAACGTGTGCGTGATTCGGTGTCCCGGCCCATCGGTCCAGGCCCGGCTCCCGTGCCACACCGCGCAGACGCCCTCCGTGCCAGCCGCACTGCCTCGCAAACGGGCCCGCAGGCTCGCCGTACCGCGCCGCGCTGCGAGGTCGTTGGCAGGCTTCTCCTTTGTGGTTCCAGGCTTTAGGGCTGCTGGCTCGGGTCGACCGACGGCGCCCGCTGGTGCGGGTCGATCGGCGGCATGTCGGTGCCCAGCGTGGGATCGCCTTCGTGGCCCAGGCCCGGGTCGGTGGGCTCTTCGCTGCCATCGGGCGCGCCGCCGAACACCACGCTGCAGTCGCCCAGGCGTGCGCGCTCTTCGGCTGTGATCTTCTCGCGTTTCAGCATCACGTCGGCCACCCAGCACAGCATGGCGCGGTGGTTGTCGCTGGCCTTGCCGGCCATGAACTCGCCGTAGTAGCCGGGCGGGCTGGGGATGATCGAGCCGAGCCACAGCGCCTGCAGCAAGGTCAGATCGGCCGGAGCGCGGTTGAAGTAGTGCCACGAGGCGGCGCCGATGCCGTAGATCTCGCCGGGCCCGAGCTCGATGATGTTCAGGTACAGCTCCATCATCTGCTGCTTGGTGAGCGTCCGCTCGATCTGCCAGGTGATGACGGCCTCTTGGACCTTGCGCGAGATGGTCTTTTCGCGCTCCATGAAGAACAGGTTCTTGACCAGCTGTTGGGTAATGGTCGAGGCGCCCCGCACGAAACGGCCCTTCTTCAGGTTGGCGATGGCGGCCGACTTGATGGCATCGACCAAGAAGCCGCGGTGGCCAAAGAAGCCGCCGTCTTCCGTAGTGGTGATGACTTTGATGAAGTTGGGCGTGACCAGCTCGAGCGGCACCCAGTTCGAGCTGCCGGGACCGGTCTCGAAGCGGATGACGTCGAATTTCGGCTCGCCGGGCTGCGGGTGGCGGCGGTAGCGGACCGCCTCGTGCACGAACGGCGCGGCGAACTTGCCGAAGTCGACCTTGTCGCCCAGGGTGACGATCTTGACTTCGCCGAGCAGCGGCCGGAAGTCGAACTCAAGGCTGTTCATGTCGGCCGTGTCCAGCGAGCCGCGCAGTTCGTACGACAGGCGGCCTTCGCAGCGCATGCCGGCCAGCGTGTCGGCAAAACCCGCCGGCACCGACTGCACCACGTCCTGGCACGCCACGGTGGGCACCGCCACGTGCACCTTGAACAGCGGCGCGGTGCGGAACCGGTCAATGGAACCAGCTAGTTCCACGCCGACCTTGCCGATCTCCAGATGGCCCTGCTGCAGCTCGATGCGCTGGCTGGTCAGATCCACGTCCAGCTTGCCGCTGGCGGTCGCGGTGACGTGCTGCACGCGCTGCTTGGACAGGCGCGGCGACTCGATGTCGACATCCGCCAGGGTGCCCTTGCCTTCCAGCGTCATCTTGCCGGCCGGGGCGTTGACCAGCAGCGACAGGTTCAGACCGCGCAAGGCCGAGGGCGGCCCCGCCAGCAGCGCGCGCGGCAGCAGTGCGGCATAGGGCTGCAGCGGCAGATCGTCGAGCTGGACCTTGACCTCGCCTTCGCCGGTGCGCACATCGAAGCGGCCCGAAGCGTGGTTGGTCGCCTGGCGCCCGGCCACGTTGAACGACATCTGCAGCGCCACCACGCCGTCGCCCGGCTTGCGCTCGATGGTGGCCGAGAAGTCCGAAACTTCGCGCGCCGCCCCGCGATTCTGGTCGTCGTAGCGCGCCGAGCCGTGCTCGATCACCACCGCCGGCACCGGCACGCTGCCAAGGCCGGTGCGCAGCCGCGCCACCTCGCCCTGCAAGCGGTCCGAGGCCTTGCTGAACACTCCCGTCAAGAAGGCGCGCACCACCTCGCCATCGGGCTGATCCGGCTTCTTGGGCTCGGGCGCGGGCTGCGGCTTGCCCTTTTGCTTCTTGCCGGCAGCCACTGGCTTTTCGGGCACCGGCTCGACCTTGGCAGCCGGCGTCTCGTCGTCGTCGTCGGCGTCGCTGCTCAGCTGCGCCGGTCGCGGCCGCTGCACCACGATGACCGGCTCGCGGACCACCACCTGTCGGATGTGGCGCAGCGCCTGGAGGGCGGCCGGCGGCAGCTTGGCGGTCAGGGCCTCGGGCATATCCAGGGGCGCGCCCGGCTCGCGCGACAGGCTGGCCGCCACTTCGCGCACGTCCAGACCGTAGCGACTGCCGCTGCCGCCCTTGACGATCCGCACGTGGCCCAGGGCCACCTCGCCGCTGCTGCGCGCGGTCAATTCGCCCAGTTGCACACTCAGGTCGCCCACGGTCAGCGACACGTCGCCGGGCAGGCGCACGCTCAGCTCGCCCTGCTTCTCGGGCCAGTCGAGCTGGGCGTCCAGGCGCAGCGGCTGCGCCAGGCCCTGCACCCGCAGCGACGACTGCAGCTTCAGCTTGATTTTCTCTTGTACCGGCGAGCGGTTGTCCACATCGGCCGCGCCGGCGTGCAGGCGCAGGTGGCGGGCGTCCAGGCCGGCCAGCAGCAGCGGACTGCCGCTCTCGTCGTCGATGGCGACCGACAGTCCGCGGACCTGGGTGGCGGGCACGGCTCGGCTAAGGTACTTGCGCCAGCCGCTGCGCTCGCCGCCTTCCTTCTTCTCTTTGGTCAGCTGGGCAATCACGGCTTGCAGGTTGTGCTGACCGGCAGCGTCGCGGCGCACCTGCAGGGCCGGGCGGACCACCAGCATGTTCTGCAAGTACAGGCGCGGGCTGAACAACCCGTCGATCTCGTAGTCGACATCGATGCGCTCGACCCGGGCCAGCGGCGGTTCGGGAAGCGCGGCGTCGCGCAACACCACGTCGCGCAAGACGATCCGTTGTGTGGGTTCGACGTAGATGTCGCCGAGTTCGAGCAGCAGGCCGCGTTTTTGCGCAGTTTCGACCAGCTTGCTGCGCACCGCACCCGCAATCCAGCCGGGCGCCGCGGTGTAGGCCAGTCCGGCCAGGAACGCCAGCACCGCGACCGCCAGCGGCAGCCCTATGCGAAGTGCGCGCGCCATCTAGAGGAAATCGCTCACTTGCCGCCGAACGACTTCGAGCCGGCGCTGGCGGAGATGGCGTAGATGAAGCCACCGGCCACCGCCACGCCCGCCGCGATGAGCGTCACGGTTTTGCCGGTCGAGAGCAGGTCGACCTGATATGCCTTGATGTTGGCGAGCGGGATCAGCGTGTCGCGGTCCGACGCCACCAACTGGCTAGAATACATCGAGAAGTTGAACGGAGTGAGCTGGTAGCGGCGGCCGCCGTCGCTGGCGACGTAGATGCGCGTGTCGCGCCCGACCGCCACCTTGTCGTTCTTGACGCTCTGCACGATCACGGCATCGTTTTCGCCGCGGTTCATCAGCTTGGTCAGATCGTCGGGGTTGTCCTTGAACTGCTCTTGCAGCTTGCCGTCGTTCTCGAGCGCGGCCACCGATTGCAGACGACGGAACTCGTCTTGCGGCACCTGGTAGGTGTTGTAGCAGCCGGTCACCGCCAAGCCCATGGCGCAGAGCGTGACGATGGCAGGAAGGCGAAGATTCTTCATGGGTTCCTCGTTTGAGCGAGCGGCGTGGACGATCAGGGGGGCGATCAGGCGCGCTTGGCACCCATGTGCTGCCAGATGGCATTCAGGTCGGTTTGCAGCAGGTAGAAGGTGAGCAGGCCGCCGGTGCACATCTGGCCGACCAGGTAGATCACCGCGCGATCGGGGACGTTGGCGCCCACGGCCTGGGCCATCTCGCTCACGTTCTTGAAGAACTTCCACATCACGATGATGCCCCAGATGGGGATGAGCAGGTGCCACCACGTGAAGCGCTTCTCGCCCCAGAAGTTGTTGGCTTCGTCGTAGGTCTTGATGAGCCAGAGGATGGCAAACACGAAGCAGATGACGTTCTTCAGCGTCGTCATGGTCGGATCTTCGATCTTGCCCGCGGTGCGGCTGGGGCCGCGCGAGGACGAGGCCGACGACGAGCGCGACATCGGCGCTTCCTGACGCGGTTCGGGCATGCGCGGCGCCGGCTCGGACACCCGTTGAGGCGGCCGAGCGGCGGGCTGGACCGGAGCGGGCTCGGGCTTGGACTGGGCGGCCGCCGCAGCAGCAGCGACGGCAGCGCCCCCACCCTGGCTGGCGTCGAACATGGCCAACATCTCGGGCGTCAGGTCCATGGCAACGGTGGCTTCGTTCTCGCCGATGTTCCAGGCGTCCTTCATCTCGGCGATTTGCGCGGCGCCGACCCACTGCTTGATCCGCTCGTCGTAGACGTACTCGTCCTGGGCCAAGTCGCCCTTGCGAGCCATGTCGCGCAACTTTGCCAGATCGCAGGGAATGTACTGACCGTTCTTGTGAAGCTGAAAAGACATTGTCGGCTCCAATAGTTTCACCTTTCGGTGCGCGAAGTATCGGTGCAAGTAGTGCGGTGCTGTTCGCGGCGCAGGGTGGGTGGGTCGCAGCCGTGGGGCCCCGCGCGGGCTCCCGTGCGGCGATTGTCCAGTGGCGACCTGGAGTCGTCAAGGCAGAGCCAACCGCCCGCCGGCTGGCCGGCCCGGCGCACTAGCCGTCCAGGCCCTTGAGGCGCTTGAGGTCCGCCATCACCTTCTGGTACTCGATGTCGTAGCCCTGGGTGCCCTCTTGCATATTCTTGATACGCTTGCGGACTTCCTGGTCCAGATCGTCGTCGACGTGGGTGTGGCGGTTCAGCACGTCGCGCAGGGTCTTGCGCAGCGTGTGATCCTCGGCAAACACCTCTTCGACGTGGCGGCTGTGGAACAGCGCCTCGATGATCTGCTTGGTCAGGTAGTCGACCGCGCGATCGCCGACGCCGAAGTTGCGCTCTTCCGCAATCTTCTGCTTGATCTTGTTGAGTTGGATGAACTCGATGCCATCGCGCGAGATGCGCTCGCGGGCCTTGTCGGTGATTTCGCGATCGGCGCGAATGTACTCCCGCAGCACACTTTCGATGTCGAGAACGACTTCGCCGACGAGCTCCGCGTCGACTTCGATGTCTTGGTTGGCAACGAGCACCGCGACCATGTCTTGTGCGATGTTCGAAACCTTGCCTGGATACAACCTCATGAGGGCCTCTTGGCGTGCCGCAGGAGCGGGAATTCGCGTGCGGACCGGGCGCGCGCGATCCCGGCCGCTCGACGCCAGGCCCGTAGTAGACGCGAGGGTTTAGCACAGGTGGGCCACCGGCCACAAGCGCAGCGTGCGGTTTTTTCGAGGGAGCGGCGCCGCGGGGCCGCAGCGCCCAGGCACAGACAAGTCGTTCGCGGTGTGAGCGGAGCGGTGCGACGGACCCGTTAGGGGACGCGTACTTGCGCCCCACCGAGCGGCAGTACAGGGCCGCGCCAAAACCGACTAGTTTTGTTGCTGCCCCTACAGCTGGTCCACCGTCCAGGGCGCTTCCAGCTCATGCAACTGCGCAGAAAACGACGCGAACTTGGCATCCGTCTCGGGCGTGTGGATCGCCGCCAGCACCTTGATGCGCTTCTTGCCGTGATTCTCGCTGCGCAGCTCCACAAAGCCCTGCTCGCGGAAAATCTGCAGCGCGTTGGTCAAGTTGACCTTGCTGATGGCCTCGTAGCACTCGACGTGACCAAGATCGAAGGCTTTTTGTGCATCGATCTGCACGCGGTCCAGGAACGCCGCCTCGGGCAGCGGCCCGCCCTCCAGGTGCCGCAGCGAGCGCGCCATCAAGGCGTAGGACTCGATGAAGCTTTGCAGCAAGCGGGCATACAGCCGCAGGGCACCGCGCACCAAGCTCGCCACCACCAGGTTCCCGTCGCCGCGGCGGATCAGCCAACCGGCGGTCACAAAGTCGTCGAGCGTGCGGTGGTACAGATCCTCGAAGCTCTGGCCGGGCTCGTAGACGAACTCGAATTTCAGCAGCCGCGACAAGAACTTGGTCAGCGACGCCAGCATGTCGGGCGGGATCTCGTTGCCCGACTGCAGCTTGGCCACGGTGGCACAGGCGAGCAGCGCTTCGGGCACCAGCAGGTGCAACATGTTGTTCTTGTAGTAGTCCAGGTGCATGCGGCCTTCGGAGCGGACGATGAACACCGTCTCGCCGTCGAAGTCGCGGCGCAGGATCCAGCGGGCACCCTCGAACAGATCCAAGGCCTTGCCCACGATGGGCGCGACCGCCGCCCCCAGCACGCGCGCGCGCTCGCTCTGCACGCCAAAGGGATCGGGCGCGCCCTCGGCCTCCAGGTAGCGGGCCTGGTCGCGGGTTTCCGCCTCCAGGATCGCCTGCCGCCGCACTTGCACCGCGGTGACCAGCGGCTCGGACAGCACCGCACCGCGGCGCATGGCCAGGTCGAGCAGGTAGCCCACCCGCAACAGCAAGTCCTGATGCAGGATGCCTTTGTGGGCCTTGGTCAGCAGCACCGCCGCGGTCAGCGCCGTGGGCGTGAGCACCGCCGCCTGGTTGATGCGGCCCAGGATGCGGTAGCCGCACACCTTCAGCGCGCGCTCGAAGGCCTTGGGGTCGCGCTCGGCGGCCGGAACCAGGGCGCCGTGCTCCACCAGCAGCTCGCGCACCGACATGGGCTCGCCGAATTGGATGCGAATCCGACCGTACTTGTGCACCAGCACGCTGGTGGCCTTGAGGACCTCGACTGGAGACTCCGCTTTCTTCTCGCCGCCTTCCAGCTCCTTGCGGTACGACTTTTCCTCGATGAGCCGCTCGTAGCCAAAGTTGGTGGGCACCAACACCACATCGTCGCGCAGGCCGTCGGCCACGGTTTCCAAGACGTGCTTGATCAAGCCGAATTTTGGCGGCAACAACTTGCCGGTGCGCGAGCGCCCGCCCTCGGGGAAGAATTCGATCCAATGCCCGTCGGCCAGCAACTTGCGGAAATAGTGACGGAACACCGCGGCATAGATGGGCTGGCCCTTCAGCGAGCGGCGCAAGAAGAAGGCGCCGGCGTGGCGGAACAGCGTTCCCAGCGGGAAGAACGACAAGTTGGCGCCCGCGGCGATGTGCGGCGGAATCAGGCCGTGGCGATAAAAGACATACGAGATGACCAGATAGTCGATGTGCGACTTGTGGCTGGGCACCATCACCACCGGCGCGGTGCGGCCGGCCTGGCGAACCCGTTCCAGACCCTCTTCGTCGACTTCCAGACCCTCGTAGATGCGCGCCCACAGGAACGTCAGCACGAACGAGAAGGCCGCGACCATGCCCATGCGGTAGCGCGCGGCGATCTCGTCCAGATTCTGATCCGCCTCGCGCAGCACGCTTTCCAGCGAGCGCCCCAGTTCACTGGCGATGCGCTCCAGGTCGTCGCGGACCGCTGGATCGGCCAGTATTTCGCGGCGGAGTTCGTCGGGCTGCTTGATCGGCGCGCCGCGCACCACGCGGTCTTCTTGCTGCAGGGCCGCAATGATGCGCAGCCGCAACTGCTCGCCCAGCACGGTGTCGTCGCTCACTTCGGCGTGCTCTTGCACGAAGGTGCGCAGGTTGATCGGGTCGGCCATGCGCACATGGGCGCGGCGGTGGTTCAGCACGAAGCTGACCAGCTTGCGGATACGGCCGGGGGCGGTGAAATCGCCAAAGAACTCGTCGAGAATCGACGACTTGGCCCGATCGGGATCGCGCTCCCACACCAGCACTTGCGGCACGATCAGCAACGGGTAGTCCAGCTCGCGTTGGGCGGCGATCAGCTCGCGCAAGTACGGCAATTGCGGCCGCGGTGTCAGCAGATCCAACAGCGAGAAGCCGCGCCGCAGGAACAGCGTGACCGGCTCGCGCCGCCGCAGCAGCCCGCGCAACAGCTGATCCTCGGGCAGCTGCGGTTGGCGCAGCACCCGCCGGCGGAACCAGCCGACCAGCGCCCGCCGCCACGGCTGCATCCACGTCAGCGACACGCCGTTGGCAAACCGCGACAGGGGGAGCTTCTCGCGCAAAAACAGCCAGTTGAAGTACAAGTAGTCGAGCAGGCTGATGGTGCCCATCACCACCACCAGGGCGCCCTCGCGCGACAGGGCCTGCCAGTCGCTGCTGTAACGCGGCGGCAGGCGCACCGGCGCAAAGAACACCCGGGCGAACCAGCGCGCCAGCCAGCCCAAGCGCGGCAACATGGCCGACGGATGGAGCAGATCGCGCGGTTGCAGGTCGTCGGCCGCGCCCTGGATCGGCACGCCCACCGGCGTCATGGCGGCGCGCGGCCCGGCGGCGGGCGCAGCGACCGGATCCTGGGCTTGGAGCGGCGGCAGATCGGACATGCGCCGATCTTGAGCCGAACCGACCACCGGCGCAAGCGCGTGCATTTTCCCCTGCCCCTGCGCTACAACACGCTCCGGCAACCGCCGCGGCGGGGAGAGATGCTGCAGGCGAGCGATCACTACCGGGAACTGCGCTTGGGCCGCCGCGGGCTGTGGCTGGCGGGCACTTCGCTCGACGGCGACGTGCGCAGGGGCGTCGGCGTGGTGTGCGACGGCCGCGACGGGCTGCGCTCGCACGCCAACCTGCTGTGCAGTCAAGAGCTTGCACTGTGTCTGGGCTTGCGCCGCGGCCTGTTCGTGCCGTGGCAGCAGACGCTGACGCTGGGCCAGCAGGCGGTGGCGCTGAGCCCGGCGGGCGCAGGACCCGGTTCGGCGCTGGCGCGGCTGCACGCCAGCGGCTCGGACTGGCTGGACGCGCGGGCCCTGTGCCTGGAAGCGTTTGCCGGCTTTGCGCCGGCGGCCGTGCCCGAAGCCGAGGTGATCGTCGTGGACGGCGCGCGCGCAGGCGAGGTGTGGGCCAACGCGGCCCAGCTCCATCAATTCGCCACCGACGTGCCGCCCGGCGCGCGCCTGGCCTTGGACGACGTGCTGTTGGCCTTTGCCGCGGCCCGGGCACTCCAGGATGCCGGGCGGGCGTGGCGGGCGACGCCGCTGCTGAAGCGCGCCTGGCGGCGGCGTCTGGGTCCGCTGGCCGCGTTGCCCACTCACCGCCACGGCGAGGTGACGCTGGGCTTGGCGCATGAACCTGCGCTGGCGCCAGACTTTTTTGCCGGCGATCCGCAGCGGCAGCCGGTCGGCGTGCAGCAGACGCTGGCCGTGACGCGGCGCCTGTACGGCGATCAGGCGCGGGCGGCGGTGCAAGCGTGCGGGGCGCGGGTGGTGGTGGCGGTGGGCGGCGACGGCAGGGCGCTGGCTCAGCAACTACCCGAGCAGCAAGTGATTTTACTGCGCCCCTTGGCGCAACCCCTGCTGGTGGCGTAGCAGCCGCGGCCCACCAAGGAGATGGCGATGACGAATCCGATGATCGGCGTAGTGACCAACCCGAACTCGCGCAAGAATCGCTTGAATCCGGGCCGATACGAGCAGATGCGCGAGACGGTGGGGCCGCTGGGTCTGGTGCGCCGCACCCAAGACGTCACGGCGATTGCCGAGGTGGTGCGCGAGTTTTTGGATGTGGGCGTGCGCTACTTCGTGGCCGACGGCGGCGACGGCGCTTTTCACTGGCTGATGAACGTGGTCATGGAGGTGCTGGCCGAGCGCCCGGGCACGGCCTGGCCGGCGATCCTGCCGACCAACGCGGGCACCATCGACTTCATTGGCCGCAAGGCCGGCGTGGTCGGGCACTGCGACACCTTGCTGCCGGCGCTGGTGCGGCGCATCCGCAACGACGACCTGCCCACCACGATCGACCTGACCAGCTGCCACCTGCGCGGCACCTATGGCCCCGACGCCGATCGACCGGGCAAGCCCTTTGAAAAACTGGGGTTTGCCTGCGCCCTGGCCGGCGTCGCGCAGCGGTTCTTCGACAAATTCTACGCGGGCGATCAGCAAGATGCCGCGGGCATCGCCATGTTGGTCGGCAAGATCATCCTGTCGCAGGCCACCCGCGCCGTGCCCCTGAAGTGGCTGCCAATTCCAGTCGAGTTTCGCTACTTTGCCGAGCCCGTATTCGAGCCGCTGCCAGCGCAGGTCTGGCTCGACGGCGAACTGCTGCCGATCCCGCTGTTCCGCGACCTGGACGTGGGCTCGATCGACATCAACTTGGCCAACGTGTTCCGCTGCTTCCCCTACGCGGCCGAGGGTCGACTGCTGCACGTCCAGTGCGGCGACATCAGCGCCCCCGAGATCGTGCGCAACCTGCCGCGGGTGTTCGCCGGCAAGACCATGGAAGTCGAAGGCTTCGTGCAGCAGCGCGCCCAGTCGCTGAAAGTCGTGCCGCTGCAGGGCCGCGCGCTGGACCCGGTGATCGACGGCGAGCTGTTCTGGGGCCTGAGCGAGCTGGAAGTCACCGTGGGGCCACAGGTTCCCGTGGTGCAGCTGGTCGCTTGATCAATCCAGCGGCAGCAGCGACGCCGTGAAGCCGCGCAGCACCGCGCGCTGTTCCGCGATGCGATAGCCCTTGAGCTGTGCCCGGTTGGCCCACACCGCCCCCACCACTTCGATCAGGTAGTCCATGTGGCTCTGGGTGTAGGTGCGGCGCGGGAAGGTCAGGCGCACCAACTCCAGGTTCGCCGTGAAGTCGTGGTGCCCATCGGGATCGGGCCGGCCGAACATCAGCGTGCCCACTTCCACACCGCGCACACCGCCCTCAACGTACAGGGCATTGACCAGCGACACGCCCGGGTACTGCCACGCCGGAATGTGTGGGGCAAACGCCGCAGCGTCGATGTAGACCGCGTGGCCGCCCGGCGGGCGCATCATCGGCACGCCCAGCTGGTCCAGGCGGTCAAAGACATAGCGCACCGAAGCGTGGCGGTAGGCCAAATAGTCTTCGTCCAGCACCTCTTGCAGGCCCTGGGCGAGCGCCTCCAGGTCGCGCCCCGCCAAGCCGCCGTAGGTCGGAAACCCCTCGGTCAGGATGAGGCGGGTGCGGCAGCGCTCGGCCAGCTCGGGGTCGTTCAGGCCCAGCAGACCGCCGATGTTGACCAGGCCGTCTTTCTTGGCCGACATGGTGAAGCCGTCGCAGAGGCTGAAGCACTCGCGGGCGATGTCGCTGGCGGTGCGGTCGCCCTGGCCGGGCTCGCGCATCTTGATCAGCCAGGCGTTCTCGGCAAAGCGGGCGGCGTCCAGAAACAGCGGTACACCGAATTCGTTGCACAGGTCCCGCACGGCGCGCAGGTTGCCCAGGCTGACCGGCTGGCCACCGCCGCGGTTGTTGGTGATGGTCACGAGCACCAGCGGCACGTCCGAGCCGCGATCCGCCAGCAATCGCCCCAGCTTGCGCACGTCCAGGTCGCCCTTGAACGGCATGTCGGTGCGCGGATCGCTGGCGCCGTCGTACAACAGGTCGACCGCCTGCGCCCCGACGAATTCCACGTTGGCGCGGGTGGTATCGAAGTGCGAATTCGACGGCACCACCTGGCCGGGCTGGCACAGCGTGGTGAACAGGATGTGCTCGGCGGCGCGACCCTGGTGGGTGGGAATGACGAACTGCACCCCAGTCAAGTCGCGGACCACCTTTTCGAGCTTGTAGAACGACCGCGCGCAGGCGTAGGTCTCGTCGCCGATCATCATCGCCGCCCACTGGGCCGCGCTCATCGCGCCGGTGCCCGAGTCGGTGAGCAGGTCGATGAGCACGCTCTCGGCGTGGAGCTTGAACACGTTCCAGTTGGCCTCTTCGATGGCCGCCTGGCGTTGCACCCGGGTGGTCATGCCCAGCGGCTCGACCGACTTGATGCGGAAGGGTTCGATGATGGTGCTGAAACGGTGCTCCACGGCAACCTCGTCACGTTGGCGATGGGTGGCTCTCCTGCACGAGCTACGCTCTCTGTGCCGGTGGCTCGCATCATCGGCTGCGCTGGCCCAGGGCGAAAGGGCCCAGAAGGCCGTATCGTCACCGCCTTGTCGTGTCCGCTGCCCCGCAAAACGGCCTGCCGATTGGCCGACCGGAGCGATGACTGGACCCGGATGCGCTCGACCCGCTACCCTGGACGCCGGCCGCCGCAACGTTGGCCGCAGAAGGCCCCGTGTCGCAGTCCCCGCCGAATCTCCCCGAGTTGCTTGCGCCCGCCGGCGACGCCGACGCCCTGACCGCGGCGCTGCAAGCCGGCGCCAACGCTGTGTATTTTGGCCTGGACGACGGACTAAACGCCCGCGCCCGCGCCGCCAACTTTGCCCTGGCCGAGCTGCCGCAGACGTGTGCGCGCATCCACCGCGCCGGTGCGCTGGCCTACCTGACCCTGAATACCGTGGTATTCGAGAACGAATTGCCGTTCCTGGAGTCGGTGTTGCGGCAGGTGGCGGCGGCCGGGGTCGACGCGGTGATCGTCCAGGATCCGGCGGTGGCGCTGCTGTGCCGGGCGCTGGCGCCCACGCTGCACGTCCATGCCTCGACGCAGATGACGGTGTCGAGCCCCGAAGCGGCTCAATTTGCCGCGCAATTGGGCGTGGTGCGCGTGGTGGTGCCGCGCGAGCTGAGCTTGCCCGAGATCGGCCAGATGGCCCAAAAGACGCCGCTGGAGCTCGAGGTTTTCGTGCACGGGGCGCTGTGCGTGTCGTGGTCGGGGCAGTGCCTGACCAGCGAGGCCTGGGGCGGGCGCTCGGCCAACCGCGGCCAGTGCGCGCAGTCGTGCCGCATGCCGTACGAGCTGCTGGTCGACGGCGAGCGGCGCGACCTGGGTGACTTGCGCTACCTGCTGTCGCCGCTGGACCTGAGCGGCCTGACCCACGTGGCCGCGCTCGCGCAGTTGGGCGTGGCTGGGCTCAAAATCGAAGGGCGGCAGAAGGCGCCGCAGTACGTGCAGACCGCCGTGACCGCATACCGCCGCCAGCTCGACCACCTTGCGCAGGGCCAGAGCGTGCCGGCAGCGCGGCTACAGGCGGACCAGACGGCCATGGCACTGTCGTACAGTCGCGGACTTTCGCATGGCTTCTTGGGCGGACCGCAGCACCAACGGACCGTCGAGGGTCGCTTTCCCAAGCATCGCGGTGTGCTCCTGGGCGAAGTGGCCGAGGTGCGCG
>JACRCU010000354.1 GCA_016218865.1 Deltaproteobacteria bacterium | reverse complement strand
CAAGTGGCAGCGAACCGACGAGGTGGTCCGCGAGCGACTCGACGCGGTGTGGTCGCGGGTCGTGACGGTGGGGGACCGCGAGACGGACATTGGCGCCTACCTGGTCTATAAGGTTACGGAAGGACACCGATTCGTGCTGCGGGCACCACCTGCAGCGACGGCAATCCCTGTACGCTCAACGACGTGTGCGCGCAGGGCAAGTGCGCCGGTGGCGCCGCGGTACTGTGCAACGACGGATGCAGCTGCACCGCCGACGCCTGCAACCCCAAGACCGGCTGCGCGGCGGCCTTTGCGCGGGGCCTGCAGCTGCGGCGCCCAGTGGAGGGCCGAACCGGTGCCGGTGCCGGGACCCGAACCGCTCCCGAGTCAACGCAGGCGTCTCGTCCCCGTCAGGCCGCGCGCCGCCGTTGCCCGGACTGGGTGAATTCGACCGCTGTGGAAACTGCGTCGAGCCACGCCTTCTACGGCCCAGGGTTCGGTGGTCCGCGTCGCATGCCGTGCTTGAGAGTTAGCCTGCGGCAATCGCCCGGAGCGTCGCCAAGCATCCTTGTACTCGTGCCGCGGTAGCCGGCTGCGGTACGGTCCCCTGCACAAGCGCGCGAATGTCGGAGCGACCCAGCAGGCGCCTCAGCTCGGCGGCCACCTCCGCGCGGACCGGTCCAGGCAGTTCGTCGACCGACGCCAGGAGCTCCCAGCACCCGTCGGCCAGGGCGATGATGTCCTCGAAGTCCTTGCTGGCAAAGGGGTCATTTCGGCCACGACCCTGCCACGCAGCCACCTTGGTGGCCAACGCAAATCCGGCCGTCGGCAAACGCACGCGCGACCTGCCAACCTGGCGTGCCTTGGCCGATGCGACCGCACCCGGATAAAAGCGATTTGCGAACCCGAGGATATCGCCGGTGGGCATGACATCGACCATCACCTGCACTCCCGGCCCCACGTCGAGCACCCACCGGCAGTTCGGCGCATCTTCGTCCAGGCAATGGGAAAAGCCGCCAGCCCGCAGCCTCTCGCTGACGTCGTCGTAGTCGGCCAGTGCGGCGCAGTCGACAATGCAGTCCACGTCTTCGGTTGCCCGGGCCGCCGCGGCGCCCGCGGGATCCAGGTAGAGGCCAATCGTCGCTCCGCCCACAAACACGGCGTCGACTCCGGCGGCGGCCAGCGCGTCTGCGACGGCTCCAAGGTAGTGGGCTGCGTTCATGGCGCGAACAACTCCCGCAGCGTCGCCATGCCGGCCTGCCGCTCGCGTGCGCGCCCCACCCGCAGGCAGTCCACGGCGGCCAGGGCCCCATGCAGACGAGGGTCCAGCAAGCAGGCCTCTGGCACGGTCCGGTACAGTGGCTTGAGCGCGGGGCCGTACGCATCGCCGCTCTCCATCGGCCACACCAGCGGCGGGTTGGGCGGCGCCAGGCCGGGCACCGCGGCCGAGGCCGTCGGCACCCCTCGCGTAGGCGGCCCGTACTCGGCAGGAAAGACGTAGCGCAAGCCGTGCTCGGCGAACTCCAAGAAGTTTGCGGCATTCGGTTCCCGCAGCGGCAGCGTGGTCGCCGCGAGCAGCTGGCATTGCTCAAGCCGGGCCAAGGCGGCATGCGTCTCCGACCCAGAGAGGCGGATGAGACTCGCGAGTCGCTGCAGGGGTACAGCCTGTTCGCCAGCGGTAGCCAGGACCTGCAGGCCGACCAGGGCGAAGATGTCTTGCGGCTTCAGCACGTCGTCACTCGCGTTTCGCGAATCGCGAACAGCGAAATGCTAGCGGATCCGGGGTCGCTGGTAAAGGGTCGGCAGTATCTGCACTTGGCGGACGCAGTTGCCCGGCTGCTCGGCGCGGGCCGCCGCGTGCAAGGCGGGCACGGCCAAGCCCTGCACCGACGCCAACGTCTGCACCGACGACAGCTGCGACAAGACCACCGACAACTGCAACCCCAAGACCGGCTGCGCGGCGGCCTTTGCGCCGGGCTCGTCCTGCCTGGGCACCGACAACAAGGTGCCCATGTGCGACGTGACGACGTTCAAGACCGTGTGCGTGGGGTGTGCCAAGGTGCCGTAAGGGAGACTCTTTCTGATCCGATGCTTGGATTCCACCTAGGCTGTGGAGCGGCCGGGGTGGAGCGGCCGGCACGGAGGCCCGGCCTGCGGGCGGCGCTGCAGCTAGCGACGCCGTCGTAGCCGGCCTGCCCGTCCCTGCCGGTAGCACACCAGCGCCGGCCTTGCGCGCGGTTGCCGGTCCGCGGCGAACAAGTTGCGGCGCCGCAACTTGTGGCACAACTCCCTGAGCTGCGCTGATTTTGTCCTCGGCCGACCCAGGCATTGGCCCAGTTTCACGCGTAGAAATGGACCACGCTGCCACCGGGTTCGTCGTTCCCTGCGCGCAGCAAGCAAGCGCGGAGAAACGGTTCGCTCCGCGGCCCTGCGGACGACGCAGCACCTGACGCCACGGCGTGCCGTCGGCAGCAGTGCAATGGTGGCGCCGGCTTCCACGGCGTCGACTGTACGATTCGCGGACTTCATGGCACGTTCGCGACCCCACCCCGCCGTTTCGGAGCCCAATCATGCCCGGCCTGGCCGCCTTTGCCCGACGCCCCGACGACAGCGACGAACTCCGCTTCGCCAAGCTGCTGATCCTCATCATTGCGCTGAGTTGCTGCGGCTGCGGGCTGGTGTGGAGCGCGCTGTACTGGGCGGCATTTGGCTGGGGCCTGACCATGGCCTTGCCGCTCGGTTTCGTGGTCGTGGTCGGCGCCGCCGTCGCCGTCGCCCATCGCCGGCGCAACCATCAGCTGCTGGTCTACGCACAACTCGGCTGCATCACGTGGGTTTCGGCGCTCATCGGCTGGAGCATCGGCAGCATCCACAGCTCGGGCTTCGTCATTTCGTGGAGCTTCTTGGGGCCGATCGGTGCGCTGATGTTCCTGCCGCTGCGCCACGCGGTGCTGTGGCTGGCGCAATTCCTGGTCATCGTGCTGATTTCGGTGATCGCTCAGCCGGCCCTGCTCGGCGCGCCGCTGCCGGTCAGCGCCACCATGCGCTCGCTGTTCTATGCGATGAACATCGGCGCGTCGCTGACGGTGGTGTTCGCCGCCGCGGCGTGGTTCATGCACCGGATCAAGGTCGAGCGGGCCCGTTCGGACGACCTGATCGACAACATGTTGCCGGGCCGAATCGCCGCCCAGCTCAAGGCCGGCGCGTCCGACATCGCCGACGCCCACGATCAGGTCAGCGTGTTGTTCGCCGATATCGTTGGCTTTACCAAGTATTCGGCCGAGGTCAGCCCCGCCCAGCTGGTCCGGGACCTCAACGCCGTGTTTCGCCGCTTCGACGCCCTGGCCGCCGAGCACGGCGTCGAGAAAATCAAGACCATCGGCGACGCCTACATGGTCGCTGCCGGTGTGCCGACCTTTCGCCACGACCACGCCGCGGCCCTGGCACGCTTTGCCTTGGCGCTGCGCGAGGTTGCGGCGGCGATCCCCCGCCAGGATGGCACGGCCTTTGGGCTGCGCATCGGCATCCACTACGGGCAGGCGGTGGCCGGCGTCATCGGCACGGCCCGCCTGGCATACGACCTGTGGGGCGACACGGTCAATACCGCCAGCCGCATGGAATCGCACGGCGAGCCCGGACGCATCCAGGTGTCGGCCGAAACCGCCGCCCTGCTCGGCGAGGGCTTCGCGCTGCAGCCGCGCGGCGAGGTCGAGGTCAAGGGCAAGGGGCTGATGTCGCTCTACTACCTCGAAACGACGCCGAGTTCCTGAGCAGCGCGTGCCGCCAACCGCCAGCCCGCCCACGGGCGTCACCTCGTCCAGCGGTTGCGCCGTCCTCGACCGCGACGCCAGCGCTCCTTGCCAAAAGCCCCCGAGTCGCGCCAACCTACGCCGCGCCCCGACGCAGGCGCCCAGGCCACCATCCGGGAGGAGCGAGCGATGACGAACGCCTATGTTTTTGGTGCCGTGCGCACGCCGCGCGGCCGCGGTCGCGCCGGCAAGGGCGCCCTGTCGCAGCTGCATCCGCAAGAGCTGCTGGCCCAGACGCTGCAGCAGCTGTTGGCGGTGACCGGCGCCGACGCCCAGCAGATCGACGACGTCATCATCGGCTGCGTGTCGCAGGCCGGCGAGCAGGGCGGCAACATCGCCAAAAACGCGGTGATGCACGCGGGGTTGCCACAGCACGTCGCCGGCGTGACCCTCAACCGCTTCTGCGGCTCGGGGCAGCAGGCGGTCAATTTCGCGGCGATGGGCGTGCTGGCCGGCGTGCAGGACTTGGTCATCGGCGGCGGCGTCGAGAGCATGTCGCGCCAGCCGATCGGCTCCGACGGCGCGGGCATCGACGGCAACCACGAGAATCTGCGCAAGAAAATCTTCCAGGTGCCGCAGGGGATCAGCGCCGATCTGGTCGCGGCCCGCGAAGGGATCCGTCGCGAAGAACTGGACGCCTTTGCCGCCGACTCCCAGCGCAAGGCCGGCGCGGCGATGGCCGAAAACCGCTTTGGCCGCAGCCTGTTTGCCGTGCGCGATCCGGCGACCGGGGCGGTGCTGCTGGACCGCGACGAGAATCCGCGGCCCGAAACGACAGCCGAGAGCCTGGCCAAGCTGCCGGCCGCCTTCGAGGCGATGGGCGCGCACGTGCCCGGGCCCGACGGCGCCAGTCTCGACCAGATTGCCCTGCGCAACTACCCCGACACCCCGGCGATCGCCCACGTGCATACCGCGGGCAATTCCTCGGGTATCGTCGATGGCGCGGCGGCGGTGCTGGTCGGTTCGCAGGCGTTTGCCCAGCGATCGGGGCTGCGGCCGCGGGCGCGCATCCGGGCGATGGCGGTGCTGGCGGCCGAGCCGGTGCTGATGCTGACCGCGCCGGCACCGGCCAGCCAAAAGGCCTTGAAGCAGGCCGGGATGTCCGTGGGCGACATCGACTTGTGGGAGATCAACGAGGCCTTTGCCGTCGTGCCGCTCGAGACCATCCGCCGCCTGAACATCGACCCGAGTCGCGTCAACGTCAACGGCGGCGCAATTGCCCTCGGCCACCCGCTCGGCGCCACCGGGGCCATGCTGCTCGGCACCGCGCTCGACGAGCTGGAGCGCCGCGGCCTGGCCACCGCCCTGGTGACCATGTGCATCGGCGGCGGACAGGGCATCGCCACCATCCTCGAGCGGGTGTAGCGACCGCGACCCCTGGCTGCGCTCCGGCACCGGCGACCACCGACAGCAGCGCCGACACCGGCTCCGGCAGCGCCACGGCCAACGTCTGGGCCAACGACGCCAACATGGGCAACGGCCCGCCGCAGGTGACTTACCGTGGCTTCGCCGTCAGCGTGCGGATCCTCGGCGTCAGCGACGCCCGCCAGAGCTGGTGCGAGTGCGACCTCGGCCTGTGCCCGCCACCGCAGACCAAGTTCGTCGCGCTGGCCGCGGTTGCTACCCGGTGGGGTTCGTTTGGGACGGCGACAACTGGCAAGGGCCATCCGATGCCGGCAGCCAGCCCAGACCGGCAATGCCGCCCGGCGTCTACCACCGACAAGTGCGCGCTGGGCAAGTGGCCGGGGTGGGGCGGCCGGCACGGAGGCACGGCCGCTACCCCTGATGCGGGTCGGGGGTGATGGCTTGTTGGTGGCGGTGCAAGCCACCATCCGCGAGCAGACAGGCGGCAAGCTGCCGTTGAGCAAAGGTTCTTGGTGCGCCGGGGGACGGCCGGCTAGAGCACCGATCAGAAACCCGAATCTAGGGGTTCACGTCGCGGCGGGTCGCGGCAGCGCCCGCTTGCGACCCACCCAGCATCCTTGAGCTTTCGTCCGAAGGGAGTTCCGTTGCTCGGGGGCTCGGAGGTTTCTGATTGACGCTCTAGTGAACTCGGGCCTACAGATGCGGCTGAGGAGGCGGAGCACATGGCGCTGCTGGCGACGAAGTTGGCGCGGAGGTTGTGTAGGCGGGGCGAGCACGCTTTGGCCTGTTCGCCCTCCCATCTGCTGCGCACATTTCCCTCAAGCCGAGGTCACTGCGTGGACCGTCGACAAGGCCGGCCTGCGTTGCGAACGGGTTTCCGAGATGGGGTGAGCCCCAGGTTGACGTGGGCCCGGGGCACCACTAGCTTGTCCGTTGGTCCCGGAGCGCAGGCGCGGCTGGACCGGAGGAAATCGTGCCCATCGTCAGCATGTTCTACGGTATCATCGTCTACATGTACTTCATGGACAACAAGTAGCACCACATGCCGCACGTCCATGTGGAGTACCAAGGGGCCGAAGCGGTGGTCGACATTGTTGCCGGCGCGTTGATCGATGGCGAGTTGCCGCCGGCCAAGCTCAAGCTCGTGCTGGCCTGGGTCGAGATCCATCGCGACGAGCTTCTGGCCGATTGGAGCTTGGCCAGTCGCGGCGAGCCGATCTTCCGCATCGAGCCCTTGCGGTAAGACCGCCCGCTGGAGGCAGCATGAATCCTCGTGTTGTTCAGGCCCGCGCCATCTCGGACACCCAGGTGGCGGTCGAGTTCGCCAATGGCGAGCGTGGCATCCTAGATGTCGCGCACTACTTGGATTTGCCGGTCTTCCGGATATTGCGCGATCCTGCGGAGTTTCGCCGCGTGCACGCCGCCCACGGCACGGTTGCTTGGAGTGACGACGTCGACTTGTGCCCCGACACGGTGTGGCACGACGCGGTGCGCACGCCGTAGCGACACCATCGAGCTTATGGTATTGAAAATTCATCGGTTAATTTGAATGACGTGGCGAATATCGACATTTGCAGCGTTGCCAATGTCGGCTTTCGTTCGGGCGTCGTGGACGGGGATGGCCCGTGGGAACTGTCGTCGGCATGTGCCAAGGTCAGTACCAAGTCCCGTCGGCGGAGCGGAGGGCGCAGTTGAAGGTGCGATTCAGCGTTCTGCGCGCGCTGCGCGGGTGCTGCAACGAAAGGCTGATGACATCCGGGGGCCGAGGAAACGTCCCGTCGCAAGTCTTGGGGCGCCGGCAATGGTGCAGGCAGTGGATGCCGGTGCGCAGCAACCGATTGGCCTGTTTCTGAAAGCACGCCGCGAGTTCGTTGTGCAATCCGAGGGGCACGGGCTGTGTGTCGCCGTCGAGGACCGCCGATACAGCGACCTGCTGGGGATAGCCGCCCGGGCCATGGCCGATGCTCTGCCAAAACACCGCGAGGTCCGTGGGTGCACGCCCCTGGAGCCGGGCGTTGGCCGCCCAGACGCAAGCGTGCCACGCGTCGAACAGGGCGTAGTCCCACGCCCAGCTTGCGGGTCCCCTGGGGTCGCAGATTTCGCAACTCGGCGATGCGTCGGGGCACCGCGCTGGTCGATCTTTGGCGTTATCCTCCTGTTCCGCCCGTTTGCTCATGGCAACCACAAAAGACATGGAGCGGCAGTACCCATCCTGCCCAGGCCAAGGCCGCGAGTCCGTGGCCGGCTGCCGGAGTGCATCCAACACGCTGAGACCAAAGGTTGCCAGTTCCACGATGCTGGCCTTGGACTCGGCCAACCACGCCGCATCCAGGGGCGGTGCGCAAGACAGGCCCCACACCATGAAATAGGCCCAAGCGGTGGCCATCGTCGTTGGTTCTCCTGCCAAACTGACCTGCTCCGCGGCCAACGCTACTGCCGGCTTTGGCTGCGGTCAACGGTGAACTTCGGCCGAGCTTGTTGGCGAGGTCTGCACCGCCGGCAAGTGTACGCCCAAGACCAGGACCAACAGTGACGCCAATAACCCGTGCACCGACGACCTGTTCGACGCCGCCGGCACGGCCGTGGGCTCAGATCCCGAATTGCGGAGCCAGCGTGCACACGATTTCGCGGGTCGAGCACGGGTCAAGGTGTTGAAAGGTCTAATTAACCGCGACGGTGACGGAGCGGATAGGCCCGGCATGTACCCTACTTCGACATCGGCGGTACTGGTGGTGGCCGGGTCTCGTGCTCCTTGGTTTGCACGTGGCCCCGGTTCGGATCGGGCGCTATTGGCAGTTTGACTGCCAATAGCAGGATTTTGGATTTAGCCGCGATGCGTGTGTGAGGCGAGGGGTGCACGTGCGCCCCGGAGGACCAGGTGCGTGCATGCGGCAAGGGGTTCGCGTGCGTGCGGCGCGGCACTCAAGTGACCGCGCTAAGCAACACAAAGTCCCTACGGGACTTGTCCTTGAATCCCAGCGCAGTACTTCAGTGCGGCGCGTCGCGTTGCCTTGTGCGCCCCGGTGGCTGGATCCCCGTGACGGAAGCCGAGGAAGTCACGCGGGTGCTGGAGGGGGATGCCGAGAAGTCTCAGAAGCTTACGCGGAGTCAGTCTCTCCGTCTGAGCTTCGGCGTCGGCGTCTTGACCTGCGAGTGCGGAGGAAAGCGGCGGCTGATCGCGGTGATCACCCAGGCCAAGGTCATCAAGAAGATTCTGAAACACTTGGGCTTGCCGAGCGAGGTGGTCCTGAAGGAAGCCCAGCCGGTCTGGCGCTTGCGCGGGCCGCCGGGCGAGCTGTTTCCTGAAGACGTCGACGAGACCGGGCATGACCTGGCGGTCGACGACGACTTCGGGGTGGATTTCCCGGATGAGCTGCCGGTGAATGACGTGGCGGCGCAGGCGAGGGGCTGGAATGCGGTGCGCGGCGGAGCTTTGGCCGGGTGGCGAATTTCGTTTGAAATTCATGGGAAATTGGCGTTGACGAGGGGCTATCGCGGGCGTAGAGTCGCTGGCTGAGGCCGGATGGTCCGGTTTTGGCGGATGCAAGGTGGGCGATGCGGAGGTCGGGCTCGGTGGCGAAGGCGGTTGCGGATCTACGCGTGCTTGCCGCGACGAGGTTGAGCTTTCGCCGGCATAGCGCGATGCTCTGCCAAGGAGGCTACCATGCCAAAGGGACAGACGGCCCGGATCCTTGCCGTGACTGTGGCGGTGGCCCTGGGCTGCGGGACCGCCAAAGCCACGCAAAGTGCGACTGGGCCAACCGCTAGCGCCGACGTGCAGACCGATGCAGCGGCGGAGTCCGTTGACGCAGCGCAAGACGCAACCGCCAGCGCCGTCGCCGACGCCGACGCCGACCCGGCTGCCACCGACACCGTCGCCTGTGACACTCAAAATACCTGCACTGCCAAGGGTTTGCAGTGCGATCCCGTCAGCGGCGCCTGCGTGGCCTGCTTGGTCGACGGCGACTGCGGCGGCGGCGCCGCTTGCAGGAATCACCAATGCCTGCCGCAGCAGAGCTGCGACGGCCAGGCGCCTGTGTGCGAGTCCCCAAGCGCGCTACGGGTTTGCGACCCCATCACCCTGACCTGGCAAACCGTCGCCTGCTCCGGCAAGACTGTGTGCAGCAACGGCGCCTGCCTGGCCAGCAAGTGCGCTCCAGGACAGGTTTTTTGCGATGGCATCCTGGCAATGAAGTGCAGTGCTGACGGCCTGGGCACCAGCCTGCTCGAAAACTGCGCCTCCAAGGGCTTGGGCTGCTTGGCCGGCCAATGCGCAGCACAGGTCTGCAAGCCCAACCAGGTCACATGCCAAGGCTTCGCGGGTTTCGCATGCACACCCGACGGCATGCACCAGCAATGGGCGTTTGACTGTTCGATCTACGGCGCTCTTTGCGCAGGGGGCAAATGCGAGAAGCTGTGGTGCCCGCCGAGCAGCATAGGCTGCGCCGACAAACACGTCTTCCAGTGCATCGCCAGCGGTTACGCCACGTTGGATGATTGCGGAGCCAAAGGAAAGACCTGCGCGGACGGTACATGCGTTGATTTGGTGTGCCTCCCCGGCGAGACCACCTGCACCGGCACCGTCCTCAGCTACTGCAACTCGTCTGGATCGGCGTGGAACAAGGCGTACAGTTGCCAGTCCAAGGGCAACAGCATCTGCATGAACGGTGCGTGCGTCGACTTGCCGTGCCTGCCGGGCGGCATTGGGTGTCAGGCCGACGTGGCGGTGCAGTGCGGTCCCAACAACGCAATCACCCCAATCGAGGACTGTAAGTCCAAGGGCCTGCTGTGCGTCAACGGCACTTGCCAAGCGCCGGTGTGCCAGCCCAACGAGTCGGTGTGCGACGGCAGCAAGGGGATGTACTGCAACGACGGCAAGGGCTGGGTCGAGGGCGGCGATTGCGCGACGTCTGGCATGGGCGTCTGCTACCAGAGCCAGTGCATCAAGTACCCGTGCCCGCCCGGGGTCAGCGGCTGCGCCGGCTCGCACGTCCTGACCTGCAGTGCCGATGGCATGGCGTGGAAGCAGCAGCAAGACTGCGCGATGCAAGGGCAATCCTGCAACCAAGGCAAATGCATCTCGCAGTTGTGCACCGCCGGCACAACCGGCTGCTTTGGCAATTCCAGCGCCATCTGCGCCACTGACGGCATGGCCTGGATCGAGGCGCCCTGCGGCAGCAAGGTCTGCAACGCCGGCGCCTGCGCCACCCCTAAGTGCGCACTACCCAAAAACTATCCGGCCGATTCCGTGTGGCTGCACTGGACCGAGCCCCAGAGCGGTACCGGCTGCGACCTGACCGGCGATGGCAAGGTCGACAACGCGCTGGGCAAGATGTTCGGTATCGTCCTGGCGGGCGGCCAAGGGCCCGCTGGCGGCGGCAAACCTTTTGTCATGGCGCTGGTCGCCAACGGCTACACCATGTCGGGATCCGGGTTCGCACTGCACTTGCTGCCAAGCTTGGCCACCGTCGGCAGCGCGGCCTGCAAACCCTTTGAGAAAGGCGTGCAAAGCTGTTCGCTCGTGCCCGACGTCAGCGCCTACCACCTGTCCAGCACCGTCAGCGCCTGCCCGCCGGTTTCCGTATGGAACAATGCCCACATCAGCGGCGGCAAGCTGTACGCGGGCGGTGACTACTACGTGGTGGCACTGCCGATGACCGCCGCGCCCACTTCCAAGCGTTGGTGGCTCAAGGGCGCTCGCCTCCAAGCGACGGTGCCGGGCAGCGGACCTATGAGCGCGCTGAGTGCCGGCACGCTATGCGGCTGGGTGACCAAAATGGACCTGGTCACGATGGTCGATAACCTTCCGGCATCGTTCTATGCTGAAACGGGCCTGGACATGCTCAGCGTCAAGGCGCTGTTGCTGCAGAGCGTCGCGCCCGACATGGACAGCGATGGCAATGGCTACCCGGACGCCTACTCAATAGGCTTGGACTTTGCCGGTGATCCAGTGGCGCTGACGCCTGCGGTGCCATAGATCTACGGGCAGCATTTCTGCTTGTCGGTGCGGCAGTTGGCGGCGACCGCGACGACGACGGCCCAAGCGCGGTGCCCGGCAGCTTGGAACTCTGCGACAACGCCGACAACGACCGCCTGCAACCCCAAGACCGGCTGCGCGGCGGCCTTTGCGACCGGCTCGTCCTGCCTGGGCACCGACAACAAGGTGCACATGTGCGACCTGACGACGTTCAAGACCGTGTGCGTGGGGTGTGCAAAGGTGCCGTAGGGGACAGGCCCGTAGGGAACAGGCGGATGGGTGCTGCGCGGTGGCCTGTGGGTGCGGCGTACCGCAGAAGCCCCGAGGCGAGGCGTGCACACGAATTCGCCGGTCGAGCACGGGACAAGGTGTTGAAATGTCTAATTAACCGCGACGGTGACGGAGCGGATAGGCCCGGCATGTACCCGACTTCGATATCGGCGGTACTGGTGGCCCCCGAGTCTCGTGCGCCTTGGTTTCCACGTGGCCACGGTTCAGATCGGTGCCTACTGGAATTTCGAGTTCCAATAGCCGGATTTTGGATTTCGCCGCGATGCGTGTGGGCGGCGAGGGGTTCGCTTGCATGCGGCGCGGCACTCAAGTGACCGCGCTAAGCAGCACAAAGTCCCTACGGGACTTGTCCTTGAAACCCAGCGCAGTACTTCAGTGCGGCGCGTCGCGTTGCCTTGTGCGCCCCGGTGGCTGGATCCCCGTGACGGAAGCCGAGCCGTCTCAGAAGCTTACGCAGAGTCAGTCTCGCCGTCTGAGCTTCGGCGTCGAGCAAGAAGGTCGCGGCCACTGGGCTGTTCCAGGTCACCGGCGGCTTGCAGTTCCGGGTGGCGCTGAGCACGCCGGTCGGGCCTGGAGGCGAAGGCGGTTGCGGATCCTGTGTTAGGCGAGAGCTTGCCCGCTTGTCCGCGCACGCTCCATACTTCCCCCAGGGGTCCACAACATGACCGCGAATCGACTTCTAGCCCGCGCCGTCCTAGCCGCCGCACTCTCCGCAGCCGCGTCTTGTTCCAGCCCAGCGCCCAAGGCGGCCGTCGCCGAGCTGGAGGCCGCCGCCAACCTTGACGGCGAACCGTACGGCATCTACCGCGAAGAGGCCGACGGCCACCGGACGTACCGAGACGGCTGGTCGGATTGCTTCTTTCCGCTCAGCCAAGCCCCCGCCAGTGTGCGTGCGCTGACGTACAGCCAGGTCGCCAGCAAGCTCGTCGGCCTCTGCGACGGCTGTTGGGACGGTTCGGACATCCCTTGCGGATCCGGCCGCGTGGTCGGGCTGGTCTACCTTGGACCGGGCTTCCACTACGAAAGCGGCGAATGGTGGTGGTTCGACGCCGCCGGCTCGCTGGTCGGGTACTCCAAGCCCGGCCTGGGCAGCATCGCTGGATGCCCCCACGTCTTTTACGGCAGCGTCCACCACTACTGCAATCCGTTCGACAGCATCAACAGCGACACGTGGTACTACGCCGACACCATGTGCGGGCCCCCCGACTCAGCCTTCCCCGCCCAGGCAGTCTGCGACGTCACGGCAACGACGGCTGCGGACTCGGGCGACCCGTGATCACGGCCCGACCGCACACCTGCAACCCCAAGACCAGCTGCACGGCGGTCTTTGCGACCGGCTCGCCCTGCCTGGGCACCCACAGCAAGGTGCACATGTGCGACGTGACCACCTACAAGACCGTTTGCGTGGGCTGCGCCAAGGCGCCGTAGGGCGCATGGGGGTTGCGTCGGGGCTTGGCTCAGGCCGTTTGTCCGTGGCCAAAGCCAGTGGCTGTGCGGAGTAACCGGGCTCATGGTTGACCCATGCTGAAGACCCAAACTCGCGCGGAGAAGTTCGCCTCCGCAGACCAAACGACGGAATGACGGGCACGTGATCCGAGAATCTCGCCTTGACTTGGCCCGCCCGCGGACGCAGTCTCGCCCTTGACCGCCCCGTGGACCTCGCCATGCCGACCCGCACCAGCAGACCGACCCAGCACCATACCACCTGGGCATGGCTGGTGATTGCGTGCGTTTTGGCGCTCTTGACGGCCTGTTCGCCGAGCCCGGGCCCGGCAACCGCGGACGCCGCGGTGAGTGGCGCAGTGGTAGACTCAGCCTTGGACGCGCCGGACGCTGCTCCCATAAACACCGACTTGGCGAGCGACGTTGCCGATAGCGTCGCCGCCGACAGCGAGGACTCCCACAGTCCCGACGCGGCCTTCCAGGAGACCTGGCCCGCGGATGAAGCGGGTACCAACATCGGCGACGTGGCCGACACCAAAACGAGCGACACGTTCGACGTCGGCGGCATGCCGGCAGATTGCACCGGCACCGCCGTGTACCCGCCGGAAGGCACGACGCTTTTGCTCGACGTGGGCCCTCTGGTGTCGAACCCCGTGTTCACCTGCGGCAGTGCGCCGCCGCCGCAGCCGGTGGCCGTGGGCTGCAGTACCTGCGACTGTCCCTTGCCGTATTCGTGCTACTGCAACGGGGAGTGTGCGTGGTTGCGGACGCCCGATTTGAAGAAGCCGCACTTCAACAGCAAGGCGGTTTGGACGGGGAAGTGGGTGGTTTCGGTTACTTATGACCACGTGATCAACAGCCCCGCGTCGAAGTGGGACCACAGTTACTTCTTCCGCGCCGAGCGCTGGGATCCCAAGAGCGGCAAGGGCTTCGAGAAGATTCCACTGGGCGTTCAGGAGGCGCATTACTCCGAATTCGAGGTCGCGGCGGCGGCGGGGAAGGTGGTCATCGCCAGCACCGACAACTGGGTGCGCGTGCTGTACGACCCCGTATCCAACACGGCCTCGCAATGGAAAACGGGCAACGTGGGCTGGGGCCGTATCGCCAGCACCGGCAATTTGGTCGCACGGCTAGAGGCCAAGATCGCGGAGCCCGGGTTCCCGCCTGCCGGTCGCCTCCAGCTCATCGACCCGGTCAAAGAGACCTATGTCGACGCCCAGTTTCCAACGGCATTTGTACCGGCCGACGGCTATATAGACTCATTGCGGATTCTCGCCAACACCAACGCCGTCTTCGCCTACGACTCGGTCAACGGGCAAAAGCCGTTTCCCGACGGGACCTTTGCCAAGGACGTCGGACATGTCCTGAAGTACGATCTGGCCACTGGGACTTGGAGTGATGTTGGGACGGTACCTAAGAAGTGGAGTTCTGGGCACGTCCATTCGGCGGTCGTGGACGACTCGGGCGCGATCTTAATCGTTCGGGATCCAGGTGACAGTGTCGCGCGGCTGGCGAATGGGGTCCTAACTGAGGCGCCAGTACCTGCGTCGTTTGACGTTGGCAACGCTGAACGCTCTGCCGGCCATCGGGTTCCCTGCGGTATGGTTCTGGCATACCCGGCGTGGTGGGCTGGCAGCGACGTCAGTACGTCTTTGGCGCGGGCCACGGTCATCCGCGACGACCTGACACTTGCAGTATTGCCGATTTGGGGCTGGCCAGACGACCAGGATTACGGACCAGGTGGCGGTAGCAGCGTGCTGACCGATCAGGATTTCGTCACCCTCGGTGGCTTGGACTCCTACTTCGCCCACCGGGACGGCTACCGCTATCCCTTATCCAGGATCTGCAAGTGACAATTACCTTGTAATTCCAAAGCTATGTAGTGAACACAGCCAGAAGGCCATGGAGCGCCAAATCCCCACGCCAGCCCACCCCTCCCGCAGGGTCCCCACGCCGCAGCCTGGCCGGCAGGTGTCTTGCGGTGGGGGCAAAATCATCCCGCCGAACCGTCGGCGACCGGCCCGACCCAGCCCGCACCACCCTCGGCAGGGTCGCCCGCCAACGCCTTGACCCCCCAGGACCATTGCGGCACAGTCGCGGCCGCCGACCGGGCAACGCCTACGGCAGGGATGGCGATGGCAGACGACCCACACACTCCGCAGATTCCGCCCACTTCGCAGCTGCCGCCCACGCCGCAGCTTCCGCAGTGGAGCGACCGACTTGTGCAGTCCACGCTGGCCGCTGGTCTGGCACTGCTGCAATCCCCGCGCCTGCTGCATTGGGCGCCCTGGCTGCTGGCCGCCGCGGCGGTGCTGGGCGGGCTGGCGGTGGCGCTGGCGACCGGTCAGGTCGTGCAAGTCCCCTATCCGATTGAGACGATGGAGAACGGCATGGCCGAGATGGCCGTGCGCGCCGCCGCCGGCCTGCCCATGTACGCCGAGCCCTCGCTGGACTACATCGCCATGCCCTACGGGCCGCTGGGGCCGCGGGTAGCCAGTTGGCTGCTGGGCGGCTCGGTGGCGCCGCTGCAGGCGATGCGCGCGGTCAACGCTGGCGGCATGGCGGTCGCGGTGGTGGTGGTCTACCTGCTGGCCCGCACCTGGCAGTTGCCGCGGCCGCTCGCCCTCGTTGCCGCAGCCTGGCCCCTGCTGGCTGGCGAGATGACAGGGAATTTCTTTGGCGTGGGCAAGAGCGACGGCCTGATGGTGGCGCTGATGCTGGGCGGCATGCTGGCGGTGGCGCGCGGTCGCGGCGTCCTCAGCGCGCTGCTGGCCGGCACCTTGTTCGGCTTGGCGTGCGCGGTCAAGCAGTCGGCCTTACCCTACGCAATGGTGCTGGCAACGGTCCTGGCCCTGGTCGAGTGGCGGCGCGCGGCGGTGCTGCTGGCGAGCACGGCCGCGGTAGCTTGGCTGCTGGTGGGCCTGCCGGTGCTGCAGGGCGACCGGTGGATGGGCTACTTCTTGTACGAGGCGCCGTCGGAGTACCCCCACGCGGTCGGCTCGCCGCTGGTGATGCCGCGGGCGCTGTTGGCGCGCGACGTGGGTATGGTGGCCCTGGCGCTGGCGGCGCCGCCGTGGCTGTGGCTGCTGGGCGAGCGGCGGCGGGCGGTGCATGCGCTGGCGGTACTGCTGGCCGGACTGGTGCCGTCGCTGTTGCTGCTGACCCAGGGTACCTACTCGAACAGCCTGATCCCGGCGACGGCGGTGCTGGGGGTGGTGGCGATGCTGGCGGTGCAGCAGTGGGTCGTGGCGCTGACCCGCCGCGGCGCGCCCGGCGGGCAGCTGGGGCTGCTGTGGGCGGCCATCGGGTTGCAACTCCTGGCGATGATTCACAATCCCTTCAAGGTCGTGCCGGGTCCGGCGGCCCGCGCCGAGTGGCAGGCTCTGGTCGACTGGGTCCGCGCCGCGCCGGCGCCCGTGGCCCTGCCCGACGAGCCCTACACCGCGCGCTTGAGCGGCCAGCGGTTCTTCGCGACCGACGCCTGCCTGACCGTCCTGTCCGGGGCACCCAAGACCGGGCGGCCCATGGCCGATCGCATCCGCGGCGAACTCCTGGCCTGGATCGACGCGCAGCGCCCGGCGGCGGTGGTCACCACATTCCACCGCGACGCGATGAGCGAGCGGGCCGGCTATGCCTACGTGGGCGCGCTCAACGGCCCCGGCGGCTGGGATCGCACCGTCGGCGGCTACACCCAACAATGGCACGTATTCGTGCGGCGCGACTTGCCGGCGACCGCCAGCCCGGCGCCCGTGCTGAATCGGCTGGTGGCGGGCGAGGTGGTGGGCTGGCCGCTGCCCAAGAAGGCCGCACCGTAGCGCGCCTGGGTCGTTTCGACGCCGACCACACCCTACGCACTACATCGGATCACACAAAGCGACTCAGGCGCCGTAGAACTGCCGCACCGCGCCAGCAACCGCATCGAGATCGGCCAGCTGCAGCTTGTGGTGCAGCGGCAGGCGCAGCAGGCGCGCCGCCCCGTCCAGCGTCACCGGCAGGTCGCCGTCGGCATAGCCGAGCCGCCTGCCCATTTCCGAAGCGTGCAGCGGCACGTAGTGGATGGTGGCCTGGAAGCCGTGGCCGACCAGGTACTCGCGCAGGGCGTCCGCCTCGGCCCCGCTGCGGGCCAGCACGAAGAAGCAGTGGCCATTGGGCTGGGCGGTGGCGGGCACCTGCGCCAGCTGCACGTGGCCCGCGGCCGCCAGCGGCGCCAGCTGCTCGGCATAGCGGCGCCATTGACCCAGACGCAGCGCGGTGTTGTCGGCCAAAGCCTCCAGCTGCGCCAGCAAGAAGGCCGCCTGCAGCTCGGTCATGTAGAAGCTGGAGCCGACGTCGACCCAGCTGTACTTGTCGACCAAACCCTTGAACATCTTTTGGCGGTTGGTGCCGCGCTCCCAGATGATCTCGGCCCGCTCCAGCAGCGCCGGGTCGTGGATGAGCAGCGCGCCGCCCAGCCCGCAGTGGACGTTCTTGGTCTCGTGGAACGACAGCGTGCCCAGGCTGCCCCAGGTGCCCAGGTGGCGGCCGTCGCGGGACGCGTCCAGCCCCTGAGCAGCATCCTCCACGACAAAGAGCCGGTGCTGCTTGGCGAAATCCGTCAATTTCACCATGTCGCAGCTCAGACCGGCGTAGTGCACCGGCACCACCACCTTGCTGCGCGGCGTCAGGCGGCGCGCGACATCGGCCAGATCCAGCGTCATGGTGGCCGGGTCGACCTCGCAGAACACCAGCTTGGCGCCGGCCCGCAAAAACGCAGTCGCGGTGCTGACAAAGGTGAACGAGGGCAGCAGCACCTCGTCGCCCGGCTGCAGGTCGGCCAGCAGCGCCGCCATCTCCAGGGCGCCGGTGCACGAGTGGGTGAGCAGCACGTGCGGGCAGCCGGTGTGGCGCTCCAGCCAGGCCTGGACGCGCTTGCCAAAGGGCCCGTTGCCGGCAAAGCTGCCGCCCGCCAGCACCTCGGCCAGGTAGCCCTGCTCGCGCCCGGTCAAGAAAGGTTCATGAAACCGCAACATACCTAGACCTTCCGCAGGTAGAGTCCGTTACCGCGCCTCGGGCTCGCGCCACGTCCGCTCGGCCACCAGATATTGGGGGCGCCCCAGTGCGCTGCCGTAAAGCCGCCCCAAGTACTCGCCCAAGAGACCCAGCGCCAACAGCTGCACGCCGCCCAGCAGCGTCACGGCCAGGCCCAGGAAGGCAAAACCCGGCACCGCCGAGCCATGGAGCAGCCAGTTCAGGCCCACCACCGCCGCCAGGGCGAACGCGCCCAGCATCGCCGCCAGCCCGGCCCAGGTCGCCAGCCGCAGCGGCGCCACCGAGAAGCCGAGCACCACATCACCCATCAATTTCATCAGCTTGGCGAAAGTATAGCCCGAAGCGCCGGCCCGCCGCGGCGCGTGCGCACACGGCAAGGCCCGCACCGGCAGCGCCGCCCAGCTCAGCAGCACGTCGATCGCCACCATCGCCGAGCGGTAGTCGGCAAAGGCCTCGCGCGCCTGACTGGGAAACGCCCGGAAAGCGCTCATGTTCCGGCCAAAGTCCACGCCCAGGTAGCTGGCCAAGAAGCGCTTGAGCAGCCGCGACGACAGATTGCGGAAGCCGCCGTGGTGCAGCTCGGCCGAGACGCCGTAGACCAGCGCCTGCTCCTGTTCGGCCACCGCCACCAGCGCCGGCACGTCGGCCGGGTTGTGCTGCAGGTCCTCGTCCATGGTGACCACGGTGCGGCCGCGCGCCAGGCGAATCCCGCACAGCAGCGCCGGGTGCTGGCCATAGTTGCGGCGGAACAGCAGCGCCCGCACCCGCGGATTTTCGGCTGCCAGCTTCTGTACTTGCGCCCACGAGCCGTCGCGCGGCCGATCGCACACGAACAGCAGCTCCCAGTCGCGGTCGCGCAGGGCCGCCGCCAGTCCCTGGGCCAACTCGGCCACGGTCGCCTCGCCGCCGTACACGGGTACGACGACCGACACCTCGCAGGTCGCGGCACGGCTCACCCGCGCCCTCCGGCGGCCAGGTCGCGGTGGGCTCCGTCCAAAATCCGCTGCAAGTAGGCGCGGTACGGGCCGTCCGGCGTAGCGGCAATGCAGTTGGCCAGGCCGGCGACGTCCAAGAAGCCCATGTGGAAGGCCGCCTCTTCCGGCGAGCCGACGAACAGGCCCTGGCGCGTCTCTAGCGTGTGCACGAAATTCGAGGCTTCCAGCAGACTTTCGGGCGTGCCGGTGTCCAGCCAGGCGATGCCGCGGCCCATCGGCATCACAGTCAGCTGGCCGCGCTGCAGGTAGCGGCGGTTCAGATCGGTGATCTCCAGCTCGCCGCGCGCCGACGGGGTGACGGCATCGGCCTCGGCCGCCGCGCCCGGCCCGTACAAGTACAACCCCGGAACCGCCCAATTCGACTTGGGTTGCTTGGGCTTCTCTTCCAGCGAGCGCGCCTTGCCGTCGGGTCCGAACTCGACCACGCCGTACTCTTGCGGGTTGTGCACGTGGTAGGCAAACACCGTGGCGCCGGCGCCGTTGGCCGCCATCGCCGCCCGCAAGAAGTCCAGGCGGCCGTAGATAAGGTTGTCGCCCAGCATCAAGAACACCGAGTCGTTGCCGACGAATTCCCGCCCGATCTGCAGCGCTTGCGCAATGCCCTTGGGTTCGGCCTGCACGGCATACTGCAGCTGGATGCCCCAGCGGCGGCCGTCGCCCAGCAGCGCCTCGAAGCGGCCAATGTCCTCGGGCGACGAGATGATCAGCACCTCGCGCACACCGGCGACCAGCAGGGTGGTCAGCGGGTAGTAGATCATCGGCTTGTTGTAGATCGGCTGCAGCTGCTTGCTGGCCACCTGGGTGACCGGGTACAGGCGCGTGCCCTTGCCGCCCGCCAGCAAGATTCCCTTGAAGTGACTCATGTGAACCCCATCGCGATGCCGCTCGGACGGCTCGCCGGCCCTACTGCGCCGCTGGCGGACACCGGGCCGAGGTCGCGTCCGCGGCGGCACCAGGATAGGCGAGCCCCGGGGCAGTGTCCACCGCCGAGCCCTCCCCAGCGCCAAGGTGTGTCGCCGCCTTCAGGCGCGCTGGGCGACCAGCAGCAGCGAGCCGCCCACCGGCAGGTCCAGGCCGCGCGCCACCAGCCCGCGCTCCAGCTCCATCACAGACAGCAGCACCCGGTTCAGCGACGGATTCATGCGCAAATCCGGGTCGATGCCGTCGGCGACCGGCGGCCGGTTGCGCTGCAGCACCCGCGACGCCCACATGGCCGGAGCCAGCAGGCTGACGAACGAGGTCGCGCTGCGCACCTGCAGACCGGACTCACGGACTTTCTCTAGCAATTCCGGGCGAGTGTAGCGTCGCTTGTGGTGCGCGTACTCGTCCATCCGGCTCCACAGCGCCGGGTGCTGCGGCACGGTGAGCACCAGGTGCCCGTGCGGGCGCAGCGCCGCCGCCATCGCTGCCAGCGCCTGGCGGTCGTCGTCGATGTGCTCGATGACGTCGAACGCGCCGATCAGGTCGAATTCGTCGCGGAACGGCAGGGTGGTGGCATCCATCTGCAGCAGGTGGGCGCGCGGGACTGCCTCGGCGGCAAAGTCCAGCCCTTCGGTGTAGATGTCGCTGCCCCAGAGCTCGGCCTCGGGATAGACTTGGCCCAGCATCTTGAGGACGAAGCCGGTGCCGCAGCCGATTTCCAACAGGCGCGCGGGGTTGAGCTGCAGCTTGCCGAGCTGCTGCGCCAACAGCCGATTGCGGCCGACGAACCAGAAGTTCTGGGCCTGCAGCGCGGCCGACGCGCGAAACAAGCTGGCGTCGTAGCCGTCGTTGCCGGCGGCGAGCTCGGGAGCCAGGCAGGCAAAACCTCCGCGCTCGGCGGCGCGCCAGCCACACCCGTCGCAGTGCCACGCAGCGCCAGTCAAGGCCTGGCCACAAGCCGAACAAGTGCGCATCCGTCTCGCCTGGGCGGCGCCATGCCGCCGGGTTGGCGAGCCTATGCGCTCCGCCGGCCACGGTCAATGCGCGCGCCCCCCTGGCGATCCGCCGCGGGCAGAGGCATCCTATCGGGGTGCCCCGCTCCGCGATCCATGTCCCAGGGGCGCTGCCAAAGGAGAACGCCATGCCCAAAGGCCAAGAGAAGCCCGACAAATCGAACAAGCCCAAGCTGAGCACCAAAGAAAAGCAGCAGAAAAAGAAGGAAAAGCAGGCGTCGAAGTCGGGTTCGTAGCCCGCTTGCCCCGGCCATAGCGGGCTGCGCCGCCGCGCGCTCCCGCAAGAGCCGGCACGGTCATCCCGCGCGGGGCGCCAGGACCCGCAGGCAGACTCCGTTTGGACGGCCCGGCGCGCGGTGGCGGCATGGCCCCACAAGTCGGGTTGCGTTCTTGCTTTTGCCCCGGCCGGGGCCCGGCCAATTTGCGCCCGCCCGCCGGCACAGAGACAATTCCCGGCAGCAGCGGCCGTGCTCGGCTGTCCGCGCCAGTCTGCGCTGCCCAAGCCTAGCTGTGCTGCCCACGCCTTTCTGTCAGGAGTGCTCGTGCCGACCATCACCGTTCACGAAATCGGCCAGGATGCCCGCAAGGCCGCCATCTTGCTCAAGATGTTCCGCATCGGCCGCGACCCGGTCTGCGAACTGGTGCTGGACAGCCCGACCGTGTCACGCCAGCACGCGGTGGTGCACATGGAGGGGGCGACCGGCAACTGGTTCATCACTTGCGCCTCGCACACCAACCCGGTGGTCGTCAACGGCAAGCTGATTGACGACATGGTCTACCTGCCCGAGGGCTCCGAGATCCTGATCGGCAGCGATCACCTGCTGATCTTTGGCGAATCGGCGACGCGGACGGCCGTGCAAGAGGTGGGGCAGGCGCGCTTCGTCAAGATGCGCTGCCCCAGTTGCCAGTGGACGGGCATGGTCAACTTTGCCCGCCGCGACGCCCCGTGCCCGCGCTGTGGCAGTCAGGCCCTCCACGCCGCCGACGCCTACGTGCCGCCGGTATTCGACAACGCCCGCTGGCGCCAGCCGACGGTGGGCATGGAAATGGAAGAGGTGCGCGACTCGTTCCACCGCCTCAAGGCCGCCAAGCGCAGCTACGTGGTGCGCCTGGACGACTGGGCCGCGGGCGGCGAGCGCTTCGATCTGATCGAGGGCGAGACGCTGGCGATCGCCCGCGACGGCCAGCTCAAGCTGCGCGGCCTGGTCCACGGGCAGGTCAAGATCGCTTGGAACGGCGCGAGTTGGGAGCTGACCAGCGAACTCTCGTTCGGCACCGTGCGCGTCAACGGCGACGTGGTGACAAAGTTCGAGCTGTGGGCCGGCGACGTCATCGAAGTCGGCAGCTGCCGGTTCCGCGTCGACACCGACTAAGGCCGCGGCATGAGTCTTGCTTCGGATCTTCTTGTCATCGCAACGGAAACTGCTGTGCTTCGCCGGTCCGCCGTACTGACCTGCCCTCGCCGCCCGGCCGCCCGCCCAGGAGCCTGCCCGTGAGCCAGCCGTTTCCGGTCACCTTGGCGCCGCCCGAGTGGAGCAACCGCCAGTTTTTCGACGCTTACGCAGCCCCGGGGCGGGTGGGGCTGGTCGGTCTGGCCAGCTGGATCGACCGCCGCATCCGCCGCAGCCAGCGCCGCCTGGACCCGGCGCGCCAGTGGAGCCTGTGGAGCCACGCCTTTTTGTTCGAGGGCCGCCGGTTGGACGGCGAGCACTGGCTGTTGGAGAGCGACCTGGACCTGCACAGCCACTTCATCCGCCTGGGCGTGCAGGAAAATCGCCTGGACAAGTACTGTGCCGAGGACGAGGCCCCCACTCTGGCGGTGCTGGATTTTGGCCTGGACACCGGCCAGACCGAGCAGGTGCTGGCGGCCGCGCTGGGCCTGCTGGGCTCGCTGACGCGCTACAGCATCCCCAAGGTGTTTGCGACCTGGCTGGCGCTACAGCAGGGGCAGCTGGGCCGGCGCTTTGGCCGCGACGACCAGCGGGCGGTGTACTGCTCGGCCTTTGTCTGCCAGTGCTATCAGGCGGCGGGCCTGGACTTGGCGCCCGGCGTGCTCGTCGACAACGCCCTGCCCGAGCTGCTGTGGTCGGCGCCGCTGCCGCATCAGGCATGGTTGCTGGACCGCGCCACTGTGTAGGCGCGCGACCTCGCGCCGCGTGGACGGTCAATCGCCAGATCCAGGCTCGCCCGCGTCGCGTTTCCGCTTGCTCGCCTTGGACTTGGCCAGGTTTTCGCGCAACCGGTGCGCCGTCAGCCGGGCGATCAGCTCCAGCGGCATCGGCTCGGACAGCGGAAAGCGCAGGTTGCCTTTTTCGCCGGCGTAGCGCGCGCTTTCGCGCTGCAACTCGGGGTCGCGCACCGGCGGATAGAAGCCGATGTGGTGGCGAAAGCCGCCGAAGTAGACCAGCGCGCCGCCCTGGAAGAACGCCGGCACGCCGTAGCTGATGCGCTCGGTGGCCTGGGGCGCGGCCTGGCGCACCGCCGCCCGCACCGCCTGCAGGGCCGCCTGCACCGGTGGGTCGAAACCCGCGATGTAGTCGTCGGTATTCTCGGGCTTGGCGGTGGTCATGGGCCCTCGTCCGCGTGCACTGGCACAGCCGCAGCTTGCCACGGCCCGGCCCGACCCGCCAAGCCGCTGCGGTGGCTGGCGCTTTTCGCTTGACCCCGGGCACTTGCCAGAGCATGGTGAAGGATGCTGCGCACTCCGTCGGGGGAATCGGACATGCACCCGCAAGTCGGCACAGCAAAGCACAAAATGGCGGCGGCCCTGATGGCCGCGGTGGGGCTGGCGGCGGGATCCGTCCAGGCCGAAGAAGATGAAGCTGCCCCGGTGCTGATGAGCTTCGGAAATTCCTTCGGGCTCGCCTATGACCGTTCCCACACCGTGTCCAGCGTGGGCACCGACGTGCGCGCGCAGATCCCCCTGCATCCCGCACTGGCCGTCCACGTCGGCGTGCTGGGCGCCATGCAGGACTGGCGCGGCCGCGGCTTTGGCGAGGGTTCAGAAGGTACCCGGGCACCGGTCGCCATCGAGCTCGCGGCCTCGGGGTGGACGAAGTACTTCGCGGCCGACCTCGGTTGGATCGAGCCTTTCGGGTTGCGGGCCAGCGGCGCGAACACGTGCTACAGCGGCTGCGGCGGTGGGCCCTTCGTGCGCGCACGCGCCCAGGTCGACACCGTGTGGTTCGAGACCGGCTGGTCCGAGCGCCACAGTCTGTTGCCCAACGCCACGGCCGTGCGCTTCGCCATGGGCATGGACCTGCCTTTCGGCCGCGATATCTTGGACTGGAACCTTGGCTACGCCGTCCTCACCCCGGCCTCGCCGGTCTGGGACGTCTACAAGACGCCGGTGCTGGGTGCGGGCCTGACGCGGGGACGCTTCCGCGTGGGGCTGCAGGCCTGGGTCGGCGGTAGCTCCATGACCGGGTTGGGGCTGCAGGTCAGCTTGGATGGCGCACAGCGGCTGGCGCGACTTCGCGAGCGGCTGGCGCGCGACGACGTGGTCCTGTCCTTGCCCCCAGTCCCGTCCCCTCCACGACGCGCCGAGACGTCGCCCGAAGCGGCGGCCTTTGACGACCTGTTCCGCCCCGGCCGGTCCATGACCTGGGCGGTCACCGGCGAAGCGCGCTCGGTGCACCGTTGCCGCGTAGTCCAGCGCCGCGACTTCGCGCTGAACGGCGAGGTGGGTGCGCTGGTGCGCCTGGACTGCGCCGACGGCGTGGCAGAAGACGACCCGCAACCGGTGGATGGTCCTCGGCTTCTGCGGACGGGCTGCCACGCCTTGGACCGGTCTGGGCTGTGGCGCCTGCCGCGCTGCCCCGATCAGCCCGAGCCGCAAGTGGCCCGCGCCACGCTGGTTCTACCGGGGCCAGCCCTGAGCACCACCGCCGCCGGCCGCTACTTCAGCATGGGCCACGTGGGCGACGCAGCACGCAGCGTCGAGGTCGGCGGCCAGCAGGTCCAGGTGCGCTGTCGCCAGCAGTTCCTGCCCGGCATCGAACAGCTGTGCACGGCCGAGGACCTGGGCCTGGCCTGGGCCACGGCCAGCGACGGCCGCACCATCCAACTGCTGGCGCTCGGCCAAGGCGAGCCGGAGGTCGACGAGCTGATGCGGTTCAGCAAGTTGACCGGCCCCGACCTCGCCTGCCGGTTGCTCAGCGGCTGCCCGGCCTTTGGCCTGTGCCACTTCGATCGCGCCAGCGCCGCCGTGCGTCCGCGCTGCGTCCCCCTGGGCGACGGCGACTGCCGCAGCGCGCTCGTCTGCCAGCGCGACGGCCAGTGCACCGCGCAAGCTGGCTCGTGCATTGCACAAAACGACGCCGACTGCCAGTCCAGCCCGCTGTGCGCCGACCACGGACAATGCTCAGCGGTGCGGGGCCGCTGCCGGGCCCACAGTGCCGCAGGCTGTCTTGAGGGTCCCAGCTGTCGGGCCCATGCGCGCTGCAGCTGGTCCGACGGGCGGTGCGTGGTCGGCGGCGACGGGGACTGCCGCAAGGGCAGCGCCTGCTCGACCGACGGTTTGTGCACCGCAAAGGGCGGTGGTTGCATCGCCTTTGACGACGGCAGCTGCGCGGCCAGCATCGCCTGTACCAGCCAGGGCCGCTGCCGGGCCCAGCTGGGGGCGTGCGTGCCCTAGAGACTTGGCCAAGTACTGAATATTTGTTCAGTACTTTGGCGTCCTGTCCAGTCTCTAGCTGCCATGTGGGGCGCAAGCGAGCGCCCGCAGCGACTCGCCGCGCCAAGTGCCGACTTGAGTCGCGTGACAATTGGCCGGTTTCACCAGGTCCACGGGGCCGCCGCACTACTCGGACGCCACCTCGGGATTGGCCGGCCGCGGCTTGCGTCCGCGCGGCACCTGCGGCGGCTCGATGTCCAGCAGGGTGTCGCGGGTGGGCGGCCGGTCCAGGTTGGTGACCTCCAGCGGCTCCCACTGCTGCGCCTGGAACATGCCGGACACCCGCTCGGCGGCCTTGTGCGCCTTGACGATGCGGTCGCGCACATCCACCGAAAAGCCGTCGGCCAGGAATTCAGAGGTCGGTCGCCGCCGCACGGGTCGCACCGGGTCGGCCCGGCCAATGGTAGCGGCGTGGTCCACGTTCACGTGGCGAATGCGCCGCTCCAGGGCCAGCAGGAACGTCTCCAACTGCTCGTCGCTGGGGTGGATCTCGACCACGCCGTCGCGGATGACCGGCGCAAAGCCGGCCAGGGTGGGACCGTCTTGGCGGAAATCGCTGAAAAGCCGGATCCACAGCGGGCTGGGCTGCGGCTCCAACTCCACGCGGATCACCAGAAGCTGGTTGAATTCTGGATGCAGGCCAACCACCTGCACCTGAATGGGACGAATGTTCGACATGGCGACCCTCGGCGACCTTGGGGCAAGAACACGCGGCGCCGCCAGCACAAGGCGAGCGACACGCTGGGCAGACATGGGGCGCGGGGGAACGCGGGAACGGCCGCGGGGCGGGGAATCCCCAGGGCCGGTTGCAGCATAGCCAGCGCCGGCACGGTCGGCAAGCGCGGGCCGCGCGGACTTGACCGGCCCCGGTATTCGCCACGGTTCCGTCACAAACCGTCTGTTCTTGCGCGGTTGACGGACGGCGCCCTTGAATGCGCGCGCCGGTCGGCGCGTAGTCTGGATATCCGCGCCGGCACGTTCACGAACGCCGGCTGCGGTCGAAGTTGGCAAGCTCCCTTGCCACGCACACCCCAGCAGGGCGCCTAGGTCGCGCCGGAGGTTCAGGTCATGTGGAACAAGCGCAGCGCATGGTTGGTCGCGGTTCTTTTCAGTCTCGGCTCATTCCTGGGTGTGGCGCTCGCAACCGAAGTGCCCAAGGACAAAGCAGAAATCAAGCTCGACCTGATCAAGGGCAAGAAGGGCGCGGTCAAGTTCGCCCACGCCAAGCACGCCAGCGAGTTCAAAGACGCCAAAGGCGGCGCCATCGGCTGCAAAACCTGTCACCACACCGAAAAGGGTGAGCCAAAAAGCGCCAAGGACATCAAGGGTTGCGGCGACTGCCACGTGGCCGACGGCCAGCCGCAGAAGGAGTTCGGCGGCAAGAAGGCGCCCGTGCTCGCCACCGCCAAGGGCGACGACTTCGACAAGGGCACGGTGGTCTTCCACAAGACCTGCCTGGACTGCCACAAGGCCGTCGCCAAGGCCAATCCCCAGAAAGCTGGCATCGACAAGTGCAAGGCCTGCCACGGCAAGTAGCTGCGTCGCACCCGACAACGCCTCCGACCCCGGCTTGACAATTTCCCACAGTCGGGGTCGGATGCGGCCATGAAGCTCCACTACCACCCACTGTCGTCGTACTCGCGCAAGGCCGCCATCGGCATCGGCTTGCGCGGGGATCCCGTGCCGCTGGTCACCGTCGACGCATTCGCCGGCGGCCTGAAGACCCCCGCGTATTTGCAGCTGAATCCCTTCGGCAAGATGCCGGTGCTCGAACTGGAGGACGGCAGCGCCATCTTCGAGTCGACCTCGATCTTGGAGTACCTGGAAGAGCGGGGACCGCGGGTGCTGCTGCCGCCCGGCCAGGAGCGCCAGGCCCGCCACTTCGACCGGCTGGGCGATCTATATTTGCTCGATCCGATTGGCAAATTCTTCTGGAACAAGCAGCCCGAGGTCCGCACCGCCACCGAGGCGACCATGGGCAAGGCCTTTGGCGTGTGGCAGGCAGCGCTGGCCGATGGCCGGTCGTTCGTCTGCGGCCCGGCCATCACCCTTGGCGACCTGGCGGCCGCGGTGGCGCTGCACTACGCCCAGACCGAAGGGTTGGAAGTGCCCGATTTCATGGCGGCCTATCGCGAGCGGCTGTTCGCCACTCCGGTGCTGCAGGCGTCCTCTGCCGCCGCCATGCCGTTCGTGGCGGCCACCTTGCCGCGCCGCCAGCCGGCGTAGCCAGGCAGAGCGGTCCACTGCCGCCGGCCGTCGCTCACCCGTCCCGATACACGGCGTTGTTTTCCGCACTTTGGGCAGCCGAGGCGCTGGCTTGGCTGGGTGTTCCGGGCGACGACCGCACCTTCCGCGCGGCCGGCCGACCGGCGGCTCCGGTGAACCGCCGGCAAGGCTCAGCCCTGCAATGGCGCTCGACTACCAGCAGCGGCTGCTGTGGTTCTCGCCGTGGCAGCTGCCCGAGCAGCGGCGGGTGGTGCAGTTGCCCGACGCCGGGCTGGTGGTGGTCGAGCCCGAGCCGCTGGCCGGTTTGATGGTGGCCAGCACGTCGCGGCTACCGTTCATGTGGGTCGCGGCGGTGGCGGCCGGGTGGCACTCGACGCAGGTCATGTTCTCGCCGTTGACGTGCTTGTCGTGCTCGCCGGTGTTGGGCATGGCCGCGTGGCAGGTGCCGCAGCTGCCCTTGTTCCAGTTGCCGCCGGCCCAGTAGGGCGTGGTGACCGGCGGTCCGCCGCGGCCGTTGCTGTGGCAGGTGCCCACGCAAGTGCCGCGGGCGGTGACCGGGTTGCCGGTGGTGGCGGCGACGTTGAAGGTCATGCCGTTGGCGGTGCCGCCGGCGAAGGTGACGTCGCCGTGGTGGCCGGCGGTGGTCAGGTTCGCCGAGTACACGTACTGCATGGCGTGGGCGAGGTCGCCCGTGGCCGGCACGGTGTGGCAGGTGGTGCAGGCAAAGGCCACGTGGGTGGTCGAGGCCGTCAAGTGCGCGGTGTGGCGGCCGACGGCCAGGGTGTTGGTGGCCGTGGTGCCCTCGTTGGCCACACCGATCGGCGGGGCGGCGCTGCCGCCCTTGGTGCCGTGGCAGAAGTCGCAGGACTTCCAGTCGCCGCCGTGGCAGCTGCTGTTGGCGCACGAGACGCCGACCGTGCCGCCCAGCAAGTCGGCACCGTGGCACTGCGTGCAGGACACGTTGTGCTCGTCGCGCTGCTGGTTGCGCACGAAGTAGTTGCTGCCGTGGTGGTTGGTGCCGAACTTCGGCGTGGTCCAGCCACCCAAGTCGTGATACTTGTTCGACTCCTTGACACCATTGACGTGCAGCGTGCGGTCCGTCCAGGTGGTGGCGTTGTTGGCCGGGTTGAAGGCCGCCACCACCGCGGTGTGGCAGATGGTGCAGTCGGTGTGGGCCACGTGGCCGCCGCCGGGCGGGTTGGTGTGACACGTTGTGCCACAAGCGTCCTGCGTACCGTCGACCTGGGTCCACAACGGCGTGCGGTTCAGCGTGCCCCCGGTCTTGGCCGCGCCCAGGCCCGAGCCGTGGCACCAGTTGTTGCTGCACTTGGCGTCGATGGCGTAGCTCGGCGACAGGTTGCCGACGTTGCTGGGCGCGCTCCAGTTCAGGTCGCTGGTGCCGTTGGCGTGGGTCATCGAGACCGGTACCGTGTGGCAGTCGGTGCACTGGCCGTCGCGGTGCCAGGTCGAGCCCGCCGCCAGGTGCACCGCGTGCGCGCCGACCGCCTTCTGGGTGGTCTGGGTCTCGCCCTTGCTGCCGATCGGCGGCGCCGGGTTGTTGGCCACCTTGTCGCCGTGACAGCTGGTGCAGGTCACGGTGCCGGTGTCGATCTTGCCGTCGATGTGCAACTGCGCATCCTGCCACACCACCGTGGGCGGCGTGCCCAAGACGATCGACGTCACCACCGCAGCGTGGCACTGCGCGCAGTTCTCGTTCTGCGGGTGCGGCGCCGCCGGCGGCAGGGTGTGACACGTCGTGCCACAAGCGTCCCAGCTGCCGTTGACGGTGGTCCACACCGGCGTGCGCGCGACCGAGCCGCCGGGCTTGGGCCCGTACAGGGTGTTGCCGTGGCAGTAGGCGCCGCTGCAGCTCACGTTGCCGGCCGCGAACTGCGGGTTGGCGCCATTGAGCGCAGACGGCCCGCCCCAGCTGAAGTCGGTGCTGCCGTTGGCGTGGCCGACCGAGACCGGCACGCTGTGGCAGTCGGTGCACTGGCCGTTGCGGTGCCAGGTGCTGGTGGCCAGGTGCTGGGCATGGGCGCCCACAGCGGCCTGACTGGTCTGGGTCTCGCCCTTGGTGCCCAGCGGCGGCGCGGGGTTGTTGCTGGCGGTGTCGCCGTGGCAGCTGGTGCAGGTCAGGGTCTTGACCTCGACCTTGCCGTTGATGTGCAGGGTCGGGTCGGCCCAGGTCGCGGTCTTGGCCGCCGCGTCGTAGCCGCCGATCACCTGGTTGTGGCACAGGTTGCAGGCGGTGTTCGGCGGGTGAGTGCCGCCCGGCGGGTTGGTGTGGCAGGTGCTGCCGCAGGCGTCTTGGCTGCCGTCGACCTTGGTCCACAGCGGGTTGTGGTTGACCGTGCCGCCGGTCGCCGCCGGCATCAGGGTGGCGCCGTGGCAGTAGCTGCCGCTGCAGGTGACGGTGCTCTTGCTCCAGGTCGGGTTGGCGGTGTCGGCCACGGACAGGCCGGCAAAGTTGACGTCGACGGTGCCGTTGGTGTGGGTCATCGACGTCGGCACCGTGTGGCAGTCGCTGCACAGCACTGCGCCGCGCCAGTTCGACGGGCCCATGTGCTGGGCGTGCGCGCCGACCGCGACCTGGGTGGTCTGGGTCTCGCCCTTGGTGCCCAGCGGCGGCGACGGATCGTTGGCCGCCGCATCGCCGTGGCAGCTGGTGCAGCTCATGCCCACCACGTCCACGTTGCCGTCGACGTGCAGGGTCGCGTTCTTCCACACCGCGGTCTTGGCGTTGGCGTCGTAGCTGGCAATCACGCCGGCGTGGCACAGGTTGCAGTTGGTGCTCTGCGGGTGGCTGCCGCCGGGCGGGTTGGTGTGACACGTGGTGCCACAGGCCGCCTGGCTGCCGTCGACCAGGGTCCACTTGGGCGTCTGCATCACGGTGCCGCCGGCGTTGGCGCCAGGCAGCTTGCCGCCGTGGCACCAGTTGCCCGAGCAGGTGGCGGCGGTGGTGTTCCAGGCCGGCTGGGCGGTGCCGGCGGTGGCCACGCTGCCCCACGCCAGATCCACGGTGTTGTTGGTGTGGGTCTGCGAGGTCGGCACGGTGTGGCAGTCGACGCACGCGCCGGCGCGGTGCCAGGCGCTGGAGCCCAGGTGCTGCTTGTGTGCGCCGACCGCCTTGGTGGTGGTGGCGGTCTCGCCTAGCGTGCCCTTGGGCGGCATCGGGTCGTTGGTGCTGGCGGTGCCGTGGCAGCTGGTGCAGGTCAAGGTGGTCACCTGCAGGGTGCCGTCCACGTGCAAGCCCGGATCCTTCCAGGTCGCCGTGGCCGCCGCCGTGTCGTAGCCGCTGATCACGGCGCTGTGGCACATTGCGCACTTGTCGCTGGCCGGGTGCGGGCCGCCGGGCGGGTTGGTGTGACAGGTGCTGCCGCACTTGCCCTGGCTGCCGTCGACCTGGGTCCACTTGGGCGTGCGCATGGTGGTGCCGCCGGCCTTGGCGGGCTCCAGGCTGGTGCCGTGGCAGTAGTTGCCGGCGCAGGTGGCGGTGGTCTTGTCCCACAGCGGCGTCTGGCTGGCGGTCTTGGGCAGGGCGCCCCAGGTCATTTCAGTAGTCCCGTTGCCGTGTTGCAGTGACACGGGTACCACGTGGCAGTCGGTGCACTGGCCGGGGCGGTGCGAGCTGCTGGCACCCAGGTGCTGGGCGTGCGCGCCGACGGCGACGCTGCTGGTGGCCGTCTCGCCCTTGGTGCCGACCGGCGGCGCCGGGTTGTTGCTGGCCTTGTCGCCGTGGCAGCTGGTGCACGTCAGCGTACCCACATCGATCTTGCCGTCGATGTGCAGCTTGCGGTCGGCCCACTTGACCGGGGTGGTGGCCGGGTCGTTGCTGGCGATCACGGTGGTGTGGCAGGTGGCGCACTGGTTGTTTTGCGGGTGGGTACCGCCGGGCGGCAGCGTGTGACACGTTGTGCCACAAGCGGCCTGGCTGCCGTCGACCTTGGTCCAAACGGGCGTGCGCATCACGGTGCCGCCGGCCTTGGCGCCCAGCAAGCTGCTGCCGTGGCAGTAGTTGCCCGAGCAGGTGGTGGTCGCGCTGTTCCACGCCGGCACGCTCTGGTCGGCGCTGGCCACGCTGCTCCAGCTCAGGTCCACGCTGCCGTTGCTGTGGGTCATCGACGCGGGGACGCTGTGGCAGTCGGTGCAGGCCACGTCGCGGTGCCAAGTGCTGCTGCCGCCGTGCTTGGCGTGGGCGCCCACGGCCTTGGTGGTGGTGGCGGTCTCGCCCTTGGTGCCCAGCGGCGGCGCCGGGTTGTTGCTGGCGGCGTCGCCGTGGCAGGTGGTGCAGGCCAGGCCGACCACGTCGACCTTGCCGTTGATGTGCAAGGTCGCGTCTTTGAAGGTGGCGACGTTTGTGGTGGCGTTGTACGCGGCGATGGTGGCCGGATGGCAGGTGGCGCACGCCGCGCTGGCCGGGTGGGTGCCGCCGGGCGGGTTGGTGTGGCAGGTGCTGCCGCAGGCGTCGAAGGTGTTGTTGACCACGTTCCAGATCGGCTGGCGGTTGGTGCCGCCGCCGCTCTTGGCGCCCATCAGGGTGGTGCCGTGGCAGTACGAGCCGGTGCAGGTCAGGATCGACTGGTCGTAGGCCGGCTTGGCGGCGTCGCTCAGCGGCACCGTGCCCCAGGCCAGATCCAGCGCACCGTTGGCGTGCAGGTTCGAGGTGGGCGCGGTGTGGCAGTCGGCGCACTGACCGGCGCGGTGCCAGGTGCTGGCGCCCAGGTGCTGAGCGTGCGCGCCCACGCCGGCGGCGGTGGTGGCCGTGTTGCCCAGCGTGTCCACGGGCGGCGCCGGGTTCTTGCTGGTCGCGTCGCCGTGGCAGGTGGTGCAATCCAGCGCTTTGACCTCGATGTTGCCGTTGACGTGCAGCAGCGGGTTCTTCCACACCGCGGTGTTCTTGGCGGGGTCGAAGCTGCTGATCACCGCGTCGTGGCACAGGTTGCAGGTGGCGCTCTTGGGGTGGCTGGCGCCCGGCGGGTTGGTGTGACACGTTGTGCCACAAGCGTCCTGGCTGCCGTCGACCTTGGTCCAGGCGGGGGTGCGCTGGACCTGGCCGCCGGTCTTGGCCGGGGCCAGGGTGCTGCCGTGGCAGTAGTTCCCGCTGCAGGTGGCGGCGCTGCCGTCCCAGGTGGGGTTGGCGGTGCCGGTCTGGGCCAGGCTGCTCCAGGCCAGGTCGACCTTGCCGTCGGTGTGGGTCATCGAGGTCGGCACGGTGTGGCAGTCGGCGCACTGGCCGGCGCGGTGCCAGCCGCCGCTGCCCAGGTGGGCCTGGTGGGCGCCCACGGCCTTTTGCGTCGTCTGGGTCTGGCCTTGCGTGCCCAGCGGCGGGTTGGCGGCGCCGGTGACCGGATCGCCGTGGCAGCTGGTGCAGGCGAGCTGCGACAGCTCGACCTTGCCGTTGACGTGCAAATTGGCGTTGGTCCAGGTGGCCTGACCGGTGGCGGCGTCAAAGGTCTTGATGCTGGCGCCGTGGCAGGTGGCGCAGGCGGTGCTGGCCGGGTGGCTGCCGCCGGGCGGGTTGGTGTGGCAGGTCGAGCCGCAGGCGTCCTGGCTGCCGTCGACCTTGTTCCAGATCGGCTTGGCCAGGGTGGTGCCGCCGGCCTTGGCGGGCATCAGGGTGGCGCCGTGGCAGTACGAGCCGGTGCAACCCAGTGTCGACGGCTCGAAATTGGTGTTGGCGCCGCCGGTCTGGGTCAGCGAGCCCCAGGCCAGGTCCAACACGTTGTTGGCGTGGCTCATCGAGGTCGGGATGGTATGGCAGTCGGTGCACTGGCCTGCGCGGTGCCAGGTGGTCGCACCCAGGTGGACGCGGTGGGCGCCGACCGCGGCGGCGGTGGTGGCCGTCTCGCCCTTGGTGCCCTTGGGCGGCGCGGGGTTGTTGGTCGCCGCGTCGCCGTGGCAGGTGGTGCAGTCGGCATTGCCGACCTGGATAGTGCCGTCGACGTGGAGCTTGCCGTTCTGCCAGGTGGCGACGCCGGTGCTGGGGTTCCAAGCCTTGATCACCTCGCCGTGGCAGGCCTGGCAGTTGTCGACGTGCGCGTGGCCGCCGCCGGGCGGGTTGGTGTGGCAGGTCGAGCCGCACTTGTCCTGGCTGTTGTCTACCGTGGTCCAGGTGGGCGCCGCCAGCTTGCTGCCGCCGGTCTTGGCCGGGGCCAGGGTGGCGCCGTGGCAGTAGTTGCCCGAGCACTGCAGCTTGGTGGTGTCCCAAGTGGTCTTGGCGCCACTGCTTTGCGCGACTGCGCCCCAGGCCAGGTCGACCTGGTTGTTGCTGTGCAGGTTGCTGCTGGGCACGCTGTGGCAGTCGGTGCACAGGGTGTCGCGGTGCCAGTCGGCGGCGGTCAGGTGGGCGGCGTGGGCGCCGACGGCGCGGGCGGTGGTGGCGGTCTCGCCCTTGCTGCCCTTGGGCGGCGCGGGGTTCTTGGTGGTGGCGTCGCCGTGGCAGGTGGTGCAGTCCATGCCGGCCACTTGCACCTTGCCGTCCACGTGCAGGGCCGCGTTGGCCCAGGTGGCCTGGCCGGTGGCGGCGTCGTAGCTCTTGATCACGTCGGTGTGGCAGGTGGCGCACGCCGTGCTGGGCGAGTGGCCGCCGCCGGGCGGGTTGGTGTGACACGTCGTGCCACAGGCGGCCTGGCTGCCGTCGACCTTGTTCCAGGTCGGCTTGACCATGGTGGTGCCGCCGCTCTTGGCCGGGCCCAGGGTGGCGCCGTGGCAGTACGAGCCGGTGCAGCTCAGCGCGGTCAGGTCAAAGTTGGTGCTGGTGCCGCCGGTCTGGGTCAGCGAACCCCAGGCAAAGTCGATCTTGCTGTCGGCGTGGCTCATCTGGGTCGGCACGGCGTGGCAGTCGGTGCACTGCCCGGCGCGGTGCCAGGTGCTGGTGCCAAGGTGGGCGGTGTGGGCGCCGACGGCGGCGGTGGTGGTGGCGGTCTCGCCCTTGGTGCCCTTGGGCGGCGCGGGGTTCTTGGTGGTGGCGTCGCCGTGGCAGGTGGTGCAGTCGGCGTTGGCCACTTGCACGGTGCCGTCGACGTGGAGCTTGCCGTTCTGCCAGGTGGCGACGCCGGTGGTCGCGTTCCAGGCCTTGATCACCGCGCCGTGGCAGGCCTGGCAGTTGTCGACCTGGGCGTGCTTGCCGCCGGGCGGGTTGGTGTGGCAGGTCGCGCCGCACTTGTCCTGGCTGTTGTCCACCGTGGTCCAGGTGGGCGCCGCCAGCTTGCTGCCGCCGGTCTTGGCCGGGGCCAGGGTGGCGCCGTGGCAGTAGTTGCCCGAGCACTGCAACTTATTGGTATCCCAGGTAGTCTGAGCGCCGCCGCTCTGGGCGAGCGCGCCCCAGGCCAGGTCCACGGTGCCGTCGCTGTGCAGGTTGCTCTTGGGCACGGCGTGGCAGTCGGTGCAGGCGGTGTCGCGGTGCCAGTCGGCGGCGGTCAGGTGGGCGGCGTGGGCGCCGACGGCGCGGGCGGTGGTGGCGGTCTCGCCCTTGCTGCCTTTGGGCGGCGCGGGGTTGTTGCTCACCTTGTCGCCGTGGCAGGTGGTGCAATCCATGCTGGCGATCTGCAGCTTGCCGTCGATGTGCAAGGCCGCGTTGGTCCAGGTGGTCTGGCCGCTGGCGGGGTCGAAGGTCTTGACGACGTCGCCGTGGCAGGTGCCGCAGGCGGTGCTGGCGGGGTGGCCGGCGCCGGGCGGGTTGGTGTGACACGTGGTGCCACAAGTGTCCTGGCTGCCGTCGACCTTGGTCCACTGCGGCTGGCGCATCACGGTGCCGCCCGACTTGGCCGGCTCCAGCGTGGCGCCGTGGCAGTAGCTGGCGTTGCAAGTCAGCTTGGCGGCGTCGAAATCCGGCTTGGCGCCGCTGGTCTTGGCCAGCGCGCCCCAGTTCAGCTCGACCTTGTCGTTGGCGTGCATCGGGTCCGACGGCACGCTGTGGCAGTCGGTGCACTCGCCGGCGCGGTGCCAGGCGCTGGCGCCCAAGTGCGCGGCATGTGCGCCCACCGCAGGCGAGGTGGTGGCCGTCTCGCCCTGGGTGCCCTTGGGCGGCGCGGGGTTCTTGGTGGCCTCGTCGCCGTGGCAGGTGGTGCAGCCCAGGTTGGCGGTGTCGACCTTGCCGTCGACGTGCAGGTTGGCGTTGGCCCAGCTGGCCACGCCGCTGGTCGGGTCGTAGCTGGCGATCACGGGGCCGTGGCAGGCCGCGCAGTTGCTCGCCTTGGGGTGCATGCCGCCCGGCGGGTTGGTGTGACACGTTGTGCCACAGGCGGCCTGGCTGCCGTCGACCTTGGTCCAGACCGGCTTGGTGTTGGTCGTGCCGCCGGCCTTGGCGCCGACCTGGTTGCCGCCGTGGCACCACGTGTTGGCGCAGGCCGAGTTCGCCTCGTCCCAGGTGCCGATGGTGCCCCCCGAGGCGGCGACCGGGCTCCAATTCAGCTCCACCGCGCCGTTGGCATGGGGAATCTGCACGGGCACGGTGTGGCAGTCGCGGCACTGCACGGCGCGGTGCCAGGTGCTTCCTTGGGTGCCGCCCTGCAGGTGCTTGGCGTGGGCGCCTACGGCCACGTCGCTGGTCTTGGTCTCGCCCTTGGTGCCCAGCGGTGGCGCCGGGTTCTTGCTGGCGGGGTCGCCGTGGCAGCTGGTGCAGGTGGCGCCCAATTCCACGTCGACCTTGCCGTCGATGTGCAAGTTGGCGTTGTTCCACACCGCGGTCTTGGCGGCGGCGTCGTAGCTCTTGAGCGCTGCAGTGTGGCAGAGCTGGCAGGCCTTGCCGGGTGGGTGGGCGCCGCCGGGCGGGTTGGTGTGGCAAGCGCTGCCGCAGGCTTCCTGGCTGCCGTCCAGGGTGGTCCAAGTTGGCTTGCGGACTGTGGTCTCGCCGGCAAAGTCCGGCTTCAGGCTGGCGCCGTGGCAGTAGGTGTTGCCACAGGCCAGGTCGCCAAAGTTGTAGTCGCCTTGCTTGGCCAGCGGACCCCACATGAGGTCGGTGGCCCCGTTGAGGTGGCTGGGCGTATCGGGATCCAGGAACACTTTGGGCACCTTGTGGCACTCGGCGCACGCCACGGTCTTGTGCCAATTGGCCACGCCCACGTGCGAGGCATGCGCGCCCACGCCGTGTTGCTTGGTGTCGACCTGGCCCTTGGTGTCCACTGGCGGCGCCGGGGTCTTCAGGGCGGCGTCGCCGTGGCAGTAGAAGCACACGGGCGCCCAGTCGATTGGCGGCGGCTCGAAGGGCTTGGCATCGCTGCCGGCATCCTGGGTCGCGGTGTCGCCGCCCGTGTCGGCGGCTGCGTCTGCGGCGCCCGCGTCGGCCGCGGCGTCGGGGGTCGCCACGTCGTCCACGGTGTCGGTCACGGCCACGTCGGCCGGCTCGGTGTCGCTGGGGGCGGCGGCATCGGCGACGGTCTCGTCGGGCTGCTGGGTTTGATCGTCGACCGCGGTGTCGGGCCAGATCGGCAGATCGGGCAGCGGACCTATGCCATCCTTGCCGTCGTCGGTGTCTTCGCCAGCGTCGCCATCCGCGGCGTCGTCGTCGGCGGCGTCGGCGGCGTCGTCGTCGGCGGCGGCGTCGAGTTGGTCGGCGCCGTCTGCCTGCCCATCTTCATCTGCGACTTCACTGACTTGCCCGTCGCCCACCTGACCGTCGCCGACCTGGCCGTCGCCCGCCACGCCATCGCCCTGGCTGGCGTCGGCCGCACCGACGTCGTCCGCGTCCGCGTGCGCATCGGCCAGGCCCACGCTCGAGTCGTCCTTGGCGTCCGCCTTGGCGCTCTGGCTCGGCTCGTCGGTCGCCAAGTTGTCGCCGCAGGCGGCAAGGCTGGCCACCAGCGCCCATCCACCCAGCAGAGCCAAGCCGCGCCAGAGATATGCGTGGCAATTCAATGAATTCAGCGTGGACATTCGGGCTGGCCGTTGCATGGTTCACTCTGCGTCGGTGCCGCGGCCAGGCGGGGGCGGTGGCGCGAACATTCGACGGGTGAGAATGGATGACCTGGAACCGCGGTCCGATCTCCCCCGAGCGCGGGCCGCGTACACAACATGCTCCGACCGGCAAGCTGCATCCTTGATCGGGGTCAAGCCCCGGGTTGACGCAGGTCACACCAGCCACCGACGGGCGCAGCCACCCGATGCAACAACGACGAATCACGCCGGATTGACCGTCCCGCGCTTGTGTCACGGCCCCGTCGCGGCCGGCCCGCAGCTTGGCCGCCGACCAACCGCCGCAGTCCGCCCCACAGTCGGCTGATCTCGGTCGGGATCGGTCCCGTGCGGGCACCGGCCGAGCCCGGCCACAACTGACCCACCTCAACTTCGGCCGGCCATCTCTGACAATTCTGTGACATATTATGGATTCTCATATCCATTGACTTCTTGCCCTGCCGAGCAACCAGCGCGAGCATGCACTTGGCCCAGGGGGAGAGCTGGACGCCATCTGCAGAACCAGAACCAAGGATAAACATGAGAACTTCTAGCAATGTACGGATGCTACTTATGGCCATCGCGGTCAGTGCTGCTGCGGCCGGGACTGCGGCTGCGGAGAATCATCCGACTATCGAGTCGTCTGATTGGCGCCTGGGCTTCGACGGCCAGTACCGGCTGCGCGGCCAGGTCGACAGCGGCAAGGACGTCAAGGGCACCGAGGCGCTGGAGCGCGAGTGGCTGTCGCACCGGGCGCGCCTGGGCGTCACGGCCGAGCGCGCGGGCGGCCCCAAGCTGGTGCTGCGCTTCCAGGACACGCGGGTGTGGGGCGAAGAGACCGATCCGCTGGGCGGCGGCACCCAGACCACCACCGCCATGGGCATGGACATCCACGAGGCCTATGTCCTGATTCCGCTGGGCATGCCCCAGCTGACCCTGCAGGCCGGGCGCCAGGAAATCAACCTGGACGCCCAGCGCCTGGTGGGCGCCCTGGACTGGGTGCAGCGGGCGCGGCGCTTCGACGGTGCGCGCCTCCGCTGGAACCAGGGCCCGCTCGACGTCAGCGCGATCGCCACGGTCCTGACCGAGCGCGACATGGGCGACGCCGACGGCCACGTGGGCGTGTCGGCGGGCGACATCTGGTTCGGCGGCCTGCACGGGCGCTACGCCGTGAGCGACGCCGCGCGGGTCTCGCTGCTGTGGCTGGCGCGCAAGAACGACAGCGCGGTCGCCACCAGCAACGAGCTGCGCCACACCGCCGGCCTCTACGCCGATGGCAAGGCGGCCGGCCTGACGTACAGCGCCGAGTTCTATCAGCAGTTCGGCCACATGGGCGCCAAGGACATCAGCGCCTGGCTGGGCACCGCGCGCCTGGCCTACGGTCTGCCGGTGGTCGCCACCCCCACCGTGGGTCTGTTCTTCGACGAGGTCTCGGGCGACGGCAACGCCGAGAACGCCTTCGACACCCTGTACGCCACCAACCACAAGTTCTACGGCGAAGTCGACCTGTTCCTGAACATCCCCAAGCACACCGCCAACCGCGGCCTGCGCGACTTTGGCGTCACCCTGGCGGCGACTCCGCTCAAGGACCTGAGCGTGGGCGTGGACTTCCATATGTTCGCCAGCCACGCCCTGGCCGGCAAAGCCCTGACCGACGCCAAGGACGTGCAGCCCAAGACCGACGTGGGCCAGGAAGTGGACGTGCGCGCCCTGTGGAAGTTCGCGCCCGGCGCCTCGCTGCACCTGCTGTACGGCATGTTCCTGCCCGGCGAGGCCATGCGCGGCATCAAGAAGTACGCCGACACTGTGGAATTGACGACCGAGCACTACGGCGCCCTGACGCTGAATACGGCCTTCTAAGGCAAGGAGTTCCATCATGCGATTTCTAGTTGCACTCACGCTCACTTGCATGGCCAGCACCGCCTTTGCCGCCGGCCCCGCACCCGCGCGCGGCCCCGCCGTCACCAGCGGCCTGCCCACCTCGATCACGGCCGAGACCAAGGAGTGCCTCGGCTGCCACAAAGACGACTCGCCGGCCCAGTACCAGCAGTGGGGCCAGAGCAAGCACTACCGCGCCAACGTCGGCTGCTACGAGTGCCACCGCGCCGAGAAGGGCGACGCGGACGCTCTGGACCACAACGGCTTCACCATCTCGGTGCTCGTCACGCCCAAGGATTGCAGCCGCTGCCACGCCCGCGAAGTCGCGGAGTTCGCCGGGTCGCGCCACAGCAAGGCCGGGCAGATCATCGGCTCGCTCGACAACACCCTGGCCGAAGTGGTCGAGGGCAACCGCGCCTTCAAGACCCCGGGCTTCCCTGGCGGCAATTCTGCTGCAGCCGTCAATGGTTGCTGGCAGTGCCACGGCTCGCCGGTCAAGGTCAAGGACGGCAAGCTCGACGCGGCGTCGTGGCCCAACAGCGGCGTCGGCCGGCTGAACCCCGACGGCAGCGAGGGCTCGTGCGCTTCGTGCCACATGCGCCATGACTTCTCGGCCGCCCAGGCCCGCCACCCCAACACTTGCGGCAAGTGCCACCTGGGCCCGGACCACCCGCAAAAGGAGATCTACGAAGAGAGCAAGCACGGCATCGCCTTTGCCGCCAACGTGGGCAAGATGAACCTGGACTCGGCCAAGTGGATCGTGGGCGAGGACTACTCGGCCGCCCCCACCTGCGCCACCTGCCATATGTCGGCCACCAAAGACCTGCCGTTGACCCACGATGTCGGAAGCCGTATCAGTTGGACTCTCCGCCCGCCGGTCT
>JACRCU010000351.1 GCA_016218865.1 Deltaproteobacteria bacterium | reverse complement strand
TCGAGCCGGGCCGGTGACAGTTCTGGCAGGATTTCTGGAAGATCGGCGCCACGTCCCTGGTGAACGTGACCTGAGGCGACGGCGCGGGCGACTGCGCGTTCACACCGGCAATCATCGCCACCGCACCAAGTAGCGCGCAGGTACGGCGAGCCTGGCCCGTTCTGCAACTGGCGAAACCTACTTCAGGCCCCCGCGTGCAACCCGGCGTTCTGCCCTGGCCGCGGAGCCAAATGCGATGGGTTTGGTATGATGCAGCCTCCCTTTCAGGCTTGGCTCCTGCAACCTGGCGATCCCCTGCCGCCGCTGACCCTGGATCGCCAACTGCAGGGGCCGACGCCGGGCCAGTGGTGGCTGCTGGCGTTGGCGCCGGCCGGCGACTCCGGCTTGGATCAGGTGGCAGCATCGGTCGGCGGCTTGGCGGCGGTGACTTGCCTTGCCGCAGCGCAGGACCGCGACGCCGCGGTGGCGCGGGCGCTGGGCGTGTGGACCGGCCGCAGCACCCTGCCCTGCTGTGTGGTGACCGAACCAGGTGGCCTGGTGGCCGGGGCGTGGACCGGCCAGACCCTGCTGGCGGCGCTGGACCACGCCGCGGCGGCGTTGCGGGGCTGGCACACCGCGTAGCGCGGCCGCACGGCACCCACCACAGTCAATTCCGGGCGGTTTTGACAGGCGCAGGGTGGGCCAGTAGATTGCCAGCGCGGCCAACCGCCCAACCGGCGGCAGGGACAGGCTCCCACAGAGAATTGCAGAGGTTCTCGGTCCGAATTGGGCGGATTTGGTGTCGTGCAGCTGCGACGTGCAAGGCAAATCGGTTGGGTGCTGGTGGCGCTGGCTGCGGCCTGCAGTTCGCCCGCGGCGCCGGCAGCCAAGTGCTTGCCCGGCCTGCAGCTGTGTCAGGGCAACCACGTCCTGCTGTGCCTGGAAACGGGCGACTTTGCTGTCAAGCAGGCCTGCGGCGCCGACCAGACCTGCCAGTCTGGCGAGTGCCAGGGCCAGCTGTTCGGCGGCGACGGCGGCAGCCTGGACGCGACCGCCAAGGACGGCGCCACGAGCGACACCAAGCCGGCCGCGGATGTCGCAGATGCTGCGACCGCCAAGGACACCAAGGCCGAGACGAGCCAGGTCGACGCCAAGGATGCCGACACCGACACCGCGCCGGACCGCAAGGTGGACGGCGCTGCCGACGCCGCCGACAGCGCCAACGCCGACGCGGCCGATGGCGAGGTGGCCGACGCGGTGGCCGTCGACGACGCGACCGCCGATGCCGAGCCCGCCGACGCCGCCGGCCCGGACGCCCTGGCCGACACGCCCGACACCGCAGCCGATGGCCCCGACACCGCGCTGGACCCGTTTGCGCCGGGCATCTTGATGTACGAACGGCTGGGCAATCTGGCGGCCAAAGACGACCTGCGCCGGGTGGCGTGGCACCCCAGCGGCAAGTTCGCGCTGCTGCTGGGCACGCAGGGGCAAGTGCTGCGCTGGGACGCCGGCCAGCCGAGCATTGCGGCGGTGACCAAATTGGGCAAGGATGTGGTGGATCTTGCTGCGGATCCAGCGGGCGCGTTCTACCTGGTGCTGGGCAAGAATACGGCGGGCACGGCGCAGCTGTGGCGCGGCGCGGTGGATGCGGCCGGGCAAGTGGTGTTTACAGCGCAAACCGGCACCCTGACGGGCGAACCTGTGGCGGTGGCGGCCGAGCCGGGCGGCGTGCGCATCGTGGTCGCCACCCGCCAGGCCAATCCGGGCATTACCTACCTGAGTTTGTGGCAGGACGGCAGCGGCCTGGGCAAGACCAAGGCCTTCAGCAGCGGCGCCGGCATCACCGATTTGATGTGGACGGGCAAGGGGTTGCCGGGTCTCGCGGGCAGCCAGGCGGTGATCACGGCCCACGGGGTCAACGGCGCCGACAGCCGCACCTGGGTGCTCGACAGCGACGACGTGTTGGGCAACGGGTGGTCGCCGGGCTTCGGCAACGCGGGCGGCGCGGGCTGGCGGCCGGCAGGCGAGTTCGGCGTCGTCACAGGCTGGTCCAGCAATGTCGTGTACGTGTTCGACGGCGCTTGGCAATCGACCTACCTGCCAGGGGTGAACAACGGTGCCTCGCCGCAGGCGGTCGGCTGGAAGGGCGACGGCACGCGCGCACTGGTGGTGGGCCGCGCGACGGGCTCGCCGCTGGCGGCCACGGTGATCGAGCTGCAGGCCGGACTGGCGACCAGCTACAGCGCGCAGGACTGGGTCAACCAAAGCATCGGCGGCTTCGACAAGGCGCCCTGGGTGGGCAACTTCAACACCTTCTTGCTCGACGTGGCGTGGCGACCCGGCGGTCTGTGCGACGAGGGGATCATCGTCGGCAGCGACACGGGCGCCAGCGGCTCGCCCACCTACGGCCTGGCGATACGCTTTTACGACTCGGCCGATCCCGCGTGCGCGCCCGGGCCGTGAGCCGGACTACTAGAGGCAGCCGGCGAGAAAGGGCCACTTGTCGAAGGCTTGCGCGGCCTGCAGCCGCTGATCGGGGCCGGGGGCGCTGCCGCGGTCGCCGAACACTGCGTAGCTGGGCGTGCCGGCAAAGCACCAGTAGAGCACGCCCGCGTCGATCTGCTTGCCGCCTGCGTCCAGGCCGGTGCGGCACTCGGCGCTTTTGCCGCGGGCGACCTCGCGGAGCTTGACCGCTGCGGCCACGTGGCGCTTCAGGCTGGGGAAGCCGCCCGCCACTTCGCGCTGGAAGCACTGCGCCGCCGCCTCGCCCACCTTGGACTTCAGCCACGCTGGGCGATCGAAGGTGACCTGCTCGTGGGCGTGGCCGGCCTCTTCGTCGGCGTAGGCCAGACCCTGGTCCGGGCCGACCTGCCAGGCGCACAGCAGCGCGGCGTTGGCCTCGCAATTCGGCAGTTTCTGGCCGCCGTACTCGGGGTTGCACTCGTTCGACGCCGGCCACAGCAAAAGGCGCGCGCCGGTGCCATCGGGCGCCGCCAGCAGCCGGTGGTACAGCATCGACATGCGCTCTTTGTATTCGTGCCGGCAGTGCGGACACGACATGTCGAGCATCTCGACCAGGGTCTGCCGACCGGGCGCGGCTTTGGCGAGCACCAGCGAGGCGTCGTCCGCAGGCATATCCGCCGACGCATACTGCAAAGAGGGCATACAGTTCTTGGCCGGACAGGCCAGCATCACCTCGCCGCGGGCCTGGATCAGCTCGGCGCCGTCGGTGCGCTTCTTGTGCAGGC
>JACRCU010000356.1 GCA_016218865.1 Deltaproteobacteria bacterium | reverse complement strand
GCACCACCCGCACGCCCACGCCCAGGTCCACGCCGGCGTAGGCGCGGTTGACGGCGCCATCCTCCAGGCCCAGCGAGCGCACCGTGCGGTGTTCGAAGTACAGGTCGGCGAAATCGGCACCGCGGGCGGTGGCCTCGCTCAGCACCTTGGAAATCAAGCTGGAATCCACGCCAAACGGCGCGAACCAAGAAAGGCCGCGGTCGCCCATGTCGGTCTCGCCCGGCAGTCGGCCGGTCCGCGCATGCAAGGTGCCGGGGCCGCGCTTGTCAAGTGGCAGGCAAGGGGCGGCAAGTCTAGATAACTGTTTGGAACTGCCGCGCGTTGATTGTGCCGCCCTCGCCGGGCCCGTATGATCCTGGCCTGCAGGCCGCTGCTGGAGTGCCACGACATGCCCGTATCCCGCAACCCGCGCGTGGCGTTTCTGCAGCCAGGTCAGCTCGTTCCGTGCGATGCCCTGGATGCGCTGCACAGCTTCAACGTCTCGACCACTGGTCTGGCGATCCTGGGCGCGCTGCTCGACGCCGGCTACGACGACCTGCACTTCCTGGATGTGGCGTGCGAGGACGGCGACAAGGTCCGGCCCTGGAACGACAATTTGTTCTACAAGGGCATGGACGACGCCGACGTGACGGCGTGGCTGCAGGCCGTGGCCCCCGAGGTCGTGCTGCTGACCTCGATGTTCACCAGCGATTTTCCGGCCACCGACCACATGGCCAGCCTGGTCAAAGCGTCGTTGCCGGGCGCCACCTTGATCCTGGGCGGCCGCCACGCCTCGCTGATGCCGCACTGGCATCTGGGTAACCCGGCGGTCGACTGGCTGATCCAGGGCGAAGGCGAGCAGACCTTGGTGGCGCTGCTGCGGATTCTGAGCGGCCAGAGCGACCAGGACATCGGCACGATTGCTGGCGTTTTTCGCGCCGGCCACCTGGAGTCGGCGAACCCCAAGGCGTGGCCGGAAGCCAAGCTGGGCGGGCGCTTTGCTTGGGAGCAAGTGCTGTGGAAACCCGACAGCAGTTGGCGCTACAAAGAGGTGATCCTGCACGGCTCGCCCAAGGATCACCTGTATAAACAAACCGCTACGGCTCTGCGCTCGGCGCCGCTGCTGCCCACCCGCGGCTGCCCGCTGGCCTGTCGCTTTTGTGGATCGCACTTCACGCCAGACATGCGCCCGGTCGGTGTGGACCGGCTGTTCGACGACATTGCCATGCTGCACGAGCGCGGCGCGCGGATTTTCTACAACATCAGCGAAAACTTCTGCCTGGACCCCGAGGATCGCAAACTAGTGCACAAGATTGCCGATTTTCGTGACAAGGTCGGCGGCGAGCTGGTGCTGACCAATCCGAACTCCACGTTCCTGCCCACCTACATGAACGGCAAGGAGCCGGATGTCGAGCACATCGAGCTGCTGCGGCGGGCCGGCACCGACCTCATCACCATCTCGCTCGAGACATTCTCGCCGCGCTTCGACGACAAGAAGCTGTTCAAGCGCTACAGCATGGAACAGGTCGAGGCGCTGTGGCGGGCGCTGCGGCGCGCGGGCTTCAAGGTGCACCTGTACATGATGACCGGTTTCCCGGGCCAGACCGTGGCCGAGCTGTTCCACGACGTGCGGCAGATCGACAACTGGCTGCAGCGCGGCCTCATCGACGCGGCCAGTTGGTCCAACCTGTTGTATCTGCCCGGCACGCCGTACTACCGCGACGCGATTGCCGCCGGCCGCTTTGACGAAGCGCTGTTCCGCAGCTGGATCGACCGCGGCTTCAACTTCTTTGCCGTGCCCGAGCGCTTCAACTTCAGCGAGGTGCCCACGGGCCTGCTGCGCGAAGTGCTGGCGAACCTGCGCCGCGGTTGCTACGAGTTGCCCACAACCTCGCTTTACGCCTAGCTATTCTTGGCGCAAGGCGGCCCCGGATCGTCGTCACCCTATCGACAGCTTGTTGTCAGAATTGACAATTCGGGGCATGGCGCCGCTTGGGCGTTGGTGCTAAGGTCGCCACCAGGAGGTCGATCATGCAATTCGGCAAATCGTGGTTGGCAGCGGGCGGCCTGGCCGCACTGATGGCACTCGCCGCTTGTGGCAAGAAAGAGGTTCCCCCTGCCTCGCCAGCTCCAGGCGCAGCGCCAGCGGCAGGGCCCGCGGCAGCGGAAAAACCCGTGGAGATTGCCGCACCGACGACCTCGACCGTCTGCCCCGGCACGGCCAACGCGCTGGGCGTGGGCAAACCCTGCGACAAGCAAGAGAACTGCAAGGGCCAGCTGGCCATCGACTGCCCGCGCTCGCGCGATCCCAAAGGCTTCGACTTCTGCACCCGCGCCTGCAGCGGCGCCGACCCGGCCGAGTGTGGCGACGGCGCCACCTGCGTGCCGCGCGGCACCGGCGGCTCGCTGTGCGTACCCAACGCCTGCGCGACTACCCTGGCCCAGCCGCTCGCGACCGACGTGCAGGTCAACACCGACTGCACCGCTGGCGCCACCGAGCTGGGCGTGGGCAAGGTCTGCGCCAAGCACGAGGACTGCCGCGACACCAAGGCCGCCCACTTCTGCCCGCGCGCCGTGGACCCCAAGAAACCGGGCTATTGCTCGATGCTCTGCAAGGAAGACGGCGACTGCGGCGGCGGCGCCTTCTGCTGGCGGCGCAAGACCGAAGAGCGCGGTCAGGAGATCGTGGTGGCCTCGTGTGCGCCGTTGGCATGCCGCATCGCCGCGGCGGCCGCGCCGACCCCGACCACCGCGCCGTGACCCCACTCATCCGGAGCATCATCATGCAAGTGCGCGGTCGTGTGCCGATTTGGCTGACAGCGGCGATGGTGGCCGCCGCGCTGCTGGGCGCTTGCAGCGGCCCGCACGCCCGGCTGGCAGACGAAGAAGCCGAGGGGCGCGAAGCCGCCAAGAAAAAGGAGGGCAACGCCAACTACGCCGGCAACCAGTGCGCACCCGGGCAGGTCAACGACAAGGGCGTGGGCAAGCCGTGCCAAAAGCGCGAGGATTGCGCGGGCTTGTGGGCCAATTTCTGCGACATCCTGGTCAACCCGCGCCGGCCGCCGATGTGCTCGCGCATGTGCGACGACGCCACCGACTGCGGGCCCAACGCCTACTGCGGCATCGTCAACGGCGTGCGCCACTGCTACCCCGCGGTCTGCACGGCCTGGAAGTACACGCCGGGCTGCGAGAAAGACAACCCGTACTGCCGCGATCTCCGGGCCGAACGACCGGCGCCGGGCGACGAGCCCAAGCACCTGGGCGCGGCGATCTGTGCCGGCGGGTTTGCCTTTTCGGACGAGGCCTACGGCCTGCGCTGCGACAAGCTCGCGCGCGAAAAGCACGGCGGGACCTGCAAGGGCAAGCGCGCCCAGTCGTGCCAGGCCACCTTCAACCCCGACGGCCCGGACTTCTGCGAGCGCGAGTGCTGGGCCGAGTCGACCTGCGGCAGCTACGGCTACTGCGGCTACCAATGGCCGCTGAAGACGTTTTCGCTGTGCTGGCCGCGCTGCCCCGAGCCGCAGCACCGGGCGCTGAAGGAGCAGCCGGCGCAGCTGGACCTGTGCCAGGCCGAAAACGGGGTGGTACCCAAGGGCAATCCGCTGGGCGTGGGCGTGCGCTGCCAGACCGACGCGGACTGCGCCGGCAACTCCGGGGCCAAGCAGTGCGGCCGACAGCTGGCCGGCGCGACCCGCAAGCCCGACGTCTGCACCACCGCCTGTCAAAGCGACAGCGACTGCGGCAAGAACGCCCTGTGCGTCGACGTCGACTTCAACCTGAGCGGCGACGGCGAAAACTCCAGCCACTCGCGCTACTGCGTGCCGGCCTGCTGGGCGCGCTGATCGCCCCTTAGGACACCTCCATGTGCGGGATCGCCGGCGTCGTCGACCACGGGCACAGCAGCGGCGATCGCGCCATACAGGTGCGGGCGATGCTGCGGGCGCTGTGGCACCGCGGCCCGGACCAGCAGCAAGTGGCCACCGCCGGCGCGGCGACGCTGGGCAGCGCCCGACTCGCGATCGTCGACGTGGAGCACGGCCAGCAGCCCCTGCAGAGCAGCGACGGGCGCTGGTGGCTGAGCTACAACGGCGAGGTCTACAATTACCTTGAGTTGCGTGATCAGCTGGAGCGCGAGGGCTGGCGCTTCCGCAGCCACAGCGACGCTGAGGTGGTGTTGGCGGCGCACGCGCGCTGGGGTCGCCGCGCCTGCGAGCGCTTCGACGGCATGTTCGCTTACGCAGTGTGGGATGCGCTGGGCGGCGAGCTGCTGCTGGTGCGCGATCGCTTGGGGATCAAGCCCCTGTACTGGCGGGTTCGCGGCGAGGGTCTGCTTTTTGCCAGCGAGCCCAAGGGGTTGCTAGCCCTGAGCGGCGGGCGCGGGCAGCTGGATCCGCAGGGGCTGGCCGAGGTCTTTGCGGTGGGCGCCGGCTTCCCCTCGGGCTGCGGCCTGGGCGAGCGCACCGCTTTTGCCGGAATTTCTTCCCTGTTGCCGGCCAGCTGGCTGTTGTTCCGCCCGGCGCAGGGCGCCAGCTCGCTGCAGACCGGCCGCTGGTGGCACCTGCACGGCGCCATGGGCGAGCCCTTCGCCAGCCCGGTCGAGGCCGAAGAAGCGCTGGAAGCGGCGTTTTCACGCGCCGTGCGCGCCACCCGCATGGGCCAGGCCAAGCTGGGCGCGTGCCTGTCCGGCGGCCTGGACTCCAGCTTGATCACCGCGGAACTGCTCGCCACGTCGAGCGAAGTGCTGCCTGCGGCGACCATCACCTACCGTGCCGATCGCGGCGACGACGACGCGCGCGCCGCGGCCCTGGTGGCCGACCACCTGCGGGCGGCGGGCCACACCCAGCTGGATCACCGCTGGACCCACTTGCCGCTGCCGACCTGGCTGCACGGCATCGACCCGCTGGTGCGCGCCTTCGACGAGCCGTGCTGGGAGCCGCGCAAGCTGGGCATGATGGCCAATTTCAAGACCTTGCGCGATGCCGGCTGCAAGGTGGCCCTGAGCGGCGAGGGCGCCGACGAGCTGTTCTTTGGCTACTACCCGCGCTTTGCCGGTTGGCAGCCCGGCGGCCCGCCCATGGAATCACCCAGCGATTTCAAGGCACTGTGGCGCGGCAAGCTGGGACGCTGCCGCAAGCTGCTGGCGCCAGCGCTGCTCAGCGGCCAGCTGGACTGGGCCGCGGTCGATCAGGCCGTGGACGACGCCGTAGAGCGCTGGCTGGCGCCGCACTGGCACCACCCCCAGGACCGGGTGCGCGCGGTGCAAGCCTGGTACATGCATACGTTTTTACACTGGCTGCTGGCCGACAACGACCGGTTCGGCATGGCCTGGTCGGTCGAGGCGCGCTTTCCGTTCCTGGCGAACGAAGTGATCCAGACCGCCCTGCGGATGCCGCCCGAGTGGAATTTCCCGGGCTTCCAAGGCCTGCCCGACAAGGCCATCGAGCGCAGCCTGGCCCGCCGCCGCCTGCCCACGTCCATCGGCGAGCAGCGGATCAAGGCGCCGATGCCCACGCCGGCGACCCTGGACTACCCGCTGGCGCTGGTGGAGCGGCTGGAGCAGGAGCTGGCGCTGGCGCCGCCGCAAGCCCTGGAATTCTTCGACGGCGATCACCTGCATCGGCTCGCCAGCGACTTCCGTACGGCCATCGCTGCCGTCGGGCACGAGACGGGCAACCACGGTGAATTGCTGGCTAAGTTCGACCCGCGCCGGCCGGTGCGCACTGTGCACGTCTTTGGCGCCTTGACGGCGCTGCGCTGGTGGCACCTGTACCTGTGACCCTATCTATAACGTAGGTCTGGCCGTGCCCAGCTGCAGCCGCGCCTGCACCCGCGCCGCGATCTCGGGCGGGAAGGCGACCGCGCGCCGAGCCGCCAAGTCCAAGAACGCACAGGTAATCGTCTCGTGCGCGCACGGCTCGCCGCTGTCGTCGTCGACCAGCACATGCTCGCTGAGGATCACTTTGCTGCGGATCGCCACCACCCGCGAGCGGATCGCCACGGTATCGCCGGCGCGCACTTCCTTCAGGTAGCGGATGTGCTGCTCCACGGCGGCCATTCCGCAGCCGGCGCCGCGGAGAAACGTAGGCGTCAGGCCGACTTCGCCAAAGAAGGGCCAGTGGCTCTCGTCGAAGCGCGACACGTAGTGGGCGATGTTCAGGTGGCCGACATGGTCGCAGTCCCAGGCGGTGACCACGCCGCGGTAGGTGGTTGTCCAACAGGGATCCGAGAAGTCGAACATGGCGGGCCTCCACAGGCTGCGCATCTTGCCGCAACGTCGATCGCCGTCAAGCCGCGGTGATCGCAACACCATAGGCGGCTGCGCCCGGCCGACGTTGTCATGCGATGACATTGCTCCCGCCAAATTGAGTAGGATCCCGGCCGCGCCTTGTGCACCAGGGCGCCCATTTGCGAGGAATTTCCGATGTCCGATACGACCTTGAGCCCTGTCGCCATCTTGGACGGCAACGAAGCCGCGGCACTGGTGGCGTACAAACTGAGCGAAGTGATCGCCATCTACCCGATCACGCCCTCTTCGGGCATGGGCGAGCTGAGTGACGACTGGGCTGCCCACGGCAAGCCGAATTTGTGGGGCACGGTGCCCACCGTCATCGAGATGCAGTCCGAGGGCGGCGCAGCGGGCGCGGTCCACGGCGCGCTGCAGGCCGGTTCGCCCACTACGACCTTCACGGCGTCGCAGGGCCTGCTGCTGATGATCCCCAACATGTACAAGATCGCGGGTGAATTGACCCCGTTCACCATGCACGTGACGGCGCGCACCCTGGCGACCCACGCGCTGTCGATCTTTGGCGACCACAGCGACGTGATGGCCTGCCGCCAGACCGGTTTTGCCATGCTCTGCGGCGGCTCGGTGCAAGAAGCCCACGACTTCGCGCTGATTTCGCACGCCGCCACCCTGCGCACGCGCATCCCCTTCCTGCACTTCTTCGACGGCTTCCGCACTTCGCACGAGCTGCAGAAGATCACGCTCTTGCCCGACGCGGTGCTGCAAGCCCTGGTGCCGGCCGAGCTGGTCGCCCAGCAGCGCGGCCGCGGCCTGTCGCCCGATCACCCGGTCCTGCGCGGCTCGGCGCAAAACCCCGACGTGTTCTTCCAGGCCCGCGAGGCCTGCAACCCGTTCTATGACCGCTGCGCCGGCGTGGTCCAAGAGGTGATGGACCTGTTCGGCGCGCAGACCGGCCGCAACTACAAGCTGTTCGACTATGTGGGCGCCGCGGATGCCGAGCGGGTCATCGTCATGATGGGCTCGGGCGCCGAGGCCGCCGAAGAGACAGTGGAACACCTCGACGCGCACGGCGACAAGGTAGGCCTGCTGCGGGTGCGGCTGGACCGCCCGTTCGACCGCGCCGCGCTGCTGCAGGCCCTGCCCGCGACCACCAAGGCGATCGCGGTGCTCGACCGCACCAAGGAGCCGGGCGCGGCGGGCGAGCCGCTGTACCAGGACATCCTGACCGCGCTGCACGAAGCGCGCGCCGAGGGCGAGACCGAGCTGAATCCGCTGGTGATCGGCGGCCGCTACGGCCTGTCGAGCAAGGAGTTCGCCCCGGCCCACGTCAAGGCGGTCTACGACGAACTGCGCTAGCCCAAGAAGCTCAACCACGTTACCGTCGGCATCGTCGACGACGTGACCTTCAAGTCGCTGGCCGTCGATCCCGAGTTCGACCTGGAGCCCGCCGAAGTGGTGCGCGCCATGTTCTTTGGCCTGGGCGCCGACGGCACAGTGGGCGCCAACAAGAACTCGATCAAGATCATCGGCGAAGAAACCGACCAGTATGCCCAGGGTTACTTTGTGTACGACAGCAAGAAGTCGGGCACCGTGACCACCTCGCACATGCGCTTCGGCCCGCGGCCAATCCGCTCGACCTACCAGATCCGCAGCGCCAACTTCGTGGCCGTGCACCAGTGGAACTTCTTCGAGAAGCTGGACATGCTCGAGCACGCCGCCTTCGGCGCCACCGTGCTGATCAACAGCCCGCACGGCCCGGCCGAACTGTTCGACCACCTGCCGCTGGAGGTGCAAGAGCAGGTGCTGAGCAAGGCGCTGAAGCTCTTTACCATCAACGCCCTGGAGGTCGCGAGCAAGAACGACATGGGCAAGCGCATCAACACCGTGATGCAGACCTGCTTCTTTGCCATCTCGGGCGTGCTGCCGCGCGACGAGGCCATCGAGCGCATCAAGAAGTCGATCGAAAAGACCTACGGCAAGAAGGGTTCGCACATCGTGGCGCGCAACTTCGCCGCGGTCGACGACACGCTGGCACAGCTGTTCCCGGTGCACGTCCCGGCCGGGGCCACCGCCCTGCGCCGCCGTCCGCCGGTGGTGCCGGTCGAGGCGCCCGACTTCGTGCAGCGCGTGACCGCAACCATGCTCGCGGCGCGCGGCGACACCTTGCCGGTCAGCGTGTTCGCCGCCGACGGCACCTGGCCCACGGCCACCAGCAAGTGGGAAAAGCGCGGCATCGCCACCGATATTCCGATGTGGGATCCGGCGGTTTGCATCCAGTGCAACAAGTGCGCGCTGGTCTGCCCGCACGCCGCCATCCGCGCCAGCGTCTTTGACCCCAAGGGCGTGGAAGTCCCCGGCGGCTTCGCCTCGATCGCCTGGAAGGGCCCGGATTTCGCGGGCTACCAGTACGTCATCCAGGTCGCGCCGGACGACTGCACCGGCTGCTCGGTGTGCGCGATGGTCTGCCCCGCCAAGGACAAGACCAACCCGTCGCACAAGGCGCTGGACATGCACCCGGTCGAGCCGGTGCTCGAGCGCGAGCGGCAGAACTTCGACTTCTTCAAGGCCCTGCCGCCGGTGGACCGCAGCCTGACCAAGCCCGACGTGAAGGGCACGCAGCTGCTGGAACCGCTGATGGAATTCTCGGGCGCCTGCTCGGGCTGCGGCGAGACCCCGTACCTCAAGCTGCTCACCCAGCTGTCGGGCGACCGCCTGGTCATCGCCAACGCCACCGGCTGCTCGTCGATCTACGGCGGCAACCTGCCCACCACGCCCTACGCGCAGACGGCCGAGGGCCGCGGCCCGGCGTGGGCCAACTCACTGTTCGAGGACAACGCCGAGTTCGGTCTGGGCATGCGCCTGGCGTGGGAGCAGCAGCACGCGGAGGCGCGGCGCTACCTGCACGAGATGCGTGAGCGACTCGACTCCGGGCTGGTGGACGCCCTGCTCGACGCCGACCAGTCGCAGG
>JACRCU010000036.1 GCA_016218865.1 Deltaproteobacteria bacterium | reverse complement strand
TTCACCTCGTCGGCGGTCACCTTGTGGTAGCCGAAGCCCGAGCGCAGCTTCAGCCCGTCCATCGCCCACCGCACATCGGCGCCGATCCGGTTGGTCGCGCCGTAGCTCTCGCGCTGGGTGTGCTTGAAGTCCGCGGTCACCAGGATCGAGGCCACGGAACCCCAGGCCACGCTGCCCGAGGTCGCCTTGAACTTGTCGCGCTCATCCTGGCGGAACAGCGAAGGCAGGTTGGTCCCGGCGAAGAAGGCGAAGAAGTTGCGTTCGACGTAGGTGCCGGTGACGGTCAGCTTCTCGATCGCCTTCACGGTCACGGTGTAGTCGTGCTCGGCGATCTTGGAAGGGGTCGGATGCCCCGGAAGAACGTCCGGATGGCTGGCGATGTCGAACACCGTCCGGCCCATGAAATCGAAGGAAGCGGCGGGGGCGATTCTCATGTCCACGCCCACCTGGCGGCGGGAGTAGTCCGTGTTCGAGGGAATCGTGAGGTCCTTGGCGGCCTTGGTGCCGTCCTGCAGGTAGGACACCCCGAGCTCGCCGACCTTCGGCATCCTCAGCGAGATCCGGGCCCCTGCGATCATGTCGCGCTGGAACTCGTAGTCCTTCTGGGACACCGCGTCCCGGGTCTTGTACCAGACCGGACGACCGCCGAACGCCGACAGCTGGAAGCCGCCGCGGAGGTCCACCTTGGCGCTGACACCGTCCACCTGCTCGATGCCGACGCCCTGGTTGATCGCGAAGCGGCCCGCCTTGATCTCGGCGTTGGCCTGCGGGAACCGGTACTCCAGGTAGCCGTAGGTCAGGTTTCCCGCGGTCTGCTCTTGGCGCACCGACTTGTCGGCCAGATCCACCCGCCCCCATCCGAACAGATGGAGCGAAAGGGCGTCGGTTCCGACCTTGGTCGCATCGATCCCCAGGAACTGGGTGGCCGGCGCGAAGGTCTTCTTGTCGAAGCCCGGCGTCTCCTGCTTCCAGATCTGGGCCAATGTCGTGCTGTACATGCTCACGTCCTGCGCCTGCGCGATGCAGGCTCCCAGACCCGCCAGCACCACAGCCTTGCTGCGTGACCTCATGGCTCGCCTCCACCCGCGCTCCGCCTCAGCGGCGCGCTACACATGACCAGGAATCGCTGCTGCATTCCGATCCTCCTTTCCACAGGGTGGGTACAGGGAACTTTCATGACCAATAGGGGCACTATCATCCTGTGGCCCCGAGGCCGCAAGCGACTTCGGTCACCAAAGACCGGTCCAGAAGCAGATCTAGCCATCACTCCGACCGCCGACGGACAGACCGCGTTCCCGCTTGAAATCCTTACGGGAGAGGCGATTCCATTCATTCGGCAGGTCCTTCCTGAGCGGGCTCTCAATCGAGGACGGGTCTGCGGACGCAGAAATCACCAATGCCGTCGATACGCAGGACTCTACGGCAGTTTTGGGGATCGCTCTTGAATTCTGACCTGGACGTTTCTTTAATTACCAATCGGTATGTTGATCTGACCCAGCATGCCCCCCCGGGAATACGATATTTCATGACGATTATAAATAATTGTTATTATTCATTTTATTAAAAAAAACAAGAAATCGCGACCGCTTCGAAATTCACGGTTTTTACTAATCACCATCGCAAGAAGCGGTGTTTTGATGTGACAGTGATCACACCGGAAAGGTCGAAAATCGATGGTTAGCGGATTCTTGGATCAGCTTTGAACCCACTTCTCGACCTGCCACGATTCTCCTGGACTCCCTTCGCAGATGGCGAGGGTCGGTCGCCGGTCCCAGGGCATGCTTGCAATCCCAGGACGCGGATCGGGAATCACTTCCCGGTCCCCAAAATGCGGCGGGTGGCGAAGCGATACCCAGGTCCAATTTGATGATAAATATATCTCTATTGGTTCTCAGGCCGATTTCTTACCGGTGACAGAATTCTCCAATAGGGTTTATCGTTAACCGACATCGAAACACAGGATTTTCAATATACTTATTGAACATAATCAATTGTCATTTGATGGGTCGCGATCCCTGGGGTTGATGCGGATGCAGTCCGTTGGCGCCGCACCTGCACATATGCGAAGGGCAGAGCGGGAGGCTTCCCGCCCTGCCCTCCATCCGGGAGGCCGAAGAGCCTATCCCGCGTGGCTCTGGTGCTCCTGCACCAGGCGGCTGACCACTTCGGGTTCGGCCAGGGTCGAGGTGTCGCCCATGCCTTCGTACTCGGAGCAGGCGATCTTGCGGAGGATCCGGCGCATGATCTTGCCGCTGCGGGTCTTCGGCAGCCCGGACGCGATGTGGATGACATCCGGCGCGGCGAAGGCGCCGATCACCTGACGGACCTGCTCTTTCAAGGCGCCCACGAGCTGCTCGCCGTCCTTTTCGTAGCCGCGGTTCAGCAGCACGTAGCAGTAGATGCCCTGCCCCTTGATGGGATGCGGGTAGCCGACCACCGCCGCTTCGGCCACCGCTTCGTGGGCGACCAGGGCGCTCTCGATCTCGGCGGTCCCCAGCCGATGGCCGGAGACATTGATGACATCGTCGATGCGGCCGGTGATCCAGTAGTAGCCGTCTTCGTCGCGCCGGGCCCCGTCGCCGGTGAAGTAGTACCCCGGGTACTGGGTGAAGTAGGTTTCGCGGAACCGCTTGTGGTCTCCGAACACCGTCCGGGCCTGGCCCGGCCAGGGGGAGGCCAGGCAGAGGGCGCCGGAAACCCCATTGCCCTCCTGGACGACGCCGGAGGCGGCATCCACGATCACCGGCTTGACGCCGAAGAAGGGCAGCGTGGCGGAGCCGGGCTTGGTGGGCGTGACGCCGGGCAGGGGCGTGATGAGGATGCCGCCGGTCTCGGTCTGCCACCAGGTGTCGACCACAGTGCAGCGGCCCTCGCCCACGACATCGTGGTACCAGCGCCAGACTTCGGGATTGATGGGCTCGCCCACGGTGCCGAGGATGCGCAGGGAATCCCGCTTGTACTTCTTCACCCATTCATCGCCCGCCTGGGCCAGCGCCCGCAGGGCCGTGGGCGCCGTGTACAGGACATTGACGCCCAGATCGTCGACGATCTGCCAGTAGCGCCCGGCGTCGGGATAGAGGGGCGTCGATTCGAAGATCACGGTGGTCGCGCCGTTCGCCAGCGGGCCGTAAACGATGTAGCTGTGCCCCGTCACCCAGCCGATGTCCGCCGCGCAGAAGTAGATGTCGCCTGGGTGGTAGTCGAACACCATCTTGTGGGTGAACGCGGCGTAGGTCAGGTAGCCGCCCGTGGTGTGCAGCAGGCCCTTCGGCTTCCCGGTGCTGCCGGAGGTGTAGAGGATGAAGAGCGGATCCTCCGAGCCCATCCACTCGTTGGTGCAGGTGGAGCGCTGTTTGGTGCATTCCTCGTCCAGCCAGTGGTCGCGGCCGGGTTCCATGTCTACGTCGGAATCCGTCCGGCGGGCCACCAGGACCGTTTCCACCATGGACATGCCCTCCACCGCCCGGTCCACGGTGCGCTTCAGGGGCACCTTCTTGCCGCCGCGGAGGCCTTCGTTGGCGGTCACGACCACCTTGCAGTGGGCGTCCACGATGCGATCGCGCAGGGACTCGGCCGAAAAGCCGGCGAACACCACCGAGTGCACCGCGCCGATCCGCGCACAAGCCAGCATCATGAAAGCCGTTTCGGGGATCATCGGCATGTAGATGCACACCCGATCGCCCTTGCGCACGCCTTGGGCCAGCAGCACATTGGCCATGCGGCAGACCTGGTGCTTCATCTCGCGGTAGGTGATGTGGCGGTACACGCCCGGCTCGTCAGCGGCCCAGATGATGGCGGTCTGGTCGCCGCGCTCGGCCAGGTGGCGGTCCACGCAGTTGTAGCACGCGTTCAGGCGCCCGCCGGAATACCATGCAAAATCGACCTCTTCGTAGTCGGCGTCGAGCACGTTGGTCCACGGGTGGAACCAGGTGATGGTTTTGGCCTGCTCGGCCCAGAACCACTCGGGGTTGTCCATGGACAGGCGGTACAGCCGCTGGTACTCCGCCATCGAGCGGAGGTGGGCCCCCTCGCGAATGTGCGACTTGACGGGATAGATGTCGGACACGGTGGCCTCCGCAAACGGCTGGAAACGGCTGGGATGGCGGCGGCGCCCCACACCCGGCGAGCCGTCGTGCCGCGGTTGTAGACGCAGGCCCGGCGCGCGGTCAAGGCGCAACCTTCCAGTGGTGAATTGCTGCACTGCGTCGCGACGACGCCAGGCCGCTAGATCACCGATCACAAACCCGCATCCAACGATCCACGTCGCGGCGGGTCGCGGCAGCGCCCGCTTGCGACCCACCCAGCATCCTTGAGCTTTTGTCGGACGGGATTTCCGTTGCTCGGGGGCTCGGAGGTTTCTGATTGACGCTCTAGAGCTTGAAGCCGGCGGTCAAGATGATGCCGTTCTGGATCTGCCAATCGTCCAGGACCAGCGGGACGCGGCGGGCGGTCACGGTGTAGTCCACCGACAGCCACTTGGCCAGCTTGATGCCCAGGGCAAAGCTCAGGTCCGAAGTCATGGCATCGAAACCGGTTTTCTTGCCCGCGGTCGAGTAGGCCGGCAAGAACACGTTGGCCTTGGCCTTCCACGCCACGCCCTCGGTCACGTCGCCGGCCAGGGCCACTTCGGCCTCGCCGCCCATCTGGCTGGCTTCTTGGATTTCCTTGATTTCCATCTTGCCGGCCTTGGTGTCGTCGCTGGCCACGGCAAAACCGCTGGTCGAGCGCACGTGCTGGGCGCCCACACCCAACTTGGCTTTGATGGTCATCCACTTCTGCTCGATCGGGTTGGCAAAGGCGCCCACGGTCTCGGCAAACACCAGGGGGTTGAAGCCGCTGGCCAGGTCATAGCGCGTCTGCGCTGCCAGCTTGGTGGCCGTCGAGGTGCCATCCAGGCGGGTTTGCTTGATCTCGTAGTCGGTCGCCTTGAGCACGTAACTACCGAAAAGCTGGGTATTGATGCGGAAGCGCGCGTACGGGCCAAACCACGGCACGCTCTGCAGCCGGTAGATCGACGTCGACACGATTTCGGCGAAGTCGGCGGACTTGAAAAACACCGGCAGCTGCGGCGTGCGCGTCTGCGTGTGCTGAATTTTCAAGGTATTGGCGCACTCGAAGGCGCCCGACACCCACTCGGACAGGCCGTCGATCACCACACCGATCGCCACCGTGCTGCCGTCGGCGGCGCCCACCACCGAGCTGGAGTGACCGTAGGAGCCCGTCGAGCCGATCGAAAGCGTGTTGTTGAAGGCGCCGGCCTTGGGCTTGGCGGGCAAGACGTCCTTGCGCAGCTCTTCGGGAACGATGCTTTCGTCGGCGGCGTGGGCGGAGCTGGCCGCCGCACAGGCAAGGGTAAACATGGCAAAAACTATGAGCTTTCCTTGGCGAGTGGACATGGGTCGATGCATGGAGTGCCTCCGGTTTCGGGCGGCTATTTTGCCGTCTTCCGGGTGCCTCGTCCAATCGCCAACAGACCTGCTGGTGCACCCCGATTTGCGCCCGGCACACCGCGGCGCTATCGTGGGTTCCGGGTGAGCGTCGGGCAGCTGCCGAACGGCGGCTGGCGCCCGCGCCCACGGAAGACCGGCCAACGCCGTCGTGACCAAAGCAGCGCCTCCATCGCCGCAAGGAGTGCAAGTTGACTGCGCAGCGCGATCCCCCCAAGCCCCTTGCCCCTTCTGCGCCGGCCGGACCGCCGGCAGCCAGCCCGGCCTCGCCCGGCAGCCGATCCGCCTTCGATCCGTTCGCCGCCACGCCGGCGAGCCGCACGAACGCCGACCCGTTTGCCACTACGCCGGCCAGTCGCACCGCCTTCGACCCCTTTGCCGCCCGGCCCGCCACCCGCCCGCCGGGCTCCGGCGCCTTCGATCCGTTTGCCGCTCGACCGGCTGCGCGGACCACCGTGCCGAACGCGCCCCAGGCCACCCCGGCGGCGCCCGTCGCGCCCACGGCTATGCCGCCCCGCGCGGCCGCCCTGGCCACCGTGCCAGCCACTCCCCTGGTGCGCGCCGAGTCCGAGTTTGCCGCTGTGGCGCGGCAGATGCGCGTGACCCACGGCTTGAGCCCGGCCGAATTGGCAGACTTGGAGACCGTGCTCCAGCGCAGGCAGTTTGGCGCGGGCTCGCACATCGTGCGGCAGGGCGAACCAGCCGATGTCGGCGGCATTGTCGGCGCGGGCCGCGGCCACATGCGGTACGAGACGCCGGGCCGCCCCCCCGTTCAATTCGGCAGTCTTCGCCCGGGCATGCTGATTGGCGACGGCGCCGTCAGCGGCGGCGGCTACCACGGCGCTTCGGTGGTGGCAGACAGCGATTGCACGGTGTGGACCTTCACCGCTGGCGACGTCGCCCGCCTGCGGACCAAGAACCTGGGTCTTTTCAACAAGCTGCAGGCTCTGGTGCGCGATCAGCAGGCTGGCCGCTAGCGCGACTGCCCCCCACGCCGATGCCATGGTCGAGCAGCCAGCCTATGGGTGGTGTCTGCACGCCTCAGTCCTGACCTTTTCGCGCGGATCGACTTGACCCGGCCGGCGGGCGTGCGCGAAATTGGCGCAGTTGGCCAATCCGGGCAAGAGGTTACCATGGCGCCCCTTCACACCACTCCGGCTCCCACTCCAGCCACGCAAGGCACCACCCCAGCTCCGCAAGGTGCTGCTCCAAGAGGGGGTGCTGGCAAGGCCAAGCCAGGATCCGCGGCGGCTACCCGCGACAAGGTGGCACTTGCCAACTACGCCGACGGTGCAGCGCTGGTCAAGCCAGAGAACAAGCCGGGTTACGTGGCAACCAAGCAGGCGGTTGCGCCGCGCGGGGCCCCTGTGGCACCGGCCAAGCCAGGCGAAGGCAAAGAGCTGGAGGCGACCGTATCGACCCCGGTGGGCGAGGCCAAGTTCAACCGCGCCGATGGCAAGACGGTGCAGCTGGTCAAACCCGAGGCGACCCCCGGCGAAGCAGCCAAGCCCGGCGAAGCGGCCAAGCCCGACAAGCCCAAGGGCCCGTCGCTGCCCAAGGTCGCTGAAGTCGGCCCCAGCAAAGAGATTCTGGCCGGCGGCACCAAGACCGACCTGGGCGGCGGCAAGTACGCGCAGACGTTTGCGGGCACGTCGGCCAAGAACGAAGTCAAGCCGGCCGTCGAGCTGGGCAAAGACGGTCCCAAGGCGGAGCTTGCATCGGGCGAAGCGGTCGCGGCGGCGGGTGCGCGCTTGGGCGTGGGCGGCAAGGCCGAAACTACTGGAAAGTACGGCAAGGCCGAGGCCAAGGGCGACGCGGCGCTGGTGGCGCAGGCGGGGGCCAAAGCGGGCTACAAGGTCGGCACCGACGGTGTGGTCGCCAGCGCGGATGCCTCGGCCAAGGCCGGCGCCGAAGCCTCGGGCAGCGCCGAGGTCACCTCGAACAAGTTCTTGGGCACCGACGCGGGTGCGGGCGCGGCGGGCAAGGCCTTCGCGGGCGCGCGCGTGGGCGCAGGGGCCAAGGTCGGTATCAGCAAGGACTTCATCGGGGCCAAGGGCGCGGTGGGCGGCTTTGCGGGCGCGGAGGCCAAGGGCGACGTGCACGCGCACGTGGGCCCGGTGGGCGCCAAGCTAGAGGGCGCGGTCCAGGCCGGCATCGGCGCCTCGCT
>JACRCU010000350.1 GCA_016218865.1 Deltaproteobacteria bacterium | reverse complement strand
GATGCGCCGACTTCAACCCAAGCTACTGTGCTTTTGCCCGCTGATTTCGCTCGCTATGGTGCTGCCGGCGCAAGCCCAGGTGCCGGCGCCGCCCGCCAAGGTCGCCCAGGGCCAGGCCGAAGCGCTGGTCATTCCGGCCGGCCAGGATGCGGTGGTGGCGCGCCTGATTACGCCCGATGCCAATTGGCCGGCGGGTGTGACGCTGCTGCAGGCCCAGGTCCAGGCCGACCACATCGCCGTGCGCTACCAGGTGGCGCCCGGGCCGTGCGCGGTGGCCGTCAAGGCCAGCCATCCCACCGGCGCCGCGACCGAGGGCGAGCCCTTTGCCAAGACGGGTCAATTCGCCCTGCGCTGGCTGCCGGCCAAGGGTGACTTGCCGGCCTGCGCCGACGGGCCGCGCGACGCCGTCGCCCAGGCGCTGCAGAAGCAGATCCAAAGCCACGAAGCCGAGTTTCGCTGGGTCGCCGCGGGGCAGGGCGCGCGCCAGGACGCCGGGCTCCCTAGGTCGGCTACGGTGACCCAGGCCGGAGCAGTGCCGGGGCAGGGCGACGACCCCGGTCAGCAGGCGGCCCACGGCCTGGACGACGCGGTCAATGCGGCGCGGGTCCACGACGACGCGCGGGCGCTGGCCCTGGTCGACAAGGCGGTCACTGCGGCCGAGTCGCTGCCGCCCTAGGCGCGGGTTTGGATCCTGTCCTCGGCCGCCGCCATCCTGAACGCGGTCAAGCCGGCGCAGGCGCGCGCTTATGCCCAGAAAGTCCTGCAGCAGCCGACGGCGCCGGGGGTCGAAGGCCGGCTGGCCCGGGCCCGCGCGCAGCAGGTGCTGGGCAACACCGCCGAGGTGCAAAAGGAGCTGGAAAGTCTGCACACCCAGGCCGACTTGCGCGCCAAGGCCTGCACGATGGTGGGCCACGTCGCCCGCGACCTGGAGCTGGCGGGCAAGGCGAGCGAGGGCCTGCAGATGCTCCGCGACTGGCACAAGGCCGAGCCGGACTGCATCGAAGTGGTGATTGCCGCGTCGCAAATGGGCCGCCGCGCCGGCATCGCGCCGACCATCCTGGACCTGCTGGAAGCCGCGGCCAAGCGCCACCCCAAGGACGTGCCGCTGACCATCCACCTGGCGCACACGTACAAGGAAATCAAGCGGTATCGCGAGGCGCTGGCGCTGCTGGACGGCATGGACTTCCGCGGCGTCGAGCTGGACAAGGCGCTGGTGCTCGACATCACCCGCGTCTACCTGGATGCGCCCGACAGTGGCGCGTCGCTGGCCGTGCACCGCGAGCGCTCGGACAAGGACCCCACCGACGCGACCTCGGCGTTCATCGTCGGTACCATCCTGCACCACAACGACCAGTGGGCCGAGTCGAACCGCTACCTGGAGCGCTCGCAGAAGGCGTTTGCCGGCGAGCCGCGCCAGTTCATCTATACCGGCATGAACCACTTCCGGATGGGCAATCAGGCCGAGGGCGAGCGCCTCATCGACCAGGCGATGCGCCTGGGTTCGTCGGACCCCGATATCTACTACTGCCGGGCGGTGGTGTGGACGCGGAAGGACCCGCGGCGGGCGGCGGCGGACCTGGAGACCTACCTGAAGATGACCGCCGGTTCGCGCGAGACCTACGCGCCCAAGGAAATCAAAGTCCAGGCGATGCTTGCGGATCTGCGGGCTTGTGTCGATGCCAAAGACGTGGCCGCCTGCCTGAAGACCGAGGGGGAGCTGCGCAAGGCCCGCGGCTGGGCGCCCGGGGTGGCGGCCGGTCTGGTCGCGCGGGGTGTGGCCGTGTGGCTGTGGCGGCGGCGGCGGGCGGCGGCCGCGGCGGTGGTGCTCGGCTTTTTGGCGCTGGCGACCCCGACGCCCGAGGCCATGGCCCAGGCGCCCACCCCGATTCAGCAGCATGAAAACCCAGCTGCGGCACCGTCTTGGCAGCCGACCCAGCGGGCCCGCGGCGACCTGCGCCCGACCCTGACCACCCCGACCAGCTTTGCTGCCCAGGCGACCTGGTGGTCCGATTTGGACCGCACTCAGCTCGGTCTGGGCGCGGCCCTGCTGGTGGTGGCCGGCGGTTTTTTTTTCGTATCGCCCGGCTCGCCCTTGCCGGGCTGACTGGCCTAGGCCCGCTCGAACGCCGCATCACCCTTGGCCTCTTGGTGGCGGGCGCCGCGCTGCGCCTGGCTGTGCCGGTGCGCCTGGTGATGATTTTCTCGGCGTATCGGCTGACCGAGGACGCCGCCACCTTGACCCACGTGCCCCGCGCTGGCGCCGCGCCGACCCTCCTGTATCGCTTGGTCTTTGCCGTGCTGGTCGCCGACCACCGCGTCCTGGTGGCGGTCAACACCGCCTGCGCGCTGCTGACCCTGCCGCTGCTGGTGGCCCTGTACGCGCGCTTTCGGCCGCCCAAAGGCGCGGTGGCCACGGCGGCCGGGCTGCTGGCGCTACTGCCCGTGCTGGTGCTTGACGCGCGGACCGAGAGCCACCTGCTGCCGGCGATGCTCTGGCTGTCGGCCGGTTTGCTGCTGCTGGACCAGGGGTTGCAGGGCGGCCTGCGCCGCGATCTGCTGGGTTCCGTGGCGCTGCTGACCCTGGCCGCGATGAGCCGCCCCGAGCTGACCGCCATGACGCCGCTGCTGGCCGCCGTGGTGGCGTGGTGGCGCAAGGCCCACGGTGACGGGCAGGTGTCGCGCACCGCGGTGGCGGTGGCGGCGGCGCTGGGGCTGCTGCTGATCGTCCCGCATCTTCTGCACTTGCGCTATGCGCTGGCGGTGGAGCAAGAGGGCGGCTCGCTGCCACCGGTCGACGCGAGCTTTGTCTTGGGCCTGCCGCTGCGCTGGCTGAGCCTGGCCCTGCCGCTGCAGCCCGACCTGTTCCCGGCGGGTTTGACGGCGCTGGCCCTGTGGGCGGCGGTAGCGCCGGGTCGCGAGCGCAGGTTTCTTCTCGGGTTACTGCTCGCGGCGGCGCTGTGGATGGCGCTGACCCTCATCGACCTGCCGCGCACCTCGGTGCCGCGCCTGCACGCCCCGGCCGCGGTCCTGGTCGCGTTCGTCGCCGCCTGGCAGGTGGGGCGGTGGCTGAGCGACGCGGCGGTGGCGGCGAAGGGCCGGCAGAAAGCTGCCGTGGCGCTGGGGATTTGCGCGCTGTCCGCTGTGCCGAGCGCCTGGGCCCTGAGCGCCCGCAGCAACGAGGACGAGACCGAGGACTTCCTGACCGCCGCCATCGCCCAGCTCCCGGCCCGCGATGCCTGCGTGGTGGCGCTGGCGATGGGCGACCCGCCGCCGCCGCACCGCACGCAACGGGCGTTTCCGGCGTACCTTTTGCGCCCGCCGCACCGCGACGCCCAGCTGTATTCCTTCACGCAATGGCGGGCCTTGGGCGAGCCGGTGTGCGCGGGAGGGACGTTTCTGGTGGTCGACCACCGCTGCTACGCCATGCACGCCCAGGGCCGGCAACAGGGCGCGGCGACAACGGATGCGACCGGTCCGAACGGGATGCTGGGCGCCTGCCGGGCGCTGATGGAGCGCCATCCGTGGCGCAAGGTGCTGGAGCGCGACGTGCCCAACCGCGGCGACAACGAGTACGGGTACTATGCGGCGGTGCCGAGTTTTCGGTTGGGGTTGTATGGGCTTGGGCGGTGAGTTCCGTCACCCCCCGGCGCAGGCCATGGCCCGGCTGCATTCCGGCAGAAACGTCGCCAACCAGCCTGCTTGCCGGACCTTCAGCACCTTCGTACACTGCTCCCAGGCGGTGCCGAGGTCGCGACCGATGACGTTCGAAGAAGTCCAAGCTCTGGTGACCCTCCACCGCGCGGAACTCGCGAGCCTGGGGGTGCGGTCACTCGGCGTGTTCGGCTCGGTGGCGCGCGGCGATGCGACTGCCGCCAGCGACGTCGACGTGTTGGTCGAGTTCGATGGTCGCGCCACCTTCGACCGCTACATGGGCTTGGTTCTCGCGCTCCAGTCGTGGCTCGGACGGCGCGTGGACGTGGTGACGGCGCGGTCGTTAGAGCGCAAGCCGGCATTCCGCGAACAAGTCTTGACCGAGGTGCGCCGTGTCGCGTGATGTGGTGGCGCGGCTCGACGACAGGGTCGCTGCGGCCGAGCTCGTGATGAAATGGACAGTGAAAGCCGCACGGCGTGGGTTTCCGTTGGATCCGGCAGACGGGTCAACCTCCGCGTAGGGCAGGGCTGCCGTCTTTGGGCCGGCGGGTGAAGACACGCGTCGTGGAGCCTCGCCGTTGTGGGCCGGCGGGTGAACCCGCGCCTAGTTTGCGGCGCCGGCCTCCGCCGGCTTGGATTCTCTTACTCGAAAGCTTCGGAGCGGAATTCGCGGATCTGTGCTGCAAGCCATCGCCGGGTCTTGGAAAACGACGGAAATCGGTCGCAGCGGAATTGGCTCGAAATGGCAATGGTGGAGTTCTCACGTGAGAACTCGGGTCGCCGGCGCCCTCCGCACACGGCCTCAGCGGCTCGGCTGCCGCGGCGGCACACAGTCTTGGTGTGACCGCATTCACGCTCTCCACGCAGCGCTCTGGCTTGCCCGAGGGGAGCAGGCCCCCGGCCGGCGCCCCCTTCCTTCGCAGTGTCTAGACCTCCAGCTGACCGCGCACCGTCGCAATCCACTGTTCCAGCGCCGCCTTGTGGGCCTCGGCCTGGCTCAGCAGCTCGGCGACCTGGTCCTCGCTCATGCCGGTGATGTCGGCGTCGAGCTTGGCGATTGCCGCGTGCACGCGCGTCAGGCCCTTGACCGGCTCGGGCAGTTTCGGGCGTCCGGTCGGCTTCCAGTCCGCCGGCCGCGGCGGCTGCAGGGCGGCGATGGCGCTTTCCAGTTGGACGACCGTCAGGCCCTCGGCCACGGCGCGTTCGGCCAGCTGGGTGCGCTGCGCTTCGTCTTTGACGTGCACCAACCGGCGGTGCCGGGACACCGTCAGGTGCTCCGAAGCGGCGGGAAACAGCGCGAAGTTGCGCTCGATGGCCAGGGCATACCAAAGTGCCGCCTTGCCCACCTGCAGGTCCGGGCTGCCGAGCAGGGCCTGGAACGAGGCGTGCTCCTCGCCCTCGGCCAGGAACCGCCGCGGGTCGGAGTGGAACATGCGCGCCAGGACCACGCTGGCGATGGCGCGACTGGTGTGCAGGGCGCCGGATTCGAAGGCGGCGTTGACTTCGGCCAGGGTCTCGGCGACGAGGCCGGGGTCTTCGGCAGACTGGCCGGGGAGGGGGAGTTTCAGGGTGATTTGGTCGGCCACGGGTGACTCTCCATGTACGGCAAGTGGTTGACCTGATCTACCGAGACACTGCAGTCAGGTCAAGCGGCTGCCGCCTGACGTCATGCCACTCCGGCCCGAACCCCGCCACCAGCCAATAGCCCAAACCAAAACCACCCCAGCCCCAACCGGCAACCCCGCAAAAACCGCCGCACCCACCTGCACCTCCAGCGACGTCCCGGCCGGCAGCTCACTCGCCCGCACCAGGCCAACCATCGCCGGAATCCCAACCAGCGCGGCCACCTGCAGCCACCGCCGCGTCGCTGACAGCCCGACCTCGGAATCCGCGCCAGCACTTGCCCCCGGCGCGTCCCGCAGCACCCGCCAAAGCCAAACGGCCAGCACCGCCAGCCCGACCACAGTACTCCCGTGCTGCAGGACCTTGAAAACCGGCACGGACCGACCGCCCGGCCGCACCGCCTCGGCCTGCAGCCCCGGCCACGCCCGCACCGCCGCGCCGTGCACATGCGTGAAGGCATCCCAGACCAGGTGCGTCGCCGCGCCAGCCAGCAGCGAACCGGTCACCGCAACGGCCGACCGCTCCGGCAGCCGATGTTCCGGCCCAAGGAACGGCCGCAGCCGCCACGCCAACCCGGGCGGAACCAGCTCCAAAAGCGGCCCGGCCAGCAGCCGGTGCCACAGCCAGTAGCCCAGCCAGCCGGCCGGCAGCCCGAACCACAGCAGACCCAGCGGCGTGTGGGCGTCGAACGGAACGCCGGGCACCACGTAGGCAAAGTCCGGCGCCATGCTGCCCACCACCAGCGCTGAGAGCACCGCGCGGCGGCTGAGCAGCTGGTGGAGCGGCAGAATCGCCGCCGGGTGGGCAAGGGTCAGCGGCATCGCGGGGCTTGTCGGCGGTCGGCGGACCGGTTAGGGCAGGCTAGCCGGTGCGGGCGCGGGGTCAAGCGGAAGTTGCGCCTGTCGGGCGGCTAGTCGCCGCTGTCGACCACCACATCCATTGGCGGGCCACTCAGGCACGATCCGCTGCAGTAGAGCACTTTGCAGCCTTTGCTGTCGTAGCTTTCGTAGCACGGCGGCGCCGCGTCGTAGGTCTCGCTGCATTGATTGCCCGAGGGGCTTCCACCAAAGTAGCCAGTGCAGTCCGGCGCGATCTCGCAGCACCCGCAGGGGTCGACGACCACACCACCCTTGACCAGAGGCACCCTGTGCGGCGGGCAGGCCACGTCGGCGTCGAATCCATCGCCCGGGTCGGCCACCTCGGCCGCGTCGACAACGTCGGGTGCGCCAGCGACATCCGGCACATCCTTGCCTGTCGCGTCGTCGGCCACGTCGGGAGTGCTAGCGACATCAAGAACATCTTTGACCGTCGAGGCGTCGGCAACTTCGGGGGTGCTCGCACCGTCAGGGACATCGTTGACCAACGCGTCCCCGACCGCATCGGCAGTACCGCCCGCATCCACGACATCTTCCGCAGCAATGCCGTCGCCCGTGCCGACAACGTCCTTGCCAGGGCTGGCCGCGGGCGCGGTGCATTCACAGAGACCGGCGCAGGCGAGGGCCAGCGCACCCCGCACCATCGCGGCAAGTGCGCGCTCAGGTACCTGTGCTCGCATCCCTGCCATCGGGTCCTCCTGCTTGTGGCCAGCGTCCGGTGAATAGCTGGCTCAGCATACTGTCGTAGTGTGGCGCGGTCCAGCGTTGGCGCTCGCCGAGGGCGGGTTTTCAAATTCGGAGTCGCGGGCGTTTGGACTAAAAGCCAATGAATTTGCTGGCTATCCTAGCGCCACTCGCCTCCGCGGCCTGCTGGAAGCGTCTGGATCATTCCGCCCGTCCGCGAAGGCGGACGGGGTCATGATAGCCCGCCTTTTCAAAGGCCGGGCCGATGAACGACTGTCGCCACCGGCCCCTGTTTCGGAACCTCACCCGTTCGCCGAGCAACAGGTTGCCGCAGGGGTGACCGACACTGGATGACGCGAAGGCGGCCTTTGCGGCGCGGCGTGGTTTGGGTCCCGTCAGCGCCGCAATCCCTCAACGAATTCAAGGTGACGAGCCTGGGTTCCCGCTTTCGCGGGAATGACGGTGGGGGGGAGTTCCAGGTTCTTGCCACAGAAAATCGTGCGAAAGGCCGCCCCCGCGTCAGCGATGCTGGCCCGACAGGGTGGCGGCGCGCCCAAGCGTCGCCACCGCCGGGAGCAGGAAAGCCCCGATTTCTTCTGAATCTTCAGCGACCGGCGGCCGCAGCGCGACGGGCCGGCGCCAGTGTCTCCGCAGCCCGCCCGGTCCTACGTCGCCGGACCGGGACGCCCAAACCCAGCACCGCACCGGGCCCGGTACCGACGATGGCCGCCGTCCCGACCGCCCTGCCGTGCCGCATCGCTATCGTCGCAAGCATTGGCCGCAGGATCTACGCCCACTGCACCGCCGCCGAATTCCCGTACCACTGCGCCAGCTTGGGCTCCACCAGCGCCTCGATCTTGGCGCGCTTCAGCTTCATGGTCGGCGTCAGCGTCCCGTCCTCGATGGTCCACGGCCCCGGCATCACCACCACCATCTGCAGCTGCTCGTAGCCCGACAGCCCGGCGTTGACCGTCTTCAGCCACTCGCCCAGCTCGCGCTCTACCCGCGCCTTGGTCTCGGGCGTGTCCTGGGTTTTGCGGAGGTCCTCGGCCAGCACCACCATGGCGTAGGCCGACGGCTGGCCCGAGCCCGACACGCAAGACAGCTCGATGAGCGGCAGTTCGTTCAGCTTGTTCTCGATCGGCGCCGGCGCCACGTACTTGCCCTTGGCCGTCTTGAACAGCTCCTTGACGCGCCCGGTCAGGCGCAGCAGGCCCTGCTCGTTGCGCACGCCCTGGTCGCCGGTGCGGAAGAAGCCGTCCTCCGTGAACACCTCGGCGTCCAGGTCCGGCCGCTTGTAGTAGCCGATCAGGCGCCCGGGCGACTTGATGAGCACCTCGCCCTCTTCGCTGATGCGCACTTGCACGTCGTCGTAGGGCGGGCCCACGAAGCCGGGCAGGTTCGCCTCGGGGGTCGACAGGTGCGACACCGCGAAATCCTCGGTCATCGCATAGCCTTCCATCAGGTTCAGGCCCAGCCGGCGGTACCAGCTGATGAGCTCGGCCGGGATCGGCGCCGAGCCGCTGCCCGCCAGACGCACATGGTCCAGGCCCAGGCCGGTCAGCACCTTCTTGCCCACTTTCTTGCCCAGGAACGGTATCTTCAGCAAGAAGTCCAGGCGCGAAGGCGGCATCTTGGCGAACACGCCCTGCTGGAACTTCAGCCACAGCCGCGGCACCGACAGGAACACCGTCGGCCGCGCGCGCTTCAGGTCGGCCAAGAATGTGTCCAGAGACTCTGCAAAGAACACATGGCCGCCGCCCACCAGCAGCGATCCGCACTCCACATAGGCGCGCTCGAAGATGTGCGCCAGCGGCAGGTACGACAGCACCCGCTCGCCTGGCACCATGGCGATGCGCTCCACGATGCAGTGGGTGGCGCGCGACATGCCCAGGAAGCTGTGCATCACCCCCTTCGGCGTGCCCGTCGAGCCCGAGGTGTAGATGATCATAGCTAGATCGCCGGGTTCGCGGGTGATGTGCCCGGCCAGCGGCGCGGTGCGACCGGTGATGGCGTCCCAGCCCTCGGCCGCGCCCGCCGGGGCCAGCGGGAAGGCGATGCGCTGGATCCCGGCCGGTACGCCCGGCTCCTGCGCCGGCCACGTGTCCAGCTTGCCCACGAACAAGACTTTGGACTCGCTGTGCTCCAACACAAAACGGACCGTGTCGGCGCTTTCGGTGGGGAAGATCGCCACCGTGGTGAAGCCGCCCAGCCAGATCGCCAGCTCGGCGATGAAGAAGTGCGCGCAGTTCTTGGACAGAATCGCCACCTTGTCGCCGGGTTGCAGGCCCAGCGACTGCAGGTGGGCGGCCATGCGCCGCGCCTGATCCATCACCTGTCCCCAGGTGTAGTCGACCACCGCGCCGGCGCCGGTGGGTTGGGTCAGGTAGACGTGGTTGGCCAGATTCTTCTCGTGCTCTTGAACGTATTCCAGCAGCGACTTGTCCTTCAACATGGAAACCCTCCGCGGCCGAGGGACGGCAGCCCGCTGCCCGACCCGGCCGGTCTTTGCGATTTGGGAAACTGGTCGACAGGGTGCGCGAACGTGCCCAGGCCGTCAACCCCAGACTCGCCAACTTGCTGGCGATCGCCGCCAATTTCGCGTTCGCCAGCACCAGCGCGGCGGCCACAGGCTTTGCGTGGGCCGGCCAGGTTTGGAGCCGCGGGGCCACACCGTCCGGCGCGTTGACGCCCGTCCGCCGTCGGCAGTAGCCTGGGGCCAGCGGCCCGGATGCGCGCCAGTGCGCACGCTGTGGGCCGCGCCAGCGAGGCAACATGGCTCTCCAGCAGCAAATTCAATCGGTGGCTCTGGTTCTGATTTTGGCCGTCGCCGCCTGTAGCTCGCCCACAACCCCCGCGGGCCAAGGGGCCGACACCGCTGCTCCGGCGACCGACGCCGCCGATACCGCGGTCGCCAGCGATGCGACCACGGCCGACGGCGACGCCGCCACGGCTGCCGATGCGGGCGCCGACGGCACTGCGCAAGATGGTGCCCCCGCTGCCGATTCCCTCGCCGACGCCACCGTCAGTGACGTGGCGGTGAGCGACACCAGCCCGGGCCAAGACGCCGACAGCAGTGTCGACGTGAGCTACGATGCCGGCTGCGGCCCTTGCACCCTCAACTGTGTGTGCAAGAAGGACTACAACGGCTGTCCCCTGCAAGAGTGCGAATCGGCCACCTGCGTGGACTTGATGGGCCAAATCACTGCGTTGGAGCCCAAGCTCACCGCCTGTACCAAAGACAAGGGCTGCCAGCCTTTCGAGTTCCCCATCTGCGGCTCGGTCGGTTGCTTCCAGCTGGGCGTGGGCGTGGGCAACGACCTGAGCGCGCTGGAGAATCTGGCCGGCAAAGCGGGTGCGGCCAGTTGCAGCGGCTTCCACTGCGGCTGCGGCCCGGCGCCGCCGACCTTCTGCCTGGGCGGCAAGTGCCGCACCTGTCCGCCGGACTGCGACGGGACCTGCGACGAGAAGCTGGCCGCCTTGGTCGGCACGGCCCAGCAACTCGCCAGCTTCTGCGGCAGCGACAGCGAATGCACGGTGGTCGCCACGGGGATGTGCCCGGTCGGCGGCCTGCCGTGCGGCGGTATCGCCGTCAACAAGTACGCCAAGACCGACGCGCTGCTGGGCCTGGTCGCGGCCTACACCGGTCCCTGCGGTGCAGCCATGTGCAAGTGCGCGGTGCCGGGCCCGGCCGTTTGTCTCAAGGGCAAGTGCACCGTGGCGCCATAAGAACCGCGGGCCCGCTTCCGGCTGGCCAAGTCCCGCTCCACGCGCGCCACTTGATTCGCGCGGGGACAGCTTCCCAGATCCGGTTGGCCAGTGGCGAGACCCAGACGGGGACCCGGTTCGAGCCCTGGGAACGGCCCCGGCTTCCGATTCGAATTGGACGGATAGGGTGCTATCCTCCCCCCGGCGCGGTGATCCGTGCGCATGGTCAGAATCCAATGCGATCCATCGTGACCTGGCTGACCGTTGCGAGCATGTTCCTGTGTGTCCCGGCCTTGGCGGATGCGCGCACCGACGCTGAAGTCCTCGCCACCCGCGCCAAGGCCCTGTTTCACGCGAAAAGCTACGCCCAGGCCGCGGACCTGTACCTGGCCGCCTACGCCAAGTCGCACGTGCCGCTCATGCTGTTCAACGCGGCCCGCGCCACCGAAGAGGCTGGCAACCTGGCCGAGGCGCGGGCGCTTTTCCTGGAGTACGCGCGCCTGGAGGGCATCACGCCCGCCGAGCGCAAGGATGCCCTGCGCCGCGCCGACGACCTCCGCGTTCGCCTGGACCAGCAAGCTCCGGTCGCTGCGGAGCCGGCCCCCAAGCCCAAGAATGCGCCCGCCGCCGACCCCGCAACTCCGCCTGCGCCCAGCGAACCGGCCAAGGCCGCAGCTACCCAGCCGCCCTCAGCGCCCCAGCCAGCCAAGCGCGACGAACCTGCCCAGGCCGGGCCCGCCGCGACCCCGCCCGTCGCGGTCCAGCGCGACCGGGCCCCGCGCGCCGCAAGTGGGGCTCCAGTCTGGCCAATCGTCGCCGCCGCCTCGGCCACTGCCGCCAGCGTCGCGCTGTGGTGGATGGCCAACGACAAGTCGCACCAGGCCAACGGCATCGACGTGCGCGACCAGGCCAGCAAGCAGAACTACCTGACCCTGGCCGACTCGGCCCGCACCTGGCAGAAGGCGGCGATCGGGGCCGGTGCGGTGGCGGGCGCGCTCGCGGTGTGGGCCATTGCCGCGGGCGTCTCGTCGCCCACAGCGCCCCGGTCGACCGTGCGGTGGCTGCCGATACTCCAACCCGACGGTGCGGGCCTGGCTGCCCAGGTGGGGTGGTAAATGCCCATTGCGCCTCCGTTTTCTCAGTCGCAGCTGCGCACCTGGTTTGGCGCGCTGGCGGCGCTGCTCGTGGCGCCCGGCTGCATCGAAAACCTGGCCAGCGAGGCCGAGCTCAACCAGCGGCTCGCCGCGCAGCAGGCTGTGGCCGACGGGCTGGGCGACGCTGGCGACACGGGCGCGGACTCGCTGGGCGGTGCGGACCAGAACAGCGATTCCGGCACGGATCAGGGGTCGGACAGTAACCCGGGCGACGACAGCGCCACCGACATCGGCGGCAACGACCTGCTCCCGGTCGACGACATCGACGGGAGCGACGCCGCGACGTGCAACTTCGACGGCGACTGCAGCGACCTGAACCCCTGCACCGACGACCTGTGCATCAGCCACGAGTGCAATTTCTTCCCACACATGGGCGACAACCCCTGCCCGGAATCGCAGGCCTGCCTGAACGTCAAGTGCCAGCCGGTCCAGGCGGTCTGCGGCGACAGCGCGATCGGACCGGGCGAAATGTGCGACGACGGCAACAGCAGCTCGGGCGACGGCTGCAGCGCGACCTGCCAAGTCGAAGGCGTGGTGCCGGCTTACATGCAGTTCATTCCCTCGACCACCTTCCAGATGGGCTGCACCCAGGGCATCGACGCCGGCTGCGCCAGCGACCAGGAGCCGGTCCACAGCGTCAAACTGAGCGCGTTCTTCATCGACCAGGCCGAGGTGACAGTCGCGGCCTACCAGCAGTGCATGATCGACGGCGCCTGCACCGCACCCGGCACGGGCGACAAGGTCACCATGGGCGACAAGATGAAGTCGGGCTATCCCGTCAACTTCGTCGACCGCGGCCAAGCCGCCGCCTTCTGCAAGCACGTCAGCAAGCGCCTCTGCACAGAGGCCGAGTGGGAGTTCGCCGCCCGCGGCCAGTTCGGCTACGCCTACCCTTGGGGCGACACGTTGCCCGGCGACCTGTGCCAATTCGCCAACAGCAAGGGCTGCCAGGACGGGCCTGCCGCCACCGGCACGTACTTCAAGGGCGACAGCCCGTTCGGCGTCTGGGACATGGCCGGCAACGTGGCCGAGTGGGTCGCCGACCTCTATGGCCCCTACAAGGCGGGCCCGACCGTCACCAACCCCACCGGACCCGCTGGGGGGCCCGGCTTCGTGGTCCGCGGCGGGCACTGGGGCAGTGAGGCGGATGCGTTGCGCGCCACCGCCCGCGACAACCAGGGCGGCTCGACCCAGTCGGCCCACATCGGCTTCCGCTGCTGCATGTCGCTGTAGGGCTGTGGGGGTGTCAGGTATTGACACTTGACACCTTTGCGGGCACCTCGGTCGCTCGCCTCGCCTCCAAACCGCTGCAAACATCAGGACTTTGCCGCCGCGGGCCGCCCGCTGCCACCCAGCACCGGGGGCCGCGATCCCGCGCCGCGTCCGTCCAGGGCGGGCCCGCGCCCGGGTTTGTTGCGGCGGCACCGCGGTCTTTCTTAAAATATCAAAATTGAATTTGACATATCAACTACGGCGACCTACGCTGTGGGCATGAACCGCATCGACGCCAATTTGCTCTGTCCTGCCTGCCACGATGCCCTGACCCCGCACGTCCTCGCCTGCGAGCACTGTGGCATTCGGGTCGAGGGCCCCTTTCAGTTCAATGAGTTCGCAACACTGGACGGCGACGACCTGCACTTGTTGCGGATCTTTGTCCTCAGCGAAGGCCGGGTGCGCGACATGGAGGCGGCGCTGGGGCTGAGCTATCCAACGATTCGGAATCGCCTGAAAGACTTGCGCAACAAGCTCGCCGCGCGCCAGGCGGTGTCGCTGCCCGAGCGCGGGACCGTGCCGCCCGCCTCGGCCCGGCACGACGACGCCCGCGTGGCCGGGGTGTTGCAGCGGCTGCAGAACGGCGAGCTGTCCTTTGCCGAGGCGATGCGGCAAATCCGCACGCTGCAAGGCGCGGAGGCGGAGTGATGACCCTGACGCAAACGCGCACCGGACGTGCGCACAGCACGGAGCGAACCATGAAAGCTCAGATTCAACAGGTTCTTGAAATGAACAAATCGGGCACCCTCACGGCCGAGCAGGCCGCCGAGCTGATCGAGGCCCTCTCGCAGCGGGCCAGCGCGCCGCCGCGGGTGCCGCCGGCCAAAGTCAAGGGCTTTGCCGCAAGTCTGCTCGAGTCGATCGCCGGACCGATGCGCGACGCTACCCATGCTCCGTGGCGCAGCTCGGACCTGCAGGGCGTGTACGCCAGCGATCTGCGCGACAACGACACGCGGATGTCGCGGGTAGAACTGCAAGAAAGTCGCGACTACACCTTCCAGGGCAACGGCATCCGCATGTCGTCGCTCCAGCTGACGTTGCAGCGCGGCGTCTTCGTCGGCAACGCCGTCAGCGCCAGCCAGGTCGAGGGCATCGCTGTGCGCGACGGCAGTGTGCGCGGCTGCGCGTTCAACGGCAGCTCCGTGGAGTCCAGCGAAGTCAGCGACAGCGACCTGGCCGAGCTGCAAGTGACTGGCTCGCAGGTGACGCAGCTCGCGCTGACCGGCCGCAGCCGCATGCAACGTGTGAAGATCGCGGGCACGGAGCTGAAGGGGCTGCGCCTGAGTCAGGAGTCGGCGTGGACCGGCGTGCAGCTGAACGGGTGCCAGGTTGCCGAGCTGGATTCGGACGCAAGTGCGCTGGATGATGTGGAAATCGACGCATCTCAGCTTCGCCGTGTGCAGCTGGTTCGGTCGCAGTTGCGGGCGTCGGTGCTGCGCGGGGCGCGCCTAATCGACGTGAAGGTGGTCGGCAGCCGCCTGGACAACCTGCTGATTACCGGTGGCGACGGTTGGCGCAAGCGGGGCCTGCAGGGCGTGGAGTTCCACGACTGCGACCTGGAGCAGGTGCTGCTGGCCGATTGCCGGTGGCAGAACGTGGTCGTGCGCAACGTGCGGCTGCGCGAAGTGCAGGCGCGGCGAGTGAACCTCAGCGATGTGGTGATCGACGGCAACGAGGCGTTCTTGCAGGCGATCTCGGCCAAGAACTAGGCCCATCGCGTGGGACACCCAGGGAACTCCGACCTGGAGCTGGACGAGGCGCGCTGCCTCCGGACCGAGTCACCCCGCGGCAGGGCAGGGCGCGGCAAATCGCTAACAAGTACGCGGAGGTTCGTCAGGCCTTCGGGCCGTGACTACTGCTTGACCAGCTCGACCCGGCGGTTCTTGGCGCGGCCGTCTTCCAAGCGGTTGTCCGCCACCGGCATGGTCTGGCCGTAGCCTTTGGCGGTCAGGCGGTCGGCCTTGATGCCCCGCTTGCTCAGCGCGGCCATCACCGCCTGGGCCCGCTCGTGCGAAAGCTTCTGATTGGCTTCGGGATTGCCGACGTTGTCGGTGTGGCCGCCCACCTCGATGCGCAAGGTCGGGTTGGCCTTCAGCGCCTCGGCGGCCGTGTCCAAGGTGGCGTTCGAGTCGGGCTGGATGGTCGCCTTGCCCGTGTCGAAGTTGAGGTAGAGCGCGACGAAGCCGACCTTGGCTAGCTTGTCGCCGATTTCGCTGGCGCTGATGTCCTGCTTCATCTGGGCGCGCTCGGCGACGGTCAGCGAGTAGGCGCCGTCACTCTCGCCTGCCTGCAGAAAGGCCCAGATTTCCTTGCCGTTCTTCTGGAACTTCATGGTCAGGCCAAAGCTGGTGCAGCCGTTGCCCATATTCGGCATGCCCTCGCCGTCGTACATCGCCTTGCACCACCCCGGCCAACTGCCTTCGATGCGGCCGCCAGCCGCCTTGGTCGCGTTCTCGAAGTTGCGCTGAATTTGCAGGCCGCTGGGTGGCTGGCCGGCGCCTTCGTTGAACTCGAACTTGAGCCACTGCACGGCGCCCTCGACCGCCACCGACTTGAGCGTTTCCGACCCCTTGGGCATCTCGCCAATGGGGAATTTGCGCAGGTCGAACTGGTTGGCCTGGCAGCCGGCGATGCGCGCATTGGGCATCCGGTTGAACAGCGGGTGGTCCTTGCAGCCCTCTTCGTCCTCGGCGACGGCGACGCTGGCCACCAGCGACAGCACCACCAACACAGCAAAACTCCATGTTTTCATGATTGACCTTCTCCCGGCGACGGGTGGGCGAGGCAAGGCCCCGAATTCCAGGGCCTGCGCGAACGCCGAGCACAGCGTGCGCCGCACAGGACTCCTCGGTCCTCGCGCCGCCAGCGTACGCGCCGGGGTAGCATGCGTCAATGGTATATACTCTTTGATTTTACTAAAAAACTGCCACGGTCGGGCCGCCGTTCACAAATGCCCACCGCCGGTTGCCGAGCGAGTCCGCACACGCACCGGCCTGCCGCACCTATCCCAACGAATCCAAGAACCCCACGATCATCTCGTGCGCCATCCCGCGGTCCGGCAGGCTGCCCATCATGCCGTACATGGCCGCCTCGCCCTCGCTGGCCGGCGGCAGCCCGCGCACTTCCTCGGCCGCCGCGCGCAGATCGGCACGGAATGCCTCGACATGCGGAACGTGCGCCGCGGTGATCATGGCGTGGAGGGCCGGCGGCGACTGCTGGCGGTCCAGGTTCCAGCCGCGCGCCTGCATGGCGTCGCCCAGCCGGTAGGTGTCGCCGTCGTCCATGCAGAACGCGAACACGGTCGCGGCCGGCTCGGCCAGCACGAGCATGCCGGGGATGGCGGCGATACCGGCCTGGATGGTCTTGGCCGCCTCCAGGCTCTGGCGGGCAATGCGCAAGTAACCATTTTCGCCAAGGAAGTGCAGGACGGCCCAGGCTGCGGCAATCGGACCGCCCGGTCGGGTGCCCGCGGCCGACGGCGAGCCCCACAGCCCGCCCGGCCAGTCGGCGTAGCCCATGAACTGGTGGCGGCGCAGCTCGCGGGTGGTGTACAGGACCACGGAAGCGCCCTTGGCCGTGTAGCCGTACTTGTGGAGATCACACGAGATCGACGTCACGCCCGGCACCGCCAGGTTCCACGGCGGCAGCGGGTGCCCCAGGCGCTCGACGAAGGGCAGGATCATCCCGCCCAGGCACGCGTCCACATGGCACAAAATCCCCGCCTCTTGGGCCAGCTGCGCCAGCTCGGCGATGGGGTCGATGACGCCGTGGGGATAGGCGAAGGACGAGCCGACCACCAGGATGGTGTTGCTGCTCAGCAGCTTGCGGGCCGCCTCCACGTCGGCGCGGTAGTCCCCCGCCACCGGCACCACCACCGCGCGCACGCCAAAGTAGTGGGCCGCCTTGTGAAAAGCCGGGTGCACGGTGGCAGGCACCAGCATCTCGGGCGCCGTCACCTCGGGGCGCTGCTGGCGGGCCCAGTCGCGGGCGGTCTTGACCGCCATCAGGATCGACTCGGTGCCGCCCGAGGTCATCGTTCCCACCGCGCGCCGGTCGCCCAGCAGCTCGGCGGCGATCGCCAGCACCTCGGTCTCCATCCGCCGCAGCGACGGAAACGCCATCGGATTCAGAGCGTTCTCGGCAAACAGCTTCAGGAAGGCCGCCTCGGCTACCGCCTTGACCTCCTCGCCCGCGTAGTAGACCAGGCTGAAGGTGCGCCCGGCCCGCCAGTTGGCGTCGCCGGCTCGGTACGTGTCGATGGTGCCGAGCACTTCGTCGCGGCTCCAGCCTTGTGCGGGCAAACTCATGGCAGCTCCTGGTCCCGGTGGATTGTTGAGAAAGCGGGTCAGCGCCCAGGGTTACGGGCCGGTGGATACCGTCGGGTTGCGCAGCAGGACGTAGCGCTGGTCGGCAGAAAGCTGGCTGTGGTCCGGCCCGGCCAGCCAGAACATCAGGTTGGTGGCGCCGTGGCCGCTGCACTCTTCACTGGTCAAGTGGCCGTCGCCGTCGCCGTCGTTGGTCGACGGGCACTGCGGCGTGTCGAGCAAGGGGTCGAAACTCTTGCCGTTCTGCTCCGAGGTGTGGAACAGCCCCATGTAGTGGCCGCCCTCGTGGGCCATCACCGCGGCAAAGGTCGACACGTCGTCGTCCAGGTACGCCAGCGCCACCGCCACACCGCCGTGGGGCAGCCCAGGGAAGCTGGGCGGACCAGGGATGCCGCCCGACTGCCCTAGGGTCACGTAACCGCCGCCATCGCCAGCGAATTGATCGATGAAGAAGTAGTGCAGGCCGGGCTCCGAGCTGCCGTCGGCGGTGGCGAACAGCTGCTGCAGCTCGCCGTCGTTGTCGATCACCGCGGCGCTGGTGGCGATACCGCCGCCGACCTGCTTGTAGGTCGCCGTGCCCAGCTGGATGCCCACCGCGCCGTAGATGCTGCCCAGCTTGGCCAGGGCACTCTGCAAGTTGGCGTCGTTCGGGGCATTTTGTGCCGACAGCCGGCTCTGGTTGGTGAACCACAGCACCACCGGCAGCGTGCCCGACTGCAGCAGGCCGCTGGCGCGCTTGACCACCGCATCCAGCTGCACCGTGGCGCCGCCGTAGCTTCCCCAAGTGAATTGATAGCTTCCCGGGCCAATGCCCAGGCGCGGCGAGTTGGGGTACAGGGCCGACACCACGCCCGCGCCCAGCGGCACCACCTTGAAGTCGCTGACCAGCGGGTTGAAGTAGTCGAGCACGACCTTGCCGTCGGGCTGGGTCGCCTTGGTCAGCGCCAGCTCGGCGCTCAGGTCGGTCGGCCGGGCGTACAGCGTCACGCTCACGGCGTCGGCGGGCACGCTGACGCTCACCGTCTTGAAGGTGCTCGCGGTTTTGCCGACCTCAACCGTCCCCAGCGCCACGTGCTCCAGCGTGCTCGGGGTCGAGGTCTTTTCTACGCACACGCCGCTCTGCGGATCGCACACCTGGCCGCCGTCGCAGCCGTAGGTCGTGCAGCTGGGCAGGCAAACCCCAAGGCCGGACGAGGTCTTGAAGTCCACGCTCGCCGTGCACATGTAGTCGGGCCGGCAGTCGACCGACGTGGCACACGGCGCCATGCAGAAGTAGCTGGTCTCGCCGCCGTCGGGGTCGGGGATACCGGCGCACAGGCCCTCTTGGCTGCCGTCCTTGGCGGTGCACGGCTTGCCCTCGCCAGCCGCGTCGCAAATGTCGAAGCAGTAGCCGCCCTTCCACACCCCCTTGGAGCCCGCCTCGTCGATGCAGACCTCGCTGTGGCACTCGGAGTCGCTGCCGCACGGGCTGCCGACCTTGCCGTCGGGCACGCCAGCGGTGGACACGCAGTTGCCGCTGGCCAGATCGCAGCGCTGCAGGGCCGGGCACTGGTCGCTGGAAGTGCACAGCGGTATGCAGACTTGCGAGCCATCCCGGCTGACGCACTGGTAGCCGCTCCGGCACCCGCCGTCGGCGCCGCCGCACTGGTCCATGCATGCGGCCGTCGCTTCGCTCAGCTGCACGCAGGCCGCGCCGGGGGCGCACTCGGCGGCGAACGCCACGATTTGCGCGCCGCAGTAGGCCGAGCAGTAGCCGCCGCTGAAGCTGCCGCCCACGAAGCAGGTGCCCGACGAGCAGTCGCTGTCTTGGGCACAGGCAGTGCCGACCATGCCGGCCGTGTTCGAGCTGGTGAGCACGCAAGTGCCGAAGTTGCAGACCATACCGGCGGGGCAGTCCGGCACACAGGTGTCGCCAGCGTAGCCCGTTTCGCAAGCGCCAAGCACCCCGACTAGGACCCACAACCAGTTGCGCGCGCTCATCACGGCTTCCTTGCCGGCTTGGCCAGCTCGGCGGCCAGCGTCGCTTTCACGCTCGGCTCGCTCTCGACCTTGTCCCGCTCGCTCAGCTTCTGGCGCGCGGCGGGGCTGGCGATGGCGCCCAGGGCGCGGGCGGCGCTGTCGCGCGTGTGCAAGTCCTCGTGACCCAAGAGCTCGCCCAGCAACGACACGGCGCGCTCGCCGAATGCAAAGCCATACGCCTTGGCCGCGGGGCGCCGCACGGCGGCCACCGTGGCCGGATCGCGCAGCACGGTCTCGAACCACCCCAGGACTTGCTCGGACGGGAAGAAGCGAAGGCTGACCAGCGCTTGCGTGCGCACCGCCAACCGCTGCTCCGGGGCGTGGTACAGGGCCCACAGCGCTGGCACCAGTTCGGCCTCCGGCGCCACTGCCAACAGGTCCTCGCGGGTCGGCACGTACTCGTAGCCGCCAAAAACCTTGGCCAGCCGCTGTCCCAGCGGCGCCGCGGCTGCTGGCTG
>JACRCU010000349.1 GCA_016218865.1 Deltaproteobacteria bacterium | reverse complement strand
CGTGGCATTGCCCCACGGCCCAGCGAGCATCGAAACGGGAAAGAAAGCCGTACAGATACAGACGCTTACCGGTGTCCGTATTGCGGGCAGAGACGGGCAGAGGATACCGGGGCAAGCGATACCCAGGTAAAGGGATACCCAGGCAATGGAGACCAAAGACGGCGCCGAAACCAGCTACGACAGCGGCGCGGACGACTTCGAAGACGAGGAGCAGAGTGAAATGCGAGTCCTGCTTGTCGAAGACGACAACCTGATCGGCACCATGGTGCGGCTCAACCTGGAGCAGGATGGCTACCAGGTCGAGTGGCAGCGCTCGGGCGAGGCCGCGCTGCAAGTCCTGCGCACGGTGCGGTACGACTGCGCGCTGCTCGACATCGGCCTGCCCGGCATGAGCGGCACCGAAGTCGCGAAGTACGCGCGCAAGCTGGGCCTGGGCACTCCGATCATCATGCTGACCGCCCGCGACGAGATCGAGAGCAAGATCTCGGCCCTGGACGGCGGCGCTGACGACTACCTGTGCAAGCCGTTCAACATGGCCGAGCTGCTGGCCCGCGTCCGCGCCCACATTCGCCGCAGCCAAGGCAGCCTGGAAGTGCCGACCGACCAGGAGCTGCACGTGGGCACCGCGCTAGTGAACCTGGAGCGCCGCGCGCTGCGCACCACCGACGGCCAGTGGCACGAGCTGAGCGACAAAGAGGCGGTGCTGCTGCAGTTCCTGGCGCGCAACCCCGGCCGGGCCCTGTCGCGCGCCGACATCCTGGAAGAAGTCTGGGGCATGGACGCCACCCCCACCGAGCGCACCGTCGACAACTTCATCGTTCGCCTGCGCCGTTGGGTCGAGCCCGAGCCCGATCACCCCCGCCACATCGTCACCGTGCGCGGCTGGGGCTACCGCTACGAGCCCTAACTTATCGAGAACACTGCCATGATCGACACCCACGCCCACCTGAAGATGGCGGCCGAGGGCGACTGGACACGCGTGGCGGAACAGCTGCAGCGGGCCCGGCTCGCCGGCGTGCACCATGTGGTGGCGATCGGCGCCGGCGGCGACCGCGAAGAGCTGCAGTCGGCCCTGGACGCGGCACGGCAATTCCCAGGCGTCAGCGCCATTTGCGGCATCCATCCCCACGACGCTCAGCGGCTGGAAGAGGCCGACGGCGACGGGCTCTGGCAGGCGGTCGAGCTGGCTTGCGCCCACGAGTCTTGCATCGGAGTGGGCGAGACAGGTCTGGATTTCCACTACGATCTGTCGCCTCGCGAGGCCCAGGCGCGCATCTTCGTTCGCCACATCGCCCTGGCGCGCCAGCTGGGCAAGCCCCTGTGCATCCACACGCGCTCGGCGGAGCCTGAAACCCTGCAGATTCTAAAGGATGAGCGGGCCGAAGACGTCGGCGGCGTGATCCACTGCTTCTCGGGCACCGCCGCCTTCGGCCTCAGCTGTGTCCGCGAGCTGGGCTTCTACTTGTCGATTCCAGGGATCGTGACCTTCAAGAACCCGGGCGAAATTGCCGAGGCGGTGCGCCAAGCTCCGGCGGACCGGCTGCTGGTCGAGACCGACAGCCCGTTCCTGGCGCCGATCCCGCACCGCGGCAAGAAGAACGAGCCGGCCTTCGTCGGCCTGACGCTGGCCAAGGTCGCCGAGCTGCGCGGCTGGAGCGTGGCCGAGGCGGACGCCATCACCACTGCCAACGCCGAGCGGCTGTTCGGTCCGCGCCTCCGGCAGCCACTCTCGAACTAACCGTAGCGCCAAATAGCCAGAATTTCCTTGGGATTCGCATCGCCGACGAAAGTCGCGCCGACGCGGCGGCAGCCCTGATCCAGCTCGTCCAGCAGCGCTTGCCGGGCGGCCTGATCGGCGCGCAGCAGGCCGCGGGCGGCGTCGGTGTCGTCGGCTCCAGCAATCAAGTCCATGGTTTCACCGGCATCCAGCTCGCGCACCGCCACCGCCAGCACCCGGTGACCGGCCTGGCGCGCCGCGGCGAACACCTGGAACAGTGGCTCCAACTGACCGAGAAGACCGCGAAAGTCCGAGACCACCACCACCGCGAACGGTCCCTTGCGGGCTCCCATCGCGGCGCGCACGCCGGCCACCAGCCCCGCCACCCGCGCCGGCGCCGGCAAGGCCCCGCGGTACGGCAGCGGCAGGTCCATGGCCCGGCAGAAGCGCCGGAGGATCGACAAGTCCGCGCGTCCACTGGGCTCTGGGCCGCGCAGTAGCGGTTGGCGCTCGCGCTCGGGCAGGCGCGCCAGGGCCGCCATCACGGTGCGCTGGCGCACGTGGTCCAGGATATCCGAGCGGCCGACCCCAGTGGGCAACTGCGGCAAGGGCACCCGTGCCACCGCCCGCAGGTAGTGCGCTACTGTGGTCACCAGCTGCGCTTCGCTCAGCGGCGCCAGGTCCTCGGCCACCGCCCGGCGCAGGTCCAGCAGGGCGCGGTCCGTCGATTCCAGCGCCGCCAACCCTTCCAGCACCGGCCGCGAGTCGATCACCCGGCCATCGACCAGGGCCAGGCCCAGCGGATCGTGGGTGCGCGCGCACACTTCGGCCAGCGAGTGGCACAGGTCCATCGCCTGGTCCAGCGGCCCGCGGCCCGCCACGCCATCGCGCATGGTCGCGCCCGTCTCTAGTACCACGAACATGGAGCGGGTCTGCTCGCGCTCGAAGGTGCGGGCCATCAGGCGCCCGCGCGCGGCCGAGGCCTTCCACGCGATGTGCTTGAACGGATCGCCGGGCTGGTGCTCGCGCAGCTCGCGCAGGTCGTCGCCGGTGCCGGGCACCTTGTCTGGGCGCTGGCCCATGCCCGAGCGCGGCGACATGCGGCGCGTCTCGGCCACGGCGCGCAGATCCAGCGGCAGCGAGCGGGGCAGTGCCGCCAGCTCCAGCGGGGTCGGCAGGAACACTTCGGCCTGCAGCAGCCCGCCGGCATCGGTCAGCCGGCCCTGGAGCCCCAGCACCCGATGCACTGCGGCCGTCTGCGGCGTGGCGCGCACCACCAGGCTGTCGTCGCGGCGCCGCAGCACCCGCGTCATCACCCCGTCGCCGTGCAGAGCCAGGCCCGGGCTCAGCCACCAGCGGTCGATGTCCAGGCGCGCACCCAGGAATTCGTCAGGCAGGTCCAGTCGCAGCACCAGCGCGATGTCGCCGCCGACCCGATGCGAGCGCTCGCCCTGCACGCTGCGGCCGCGCGCCATCACCTCCAGCTCGGCCTGCAGTCCCAGCGGCGGCTGCAGGGGTTGCAACTGTCTGCGCAGTCTGTGCAATTCAAGTTGCAGCGCCGCCACCACCAGCACTCCGGCCAGCACGGCGGCCGGCGACGGCAAAGCCAGACCTGCAGCCATGAGGCCGAGGCCCGTCGTCAGCAACACGCGGCCGGTAGGTTCCAGCATCTAGGCAGGCCCGATGTGCAGGTCGGTGGGCACGACCACCCCGGTCGGCGTCTCGACGACCTTGGTGCGGTGGACCACATCGGCCAATACGGCCGCCGCCGTCACGCCTTCGATGCTCGCGTCGGTGGTGACCATGATGCGGTGCTCCAGGGCCGGGCCCAGCAGGGCCTGCACGTCGTCTGGGGTGACGAAATCGCGCCCCGCCAGCAGCGCCCAGGCCTTGGCGAGCCGCATCAGCGCCAGCGAGGCCCGCGGGCTCGCCCCCAGCGCCACCCGCGGATGCTGCCGCGTCGCCTGCACCAACCGCACGATGTAGCTGACCACGCGCTCTTCCACATGCACGCCGTCGATCCAGGCCGGCG
>JACRCU010000348.1 GCA_016218865.1 Deltaproteobacteria bacterium | reverse complement strand
GACGCCGAACCTGGACCCAGTCGAGGCGCCGCTGAACTACCCCGACGGCGCCCTGTCGGTGCGCGGCCTCCTCTCGGCCGACAACGCGACCCAGGCCAGGGAGGTGGCGGTGCGCGCCTACGTGGCCGCGATGACCACCTGCCCGCCGGCCGAGACGGCCTGCAAGCCCGCGCCGCATCTGTTCCTGAGCGACCAGGCCGACCGCCTGGGCAAGCGCCTGTTGGTGGGCGGCGAGCGCCACCTGGAAGCGCGCGGCTTCACCATCGGCCAGCAGATCACCGTCAAGGGCCACTTCGCCACCTCCAGCGACGACGGCGTGTATTTTGCGCCAGGCGGCCTGCTGCTGTTGTCGCCGCTGGAACCGCCGCCGGCTGCCGCGCCCGACGCCAACTGAGCGGCGCGGATGCCGTGGGCCGCAATGCTGCGCAAGTCTAGACATTTCCTGATTCTTTCCGTCGTGACGGTGTTGTGGACCGCGCCTGCCTGGGCGGCGTCGCCGCAGATCGGCCCGGGCCGCGAAGCCGAGGTCCTGCAGCTCATCGCACCCTATCGCGACGGCGCGGACGTACTGCCGGGCATCCGCCTGCAAGAAGTGGCGCTGAGCCCCACCGCGATCGAGCTGAAGCTGCAGGGCCCGCAAGGCGGCTCGGCCTCGCTGGTTTTCGCCACCAGCGACGGGCCGCGCTCGTTCGTAGAGACACGGCGTCAGGCCAGTTCGCCGGCCCTGGAACCGGCGCTGCAGGCCTTGGCGCAGGCCGTAGGTCAGCACGATCACGGCACCTTCTTTGCCAACGCGCCGCCATTGACCACGGCCCGCGCGCCGAGCGACGTGCAGGCGCCCGCCGCGACCGCCGGTTGGCCGACGCTGACCACGGCTCTGGACTGGGCAGCCCTGGCGGCTTGGCTGGTGCTGCTGCTGGCGATGCTGGCCAAGGCCCTGCGGCCGCCGCGCACCTGGACCACGCTGGTGATGGGCCTGCTGCTGTGGGTGGTGGCGGCGCAAGTGCGCCACGCGCTGCCGCTTACGCCGCTCCACGCCGACGACCACGCCTTCTTGGAGCTGGGGCTGGCGGCCGGCGCCGAACCGCACGGCTCCCGTTTGCCGCACCTGTTGCAGTTCTACGGTCCGGCCTGGTTTCAGGCGCAGCAGTGGACGGCGGGCCTGTTCGGCGCCCATCACGACGGCGTGGGCCATTGGGCCGCGGCGGTAAGCGGTCTGGCGGTCGCACTGGCCGCGGTGGCGGCGCGGCGGGCCTCGGGGCGCTGGCTGCCGGCCCTGCTGGCGGCGGCGGTGTGCATCTGGGCGCCGGTGGCTGCGCGGGTGGGCCACAGCGAAAGCACCTTGGTGGTCGCCCAGTTTCTGATTGCCGCCGTGCTGTGGCTGGCCTCGCCGCCCTATCCGCCGCGCAGCGGGGCCTGGGACCTGGCGGGGGTGTCGGCCGGGCTGGCGTTGCTGTGCTGGGGCCACAGCCTGGGGCCGATTTACGCCGCCGGTACCGGCCTGTGCGCGTGGGCTCTGGCCGTGCGCCCGCGGCTCAGCGCTGCGGCAGGGCACCCGGATCCCGAGCATGCCTTGCCGGGTCCGAAATCACTCGCCAGCAAGCTGGATTGGCTGCCGAACCGCGGTACGCTGCTGGCCGGCGCGGTGGGTGGCGCCCTGGCCCTGGGTGCCGCCAGCTGGCAATTCATCAGCCAGCGCGCGCTGCTGGGCGATCGCCTGGGCGCGACCGAGTCGCTGCTGCCTGTGCCCGGGCGCTTCTGGGCCTACCTGCTGTGGTGGAACGGCGACTGGGCGCCCACGGCGTTTGCCACGCTGGTAGTCGGCTTTGGTTTCGCGGGATTGTATGCCCAGCGCCGCGTGCACGGCCGGGCCATCGGCGCGGTCACGGTCGCCGCCTACGGCCTGGGCACGGTGGTCGCCGCCATCGCCGGCCTGCTGGTGGTGGCGTGCACGACCGACGCCGCCCGCTACCAGGCGCCGCTCGCGCCGATTCTGCTGGTGGTAGCCGGCTTTGCCCCGCGCTTTGCCGAGCTGTTGCCCGCGTCGCGGCAGCTGCCCGCCATCGGTGCCGCCACCTTTGCCCAGATGATCGCCCTGGTGCAGCTGCTGATGGGCCTGCCGGCGCGCACCGCCTTGGACGCCCAGGGGCAGTTCTACGCGGTCTTGCGGCACGAATTGGCCAGCGAAACTGCAGAGATCACCTTGGTGGTGCCCACCCGCAAGCCCGGCGAGCGCCGCCACGTGGTGGTCGACCTGCCCAGCGGCCGCTGGAGCCCGTCCGGACCGACCAGCCACACCATGTCAGCCGACGAATTCGCCGGCCGCTGCCGGCAACTGGGCCCCAAGGCTGCCGAACATGCCTGGGTCGCCCTGTCGCCGGCCTGCGCCGCAGTCGATCTGCCCGGCATGGCGACCCCCTGTGCCGAGCTCGACGCCCTACTCGACACGTCGGGTCCGCTCCGCGCCGGCTTCGTGCGGCCGTGGGCTGGCGAGCCCGATCGCGGCCTTGCTGGCGAATTCCATAAATTCTCAGGCGATTCTGTGCCGTGGCGCCTCGGACGGGCGCGCTGTCCCTAGGCGATCGGCCCCACCTGTCGCGGCGGCGCCTCCCCCTCTTTTCTATCCACCCCGATCTGGTGCACAATCCGCCGCGGCGGCTACCCCGGCTTCGTTGCCGCAGTGGGGATTGCGCCCCGAACTCCTACCCCGCGCGCAGGTAGTCTATGAGCAACAAACACAACATCGTCCGTGTCAGCAACTCCTTCACCCGCCAAGAGATTCGCATCCTGTGCGACATCATCATCCAGGCGACGTCGCAGGAATTCCGCGGCCGCAACCCGCTGCTGAAGTACGTGGAAAACCCCAACTTTCCGCAGCTGTACCGCAAGCTGACCAGCATGCAAGAGAAGGCCGACGCCCTGCACCAATCGGCGCGCATGGGCGGCAACGGCGAGTCCGCCGAAAAGCCAGAGAAGTAGCCGACCTGCAGAACCGACCTATGGTGCCGATTGCTGCCCGCGGCACTGCTGCTTCAGCGTTGCCAGGTCGCGGGCCGGCAGCGCGCACACGCCATCGCGGCACACGTAGGCACAGGGGTGCGCGGACTCGGCCGGGCGGTCGTGCAGCAATGGCGTTTCGTCGAGCCATTGCGTGTAGTTGTCGCCAGTTCGTACCACTAGCGCAACGTCGAACTCGGCGATCGACTCTCTAACCACGGCTTGCCACTGCGCTTCGTCCGGATGCGTGACTTCGGGCAGGACCAGCACGATGCTGCGCGCCGGCTGCTGGCGGGCCTCGACCACCCGCAGCATCTCGGCGTAGGCCAAGGGGATCCGCGCCAGTTCGCGGCTGGTTCGCTCCAAGAGCTTGTCGCAACTGGCCAGCCACGCCGGGTCGTCGGTCCAGCGGTACAGGCGCAGGGCGTTGGCCGCCGCCACCGACTGGCCCGCCGGTTCGGCACCGTCGTACTCGCTCTGCGGGCGCGCCAGCAGCCGCTCGCCGTCCAGCGGGGTCTGGAACCAGCCCCCCTGCGGGTCGCCAAAGCGCGCGTCCAGTTCGCACTGCAGCCGGGCGGCCTGCCGCAGCCAGCGCACGCCGCCCGTCGCCTGCAGCAGGTCCAGCAAGCCCGCGACCAGAAAGGCGTAGTCGTCCAAGAAGCCCGCCGGTCCGCGCCGACCCGCCAGGGCACTGCGGTGCAAGGTGCCCTGCTCGTCCAGCAGCTGCGCCAGCAAGCCGTCCGCCGCCTCCGCCGCCGCCTGCACGTAGCCCGGCTCGCCCAGCCGCCAGCCGGCGCGGGCCAAGGCCCCGATCGCCAAGCCGTTCCAGCTACACAGCACTTTGTCGTCGCGGATCGGCGGCTCGCGGCGCTCGCGGGCCGTGCGCAGCCTGTCCAGGGCCTTGACCATGGCAGGAGTCGGCGGAAATTCACCCGTTGCCAGCGGATTGCAATGCAACAGATTGCGCCCCTCGGGGAACTCGCCGTGTTCACCAAAGAAGTTGCCGCGCTCGGTCGCCCGATAGCGCTCGGCGAACTCGGCCAGGTCGTCGCCCAGGATGCCCCGCACCTCCGCCCACGGCCACGTGAAGTACCAGCCCTCGCGGCCCTCGCTGTCGGCGTCGGTGGCGGCGTAGAATGGCCCGCCGGGGTGGCGCAGGTCGCGCAGCAGGTAGTCCAGGGTGCGGCGGACCGCGTACTCGCTCCACGGCTCGGGGTTGGCGCGATGAAGATCCAACAAAGACATAACGATCAAGGCCTGATCGTAAAGCATCTTCTCGAAGTGCGGAGCAAACCACCTGGAATCGGTACTGTAACGGTGCCAGCCACCCGCCACGTGGTCGTGGATGCCGCCCTGGGTCATGCGCAACAGCGTCAGCCGGCACGCGCCCACCAGCTCGCCGGCATCGCGGCGCGCGGCCACCGCCAGCAGCAAGCGAATCGGCAAGTGCGACGGGAACTTGGGAGCCCCGTTGCGGCCGCCCCACTGGTGGTCCAGCTCTCCCAGGGACTGGCTCACGGAGCGGTCGACCACGTCGATACCCGGCAGCGGCCCCGGCTCGT
>JACRCU010000344.1 GCA_016218865.1 Deltaproteobacteria bacterium | reverse complement strand
GTCGATGGCCTTGAGCCAGATGTGCCGCAGCGGCTCGGCCCTTTCCGGGCGCAGCGGGTTGCGCGGCACCACCGGCCGCAGTTCGATGGGGCGCAGGGCGGTGGCCGCGGCGCGCAGTCCGGCCGGCAGCTTGTCGCCCAGGCGCAGCGCCAGCTCGCGCTCGGACAGCAGGCCGTCGGGTCCCGGCACCTGCGGCATGGCGTCGGCGTGCTCGAAGCCGGCTTCGATGACCTGAAAGCTCGCGGCCAGACTGAAGATCGCCGCGCCCTCTTGCACGGCCACCACGCGGCGGGTGGTGAAGCTCTGGCCGTCGCGGATCCGGTCGACCTGGTACAGAATCGGCCGTTGCAGGTCGCCGGCCCGCAGGAAATAGGCGTGGAGCGAGTGCACCGGCCGGTCGCTGGGCACGGTCTGCGCGGCCGCCGAAAGGGCTTGGCCCAGGACTTGCCCGCCGAACACGGCGCCCCAGCCCAGGTCTTGGCTATGGCCACGGAAAATGTCGCGATCCAGGCGCTCCAGGGCCAGTTGGTCGATCAGGTTGCTAAGTACCGGTTGCATGGCAGCCTCTGGCGCCAGGGCGACGCCGCTTGCATGGTTGCGGCCCGGGGTGCCGGTGTCAACGCGGAGCAGGGGCAGGTCCAGGCACTTACTGCGAACCCCGCCGGTTTCGCCGGCGAGCGGGGTGACGGATGTTCCCGGCGGCCCGCGCGAAGGCCGCGGCACTCGCACCCGCCAGGCATACGTGGTGCATAGTGGCCGCGCGTCCCAATCCTCTGGCCGGCTCGGACACAAATTTCGACCCTGACTCAACAAGGGCTTGACCAGGGTCGGCTTGCAGGTTACACACGCCGCCGAGTTCCGGTGAGCGTGGGCGACGGTTGCACGCGGCAAAGGAATTTCCCGCCTTGCCGTTCCGCAGGAGAATTCGATGCGCCCACTGCCCCTTGCCCTTGCCGCGCTGGTCGTGGCTGCCTCCACCTGCGCGTGGTGGCTGTGGTCGCGGCCACCCGCCGTCGTGACCGAGAAAGAGCCCACAGTCTCCGCAGTTGCGACCCCGCCGACTGTCCGCCCCAGGTCGAGCCGGACGCCGCCGCCCGCCGCGCCCGACCGCCCAGATCTCGCCATGGCCCAGCGCCGCCTGCAATTGGCCGACGAGAAAGGGCAAGTGCCGCCGAGCGGCCTGGTCCAGGCCCGCCAGCACGTGGAGCAAATGCGCGCCGCCAAGACCGCAGCCGGCCCCAGCCCCAAAGCGGGCATCGCGTCGGGCAGCTGGAAGTGGCTCGGCCCAGGCAACATCGGTGGCCGGATTCGCTCGCTGGTTGTGCACCCTACCCAGCCCGCCAAGCTTTGGGTTGGCAGCGTTTCCGGCGGCATCTGGCACAGCGCGAACAGCGGCGCCAGCTGGGCTCCGGTCGACGACTTCATGGCCAGCCTTGCCGTGACCACGCTGGCCATCGACCCGACCAACCCCGACATCATGTATGCCGGCACCGGCGAAGGGTTCTACAATCTGCACGCCATCCACGGCGGCGGCGTGTTCCGGTCCACCGATGGCGGCAAGTCCTGGTCGCACCTGCCGGCCACGTCTGGCGCAACCTTCAAGTACGTGCAGCGCTTGGCGTTGGTGCCCGGTCAGCCGCAGACCCTGCTCGTGGCGTCGAGCTCCGGAATCCTGCGCAGCGTGGATTCCGGTCAGAACTGGAAGTGGGTAGCCGGCGTGTCGGCCGGCGGTGGGCAGTACGTCACCGCGACCGACGTGGTGGCAAGCGCCGACGGTAAGCACGCGTTGGCAGGGATGTTTTGGGCCTTGGTCCTGCACTCGGCCGACGGCGGCGCTACCTGGAAGTACAGCGCCGGCATCCCCTCGTCCGGCAGCGGCAGCGGCCGAGCCGAGGTGGCGTTCGCGCCGAGCCAGCCACAGACCGCCTATGCCGTGGTGGATTTGGACGGGGGCAGCCTGTTTCGCAGCGACGACAGCGGCAGCCAGTGGTCGCTGGTGAGCAAACCGGCGCATTTGGCCGCACAGGGCTGGTTCGACAACTCGCTGTGGATCGACCCCACGAATGCCAACACCCTGGTGATAGGCGGCGTGGACCTGTGGCGCAGCACCGACGGCGGCGTCCAATTTGCCAAGATCAGCGACTGGCGCTACTCGCCTTACTCGGCGCACGCCGACCACCACATCATGGTCGCCGACCCCGGCTACAACGGCACGACCAATCGCGCGGTCTGGTTCGGCAACGACGGCGGGGTGTTCCGCGCTGCCGACGTGTTGAACGTGGCGCCGCTGGATGGTTGGCAGAGCCACAACCACAACCTGGGAATCACGCAGTTCTACGGCGCCGCGGCGATGGGTAGCAGTGGGCGGCTCATCGCCGGCTCCCAGGACAACGGCACGCTGCGCTTCCTGGGCGATCCAGAGGACTGGGCCACCGTGATGAGCGGCGACGGCGGTTTCTGTGCGGCCGACGCCAGCGACGCCAAGCTGGCCTACGGCGAGTACGTCAACCTGGACGTCTTCCGTACTCAGGACGGCGCATGGACGGCCGAGTACATCAGCGGCAAACACTACAACGCCGAGACCAGCCAGTGGGAGTGGAAATCCCAACCCTATGTCCTGGGCGACGCCAAGACGCAGTCGGCACTGTTCATTGCGCCGCTGGTGGCCGATCCCAAAGAGACCCAGCGATTGTACGGCGGCGGCGTGTCGCTGTGGCGGACCACAGACGCCAAGGCACCCTTGACGACGACCAGCGGACCCGCATGGGCCGCCATCAAGCCTCCCACCACCGACAAGTCGCCTATCAGCGCGGTCGCGGTGTCGCCGGTCGATAACCAGGTCGGCTGGGTAGGCCACGTCAGCGGCGCGCTCTTTGTGACCGGCGACTTGCAGAGCCCTCAGCCCACGTGGACCGCCATCAACACCACCGCTGCCGGCCTGCCGGCCCGCTACGTGACCAGCATCCTGGCCGACGCCAAGGACCCGGCGGCGGTGTGGGTGACCTATGGCGGATTCTCTGCGGACAACCTCTGGCGCACCAGCAACGGCGGCCAGACGTGGCAAGTGCTGACAGGGCAAGGCTCTACCGCGCTGCCCAAGGTTCCGCTGCGGTCGGTTGCGGTGGCGCCGCAAAACAGCGCTTGGCTGTACGTGGGCACCGAAGTGGGTATTTTTACTAGCGAAGATGGCGGGCAGAGCTGGACCGTGCCCACGGATGGCCCGAGCAATGTTGCGGTGGACCAGCTGCTGTGGATGAAGCAGTCGCTGGTGGCGGTGACCCACGGCCGCGGCATCTTCCGCCACTCGGTGTGCGACCCTGGCAAGGCGTGCGACGACTTCGACGCGTGCACCAGCGGCGACACCTGCACCGACCAGAAGCAGTGCCAGGGCGACGTGGTGTCGTGCGACGACGGCAACCCGTGCACGCTGGACTTGTGTGTAGCGGTCCTGGGCTGCAAGCACCACACCATGGCCGCCTGCGAGGCGGTGGTGCCACCCTACGATCAGCCTTTCAATTGCAGCGACGCCATGAACAAGGCCTGGACCCTGCCCTTTGCCCCAATTGGGCCCACCTGGCACATCGATGGGACGCCCAGCGACCCCGGGGCAGCCTCGCCGGCGTGCTCGCTCAACCTCAACAACGGCACCAACTTCGAGTGCGCCAGCGGGCAGAAGTCGTTGGACCGATGGGCGGCCTCGCCGTGGATCGACGCGCGCGGCATAGCCAAGGGCGCGCCGCTCGTCCTCCAGTTCAACCTGGCGGGTGTGTGGGAGAACAGCGTCTATGACTCGCTGGACATCGAATTCACGCGCTTCGGCTTCGAGGAGGCGGCGGAGGCAAGGTACCACGTGCCGCCGCCGACCAAGGCCTGGCTGCCGATCCAGCTGAACCTGGGCAGTTACGGCGGTCAGTACTTTCAATTCCGGTTTCGGTTCACCACTCAAGACTGCTTCGGCAACGACGGCAGCGGCCCGTTCATCGACGACGTGCAGCTCTACTTGTGGTGCGCCTCGGACGCCGCCTGCGACGATGGCAACGGCTGCACCACGGATGTGTGCACCGCCAACGCGTGCTTCCACCCTGCCAACACCGATGCGTGTCAGGACGGCAGTGTCTGCAGCGTCCAGGACAAGTGCAAGGACGGCAAGTGCGCGGCCGGAGCGCCGCTGTCGTGCGACGACGGCAATCCCTGTACCACGGATTCGTGCGACAGCAAGCAAGGTTGCGCGTCCAAGCCCAACAGCGAGAGCTGCGACGACGGCGACGCCTGCACCACCAAGGACGCCTGCAGCGGCGGCAAGTGCGCAGGCGGCCCGGCGCCGGTGTGCGACGACGGCAATCCCTGTACCACGGATTCGTGCGACAGCAAGCAGGGTTGCGTGGTCAAGCCCAACAGCGAGAGCTGCGACGACGGCGACGCGTGCACCACCAAGGACACCTGCAGCGACGGCAAGTGCGCGGGCGGCCCGGCGCCGGTGTGCGACGACGGCAACCCGTGCACGCTGCACATGAGTGTAGCGGTCCTGGGCTGCAAGCACCACACAATCGCCGCCTGCGAGGCGGAGGAGCCACCCTACGATCATCCTTTCACAACCAGCGACGCCATCAACCCGCCCTCGACACTGCCCGTTGCCGC
>JACRCU010000347.1 GCA_016218865.1 Deltaproteobacteria bacterium | reverse complement strand
TGGGCAGCTTGGGGTCGCTCGCCTGGCCCTTGGCCGCCATGTAGCGCACGAGGGTGATCGGCCGCGGCCCCAGGTAGGCGCGCTTCAGGCCCCAGGCGGTGATGGCGGCATCGTGCACCGCACCGCCCAAGGTCAGGTACAGCTGCACGTCCCACTCCAGACGGTCCACCGGATCGCCTTTACCAAAGGGAATCAGGGGTTGCTTGGCGTCGGCCAGCGAGTCCGAGGCGCGGTTGGCGAGCACGAACCAGTGGCCCGGCGGCGTCTCGGACTTGGGACCGTCGGCCCAGAACTCGGCCAGCACCCGGGTGAAGTCGCCGCGCGGCACCACGTTGGCAGCATAGGGCTTGCCGGTCGCGGGGTTGCTGGGGTGGCCCTTGCCGTCGTTCGTGCCGACCGGGTTGTTGCCGTAGGCGCCGGGCGAGATGTCGATGCTGGCGCCGTCGCCGTGGTCGAGCTGGGCCGTCTTGCGGATGACCTCGCCGACCCAGGCCTTCATGTCGGGATCTGCCAGCTTGGGCACTGTCGGCCAGTCGTGCACGATGCCCTTGGCGTCGGCGGCGGGGGCAGCAAAGGGCTTGACGAATCCCCAGTTCGAGCCGATGTAGCCCTGCTTGCCCGCCTCCAGGATGATGCCATTTTGCGTCATCGCCACGGCGAGATTCAGCTCTTGCCAGATGTTGGGGTCGGTGGCGGGCGTGCCCGGCTGGTCGACCACCAGCGGCGGGTTGGTGGCCTTGTAACCTGTGGTATCGGCGTAGTTGTTGGCCTCGTTGGCGCCGTCGTTGGCAAAGGCGGCGATGATGGCCTGGCCGGCTTGGTTGCCGATGGCCACGCCGGTGCCGCCCGTGCTGGTGGCGTCGGCGGGATCGAGTGCTAGGACTTTCATGAACTTCTGGTAGCAGTCGGCGCTGACCTTGCCGCCCACGGCGCTCTGGTAGCGGTGGGTCAGCACCCGCAGCGCGGCGTAGGCGATGGCGGTGTCGCGACCGGTGTCGCCCGCGGCGGCCTTGCCGGTAAAGACGAGGCCCTTGCGTTCCGGCTCGTAGGCGGTCCAGGCGTCGTGCATCGCCAGCGAGACGTGATACAAATTGCGAGCATGCACGCCGGGCCGCGGAATATCGCGGCGGATCGAGTCGATCAGCAGCTCGTTCCAGCGCCGCGCCATCGAGGCGCCTGGGGCGAGGTCCACGCGGTCGGCCGGGCAAGAGGTCGTCGGCGGGTCTGGACTGGGCAAAGCCGGAACAGCACTCAGCTTCTGCTTGCCGCGGTAGAACAGGAAGCCCTTGTCCAGGCTGGCGGCCAACACGTTGCCGCCCACCGCCCAGATGCCGCCGGCCGGATCGACCCAAACGGCGTGCAGCGACTGGGGCATGTCCTCGGCAGTGATGGTCACGGCCTGCCACTTGCTCCCAGATTTCTTGTAGATCTGCCCACCCAGGCCGCACGCCCACACCGCGCCGTCCGGCGCCACGGCCACGCCCTGCAGCAGGGGCGCCGCCGCCGGTCCCACCGCCTTGCCGGTGCCGTCCAGCACCAGGCCCTGGGCGCTGCCGCCCACCGCCACGATCTGGCTGGCCGAGCCGGACACGGTGAACAGCAACTCCTTGGTCCCCGTGGCGATCTTGGTCCAGGCCTTGCCGTCGAAGTGCAGCATCAGCCCGTCGCTGCCCACGGCGTACACGTCGGTGGCGCTGCGGCCCCACACCTTGAACAGCGACGGCAGCTGGCCGCTGTCGTTCAGGGTCACGGCATCGGGCAACCCGGCATCGCTCCAAGTCTTTCCGTCAAAGTGCCACAGAAACCCAGCGTGGCCAGCGCTGCCGCCCACTGCCCACACGTCGCTGGGGTTGGCGCCCCAGATCCCGTAGACCGTCTGGGCGGCGATGCCGGGCGTCTTCATGCGGGCGAAGGTTTTGCCGTCGCCGCGCAGGATGGTCGCGCCCGACCCGCCGATGAACACGTCGTTCGCGGCGAAGGCGTGCACCCACCACAGCGGGTGCGGCTGGCCCGTCTCGATGCGGGTCCAGGCCGAGCCGTCCCAGTGCAGGGCGTTGCCGGTCTTGCCGGCTTCGGCGCCCACCACCCACACGTCTTGCGGCGAGGTGCCGTGGACCGACAGCAGCGCCGCGGCCAGCCCGTGCGCCGGTGTCTGCCAAGCCGGTTCGGCCGCGGGCGGTGTGGGATCGTCGCTGCAAGCGGCGGTCAGCCCCAGGACCAGCACCGCCAAGCCCAAACGGCCAGCCAGGCGCGCCACAGGTTCATGAAGAAACAGCATCATTTGCCTCGGGTTTGGTGACGTGCGCCAGCCAGGGGATCGCTGCGGGGGCGCCGGCCCCGCCCGAGCCGGCCGTCCCACCGCAGCCAGGACCTGCGTCGCGGCCGCGGAGCCCACAGGGATCGGCGGCGGCCGCGGCGACTGTACCTGGCGGGCAACAGGTAGCAAGGGCCGTGCCAAACATGCAACCCTAGCCCTGTAGCACTCAGGCGTTGTATTCCCAACAACTTATAAAGAGGTCGGCAGGGGCAGGCGGCCCGCCGTGGCCCGGGGCCGCGAAATGTCGTGGCGGCGGTTTTCGTTGCCCGCGATATGCCGCGGCGGCTACCGCCGCTCCAACAGCACACCGGTCATGCTGGGCTGCCCACCGTACAGCGTGCCGCCAGCGGCATACACGCGACCGTGGCCATCGCCCCACACCGAGTGCAACACGGTCGCGGGCCCCAGCTCGGGCAAGTCCGCGTCGCGCGGCCCGGCGTGGCTGTCCATCTCGACGACCCGCGGTCCGGCGCCCACCGCGTAGACCGGCTGGCCCGGCGCCTTGAACACGCCGAACAATTGCAGACCCGCCTGCACGCCAGCCACGTTGTGCCAAGTCGCGCCGTCAAAATGCAGCAGAACGCCCGTCGCATCGCCGCCCACCGCATAGAGCTGGCTGCCGCCGCCGCCCCACAGCGACACCAGCGCGCTGTCTGTGGGGACTTGATCGCGGTGCCAGGCGCCATCGAAGTGGAGGATGGTGCCGCCGGCGCCCACCGCCACCACGCCGCCCGCGGGCGAGCCGTCGATCTTGAACAGGGCCGACGGCAACAGGCCTGCCGGCACGGCCACCGGCTGGAAGCCCTTGGCGTTGCCGCGCAGCAGGACCGCACTGCCAGGTACGCCCTCGGGATCGCCGCCCACGGCCCACACGTCATCGGCGCTGGCGGCCCACAGGCCGTAGAGCGTCTTGGTGGTGCCAGACGGCACGGAACTCCAGGTGGCGCCATCGTAATGCCAGATCAGGCCGGCCTCGCCCACCGCGTAGACGTTGTGGGCGCCGCTGCCGTAGATCCACCACACGAAGCCGGGGATGGCCGTGGGCACCTCGCGCCAGGTCTCGCCGTCGCTGTGCAGGATGAGACCGTGGCCAGACCTGCCGCCCGCCGCCCACACGTCGCTGGGGCCGCTGCCCCATACGCTGGCCAAGGCGCCCTGGCCCTCGGCGCGGGCGACCGTCCACTTGCCTTGGGTGGCCACCGCCGGCTTTTGTTCTGTGGGGCCGCCGGCTTCGCAGCCCGCCAGGGCCAGCAGCGCCGTCACCGCGATCGGCCACAGCGCGGCCCGCGGCCGGAAGTTGAGCGAATGCCTCTGCGTCATGGCATCCCCCTTGCCTGGCGCGCACTTGGCAGCGACACGCCCAGGCGCTGGCAGCGGCTGCGCAGCGTCGACGGCATCATGCCCAGCAGCTTGGCCGCGCCGCGCGGACCTTCGATGCGCCCTTCGGTGTGGGCCAGCACCTCAAGCAGGTAGCGCCGCTCGTTCTCGTCGCGGGTCGGCCAATCGCCGCGGGCCGGCAGGGTCGGCGCCAGCGCAACACCCCGGATGGAACTCAGCTGGAGCTCACTGTGCTCTTCCAACAAGGCGGCCCGCGTCAGCACTGCCTCCAGCTCGCGGATGTTGCCGGGCCAGCTGTGGCCGCGCATGCGGGCTTCGGCCTGCGGCGACAGGCGAAGGTTGCGCCCATGCTGGCGACTCAGGCGCTGCAAGATCGCCCGCGCCAGCGGCCGCAGATCCTCGGGCCGG
>JACRCU010000033.1 GCA_016218865.1 Deltaproteobacteria bacterium | reverse complement strand
CGCCGTCGAGCCTGCTACCCCAGCCCCTGCCCGCCGACCGGGAGGCGCTGGTCCTGCAGTGCCTGGCGAAGGCGCCCGCCGACCGGCCCGCCGACGCCGCGGAAGTGGCCAAGCGCTTGCGGGCTTGCGCGGTGCCGGCCTGGACCGACGACGACGCCCGCCAGTGGTGGGCGCGCCGCCAGAGCCACCTGCCGGCCGCGGGTACGAGCGAGGACGGGCCGACCGAGGACGGCGCGCTGGGCCAGCATCTCGCCAAGGTCGCGCCCGCCGCCGCTGTGGAACTGCCGGCCTCGATTGCGGAACCGGCCCCGGCGCCCGGCGAGACGCGCTTTTCGCCGCTGCAGCTCTCGTCGGATCGCGCCCTGACGGTGGTGCGCCTGCAAGAGGCGTTTGCCCACTCGCTGCTCGACATGCCCGAGTTCGAGCGCCGCGTCGCCAAGGCCGAGGCTGCGCGCTCACCGGCCGAGCTGCCCGAATTGCTGGCGGATCTCCCCAAGCCCGCACCCGTGCTCGCCCCACTGCCCGCCCGACCGGCGACGGCGCTGGCGGTGGCCCCTAGCCGACAAGTGGCGATTTTCTCCGGTTACGAGCGCGGCGGCCTGTGGCGCCCGCCCGCCAAGACCGACGGCGTGTACATCTTCGGTGGCGCCCAGCTCGACTACCGCCAGGCCGAGCTACAGCCCGGCTGCACGTCCCTCAACCTCGTCTGCATCTTTGGCGGCGTCGAGATTACCGTCCCCGAGGATCTGCCTGTGGTTATCGAGGGTTTTGGCATCTTCGGCGCCTTCCACAAGCGCGGCGGCAGCGACCAACCGCCGGCCGACCCTAGCGCGCCGTGGCTCAAGATCACCGGCGTGGCGATCTTCGGCGGCGTGGAAGTGCGGGTCAAGGGCAAGCGGAAGGCGCTGACCTAGCTCGCTGCGGCGGGGATGGCGGCCCTGGCCAAGAGCTTCTAGACGTCTATAGGGTCGCTTTTCGTGGCCTCCCCAGCAGGTGGTGCAGCATGGCCAAGCCTTCCATCGACCCGGCGTGGCGCCGCACCAGTCGCGAGCTGGCCATCGACCTTCAGCGGCTACTTGAGCAATTCTCGGGCACCCACGCCGCCGTGCTGGAGCGCCTGGTGGACCGTCTGCGCCTGCCCCGCCCCGGCCAGAAACCTGGGCTGCTGTCCCACCTTACGCTGCCCATTGCCCTGCTGCCGGTCTACACGGCGCAGCGCCTGGCCAAGCTGGGCTTGCGCGTTCCTGCCAAAGCGCGCCGGTCCGCGGTGCTCGCCGCCGTGAGTGGCTACTTGGCGGTCCGGCTGCACGACGACCGCTTGGACGAGGGCCTGGGCAGCGAAGCCGATGCGATCTTGGTGGGGAGCGCCCTGCTAGCCCACCACTGGCGCTGTCTGATCGACGCGGCGGGACCGCGCGGCGCCCAGCCCATGGCCCAGCTCGCGGCGACGGCCTGGACCCGCTATGCCGCAGCGATGGAACTGGAAGCTGCGGTCGCGCGCGCGGGGCAGCCCTGGACCCAGGCAGCGTGGCTCGCCAGCCTGGACCGCTATGCGCCCATGGCCCTGCCGTCGGCGGCGCTGCTGCTGCGGGGCGGTCGCCAGCACGAACTGGCAGACCACGACGCCATGCTACTGAAACTGGGCGAAGCGCATCAGATTTTTGAAGACGCGGTCGACGCCCAAGCCGATGCCGCCGCCGGGCGACCGACCTGGGTGGGCCAGCGCCTGGCGGGTGACGAGGACTCGGCGTTTCTGGGTACGGCGGGCGGGATGGGCGAGGCGATCCAGTGGGCTGAACGGGCGCTGGGCGAGGCAACGGCCATCGCAGAGACGCTTGGCGACACGGCTCTGCTGGTCCACATCGCCGGCCGGCGCCAGGACATGCGCGCTTGGCTCGACGATGCCGTGACACAATTGGTGGCGAGTCTGCGGCGCGCCCTGGCGACTACGCCGCCCGAGTAGCTCGATCGGGCTGCGCCGTCGGCGTTCGCCTTCCAAACAATTTTGCGACAATGCGCGATTGCGCCCGTGCGGCACCGCGATATACTCCCAGCGATCCCGACCTTCTGCCCCTTGGGGCTCAACAAGGAGAGAGCGATGAGCAAGGCTCCCGTACGTCACGAAGGCGAAACGCCCGCCCAACAAGCCACCCTACACGCCCTGGTGGGCCGGTTCGTCTGCGATACCGCTTTTGCCAAGAAGCTGCACAAGGCCGCCCAGAGCGCCGATGCGGCAGACCTGGAGAAGCTGTTGACCGACAACGGCTTCGAGTACATCCACCCCGAGGTCAAGACCTACTTGCGGACGCCGGGTTCCCTCAAGTCGAAGCGCGATGCGGTGACAGCGCATATGCAGGGCCAGCCCCACTCGCTGACCATCTAGCTTGACCGCCGCCGGCGCTCGCCAGGCAGGACGGCACGGATGTGGCTCCCATTGGCGAGCCTAGTTCCGCTGTTGCTCGGGATGACGCAATGCCCACGCCACGCCAAAGCTGGCTTCGATGCCGACACGGCGCGAAGGCGCTCGCGCCATGAACCTGCCTGATCGGGAACATGGCTCGCACGTCAGCCGCCTGCTGGCGCCGCCAGCCGAAGAACAATATGCCGAAGCGTGCGACCGTGCTGGCTGGCGTGGAGAGTTGTGGGTCAACTACGCGCGCGGCGTGCTGGCTGTGGCCGGGTTGGTTGTTCTACTCCTGCTGGTCGACGACAACACGGCGGCAGCCAACGCCGTTCTGTGGGCACAAGACCTGGTTTGGCTGGGCTGGTGCGCTGTGGTGGCGTGGCAGCTTCGGGGTCGACCTGCGCGCGCGCCCGTGTGGCTTGCCCCGGTCAGCGTCGCCGTCGACCAACTCGTCGTTGCCGGAACCTACGTGGCAGCCCTCGCCAACAACGAAGGCGTTGCCGAATACTGGGTCGGCGGCACTCTCGGGCTCTTCGCCGTTGTCAATGTTCTCTCTGGGTTGCGCCTGGTTCCTTGGGTGTCGGTCTTCTCGGCCTGCACAACCTTGGCCGTGAACGCGATCCTGTTGGCGCACTCCCACCTGGCCGGCACGACCGCCGCGTTGGTCGTCGGTAGCCTAGAACACCCCAAGGTCCATCTGCACGATTTGGCCATCGCGGTCCTGTTTTCGGCCCTCCCGGGCTTCGGCGTGGCGATGGTGGCGCAGACCAGCCGCAAGGTGTTGCGCACGGCAGCACGCAACGCCGCAGAGCGCCAGACGATCCAAGAGGAGGCCCAGCGGCTGGCCAAGTACCTGCCGCGCCAGGTCGTCGAAGTCATGATGAGCGACCCGAAGCGCCGGCAGCTGGGCGGCGAGCGCCGCAAGGCGACCATTGTTTTCGTCGACATTCGCGATTTCACGGCGATGTCGCAGGCGATGCAGCCAGAGGTGACGGTTTCGGTGCTGAACGACTTCTTTGCTGTGATGGTCGAGAAGCTGTTTTCCTTTGACGGCACGCTCGACAAGTTCTTGGGCGACGGTTTCATGGCGGTGTTCGGGGCGCCTTTGGGCGTCGACGCGCCGGAAACCCGGGCTACGCTGGCCGCCATCGCCATGGTGCGCGCTTCGCGGACCGTGGCGCCGTTTCTGTCCGGCGGCGATGGCGGCTTGGCCATCGGCATCGGCATCGCCACGGGCGAGGTGCTGTCCGGCACGGTCGGCTCGCCGGACCGGATGGAATTCACCTGTATCGGCCCGGCGGTGAACTTGGCTGCGCGTCTGGAGGGGCTGAACAAACCCCTGGGTACCGTGATCTTGGTGGACGACGCGACCGCCCAGCGCCTGGACCCGGGCATCCTGCGCCGCGACTGTGGCGACGTGCAAGTACGCGGCCTCTCTGGCGAAAGCCACATCTGGGCCATCGACCCAGCCGAGCAGGACGAGGCCGTGCTGCAGACCCTACAGGCCAGGCTTTGGGGCCAGCAAGCCGCCAGCAAGGCCAGCAAGTGACGTGCCCAGGTTTCCGATCCGACGGGGACGGATTTGGTGCGACCGCTGCCCAGTTGTCCCGCGTCCGCGCTCTGTACGACACTTGGTCCCCCACTTTCGTCGCCTGTGCGGGCACCACCCACCAGACCGTGCTGCTGCCGGTGGGTCCTACTCCCACGGCGACCAATCTTGAGCTGGCCAAGCGGGCGGGTGTTGCGGCGGGCGAGCACTGGCTGGACGCGGGCTGCGGCGCGGGCGGACCGGCAGGCGATATTGCTAGCGCGCACAACGGGTTGCTTGTCGATGCCGTGACGCTGTCGCCGGTGCAGCAGGGTCTCGCCAGTGCCGAGCTGGCCCGGCGGGGCCTGGCCGATCGCGTGGCAGTGCACTGCGCCGACTACCACGACTTGCCCTTTGCCGATGCGGCGTTTGACGGTGCTTGGCTGTTCGAGAGCGCGTGCTACTCGCCCGATCCCGCGCGCCTGCTGGCCGAGCTGCGGCGCGTGGTCCGGCGCGGCGGCCGGGTGTACGTCAAGGACTTGTTTCGCAAGCCGCGCGTGGCCAGTGCTGCCGCCCAGCGCGATCTGCTGCTCCTGCAGGAGCTTTGGGCGCTGCCGACACCTGCAACCTTGGCGCAGTGGCAGAAGCTAGCGCGCACGGCCGGATTCGCGGTGGTGCGCGCCGCGCCGCTGGAGGGCGCAACCGCCTACTGGTACACGGGCACGATGTTCGAGCTGGGTCCCGCCGGCCTGCGGCGCAACGCCTTTGGCGAGCACTTTGCCGTGAACATGCCTGCGGTTCCGGTGGTATGGGCCGAGCTGCTGCTGCAAGCTGCGTGAGCGGGAAAGACCCAAGTCGACCTGGGTCAGGTGCGCAGCCGATAGCCCACCCCCGGCTCGGTGATCAGAAACCGCGGCCGCGCCGAGTCGACCTCCAGCTTGGCCCGCAGCTGCGCCATGTACACGCGCAGGTAGTGGGTCTGGCCGCTGGCGCCCGGCCCCCACACCTGTTTCAGCAGCAGGTTGTGGGTGACCACCTTGCCGGCGTGCTGGACCAGGGTCACCAGCAGCTTGTACTCGTGCGGCGTCAGGTGCACCGGCTCGCCGGCCCGCGTCACGTTGCGGAACAGCAGGTCGATGCGGATGTCGCCGAACTCGAAAACTTCTTGCGCGTCGGGCAGCCGCGCGGCATGGCGCAGGGCCACCCGCAGCCGCGCCAACAGCTCGCCCGCCCCGAACGGCTTGGTCAGGTAGTCGTCGGCGCCGCCGTCCAGCGCGGCGATCTTGTCGGCTTCGCGGCCGCGCGCGGAGACCACCACGATCGGCGCCGCGGTCCAGGTGCGCAATTTGCTGACCACTTCCAGCCCGTCCAGGTCGGGCAGGCCCAGGTCCAGCAACACCGCATCCGGATTGTACTGCCGCGCCAGGCTCAGGGCCTCGGCGCCGGTGCCGGCCTCGACGGTGCGGTAGTCGTCCTGGAGCGTGGCGCGCAGGAAGCGTCGGATCGGCAGCTCGTCGTCGACCACCAGGATCAGCGGCTGTGGCTCGCTCATGGGGCCCCCGTGGGCGGCGGCGGCGCCGGCAAGGTGATGGCGAATTCTGCGCCGCCTTCTGCAAGGTTTCGCACGGTCGCCGTGCCGCCGTGGGCCTGGGCAATGCCGCGGACGATGGCGAGCCCCAAACCGGTGCCGCCGTCGCGGGCGGTGCCGGGAGCGCGGTAGAACTTGTCGAAAACCTGAGCTTCGCTGCCCTGTGGCACCCCGGGACCGCGATCGGCCACGCACAGCTCCACGGTTCCGTCGCGGTGCTGCGCGCGCACCTGGATGGCGCTGGCGGCAGGGGTGTAACGCGCCGCGTTGTCGAGCAGGTTGAAAAGCGCCTGTTCCAGCAGCACCGGGTCCACGGGCACCAGCGGCAGGTCGCGAGCCAGGTTCACGTGGATGGCGCGGCCGCCCAGCAGGCGCTGCGCCCGCTCCAGGGCCGAACCCACCACCTCTTCCAGCGGCAGCCACTCGCGCTGAATGGCGAGGCTGCCGGCCTCCAGACGCGTCATGTCCAGCAAGTTGCCGACCAAGCGGTTCAAGTGATCCGCCTCGTCGCGGATGGTCTCGAGCAGCTCGGCGCGGGTGGTCGGGTCCAGCTCGCGCCGCTCCTGGAGCGCGGTGGCCGAGCCGGTGATGACCGCCAGCGGCGTGCGCAAGTCGTGAGAAACAGAAGAAAGCAGCACGTTGCGCAGTTCCTGCCGCTCGGCCTGCAGCTGGGCGGCGTGGGCGCGACTGGCCTCGGTGCGCACGCGGTCGGTCAGGCCTCCCATCACCGCGCCCACTACGAACATCGCCACAAAGGTCAGCACAAAGCGGGTGTCGTGGACCACGAAGGTGAAGAAGGGGGGCACGAAAAAGAAGTCGAACGCGGCCACGCTGAGCGCCGACGCGGCAAGCGACGGTCCCCGCCCGTAGCGGGTGGCGCAGAAGACCACGCCAAGCATGTAGATCATGACCAGTTCAGAGGCGGCGACCTGCGCGCGCAGCAACCCCGCCAGCGCCGACGCCAACGCCACAACCGCGGTGGCGGCCAGGTACTTGCGTGCGACCGTCATGGCTAGATCTTGATGAGCAGGGCCAGGGTGAAGCGGTCCTCGGTCTTGCGCAGGTCGGGCTGCCAGCCGGGAACCGCCTCGGTCGGCTTGCCGGTGTTGCCGCCAGGTGGAGTGACGCCGCCGGAGCCGGCGAAGTAGGGGACGTTGGCAGCGCGGTGGTTGAACTCGGCACGAAACATGGCGTTTTCCGTGGGCATCCAGTCCGCGGTCAGTTGGGTGTCCCAGCCGACAAAGGCCGTTCCCGGCGCGGCCGAGAAGTAGGGCGTGCCCGTCACCGCGGTGGCCCCGTTGACGGGTGGCAGCAACACCAGGTAGCGCCCGGGGTTGCGGATTGCGCCGCCGCCCACGGTCACGCCGAATTGGTCGCGCGCGAGCCACAGCCGGTTGTAGGCCATGAAGCCGAGAAAAGACTGGTCGGCGCAGGCCACGCCGCCTCCCGACTCGCAGCCGGCGTCCACGGTGAGCGACGCCGCCGCCTTGCTGAGCCAACTGCCCGCTGCGTCGCGGTATTTCCACATGATGGCGCTGTCCGAGTGGATGCGTTTGCGGTCGGGCGTGCCCAGCGTGTCGGCGCCGAGGTACAAATTGCTGACCACACTCACGGCTCCGCTGGGTCGCCACAAGACTTGGCCGCCCACGCCGGGCGCGTCGGCATAGCGACCGTAGGACTGCCAGCCATTGATGACCCACAACTCCGTCTTGAGGCGGTCGGTCCAGAACGCCTGGATGCGGGCACCGTTGAAGTACCACGGCGTGTTCGACGACACGTAGCTGGGCTGGTAGGTCCAGTTGTCGGTGTTGTAGTAGCTCCACAGGCCGATAAAGCTCATAAAGACGCCGGCTTGCACGTTCACGCCTTGCAGGACGTCCAGGTGGTAGCCGCCGTACGCCTCGCTGAGGTAGCGGTAGGCGTCGCCCAGGCGCCATTGCCCCCGCGCGACACTGGCGTCGCTGGCCGGCGTCGTCTGCGAGTACAGGCCCAGCTGCGCCATCACCCGCCCGTGGGCCGCGCCGGCATGGAAGTCGCCGCCGAGCCCCAGGTGCGTGATGTGGAGTTCACCGTGGCGAAACACCTCGGTCGAACCGACGATGGTGTTGTCCTGCGGCGCGGCCAGGCTGTAGTGCCAGGCCGTGTCCAGGCGGAACTCGCCGGTGAAGTACTCGCTGGTCAAGACCGACTTGGTGGTGCGGCCGTTGCCCGGCACCCAAGTGAAGTCGGCGAAGGCGAAGGGCTCGGAAGTGGCAGCGGGCGTCGCGTCGGTGGCCAAGGGAGCCTCGGCGCGGGCGGGGAGTGCGGCCAAGGTGGCGGCCAGGGCAAGCAGGTGAACCTTCATCGATCTCCAGTTTGTGGCGGCGGTCCGGGCCGCGGCGGTTGCCAGCGTTTGAGCCACGCGGCAACCCGCACCCAGACAAGATAGATCAGCGGTGGCCCAAGGAACACCACCGCCAGCCCAACGCAATGCTTCATGGCAGGCCCCTCCTGCGGGCCCGCGGCGCAGCATGCCGGTCAAGTCCTCAAGAAGGCGTCAGGATCGGGCACAGACACGTCAGGATCGCATCAAGATCGCAGCTGGCGAATTGACGCAATCTTGATGCCCTACCTGCCATCCTGTCCGGCCTGGCGGGGGTCAACCTCGCAATGGACTTCCCATGTCGCCCCTGCGCCGGTTGCTGTTCGGCTCACCCAAAGATATCAAAGATCCTCAAGCCTTTCACAAGATTTCGCTGGTCGCTCTGCTCGCCTGGATTGGTCTGGGGGCCGACGGCCTGTCGTCGTCTTCCTACGGTCCAGACGAGGCCTTTCGCCAGCTTGGCGAGCACACCGGTCTGGCGGCGTTGCTTGCCGCCGCGATGGCCGCCACCGTGTTCATCATCGGCTACGGCTACACGCGCATCATCGAGCAATTCCCCTCGGGCGGCGGTGGTTACGTGGTGGCGAGCAAGCTGCTGGGGCCGCGGGTGGGCGTGGTCTCGGGCGCCGCGCTGCTCGTCGACTACGTGCTCACCATCGCCATCTCGATCGCCAGCGGCGCCGACGCGCTGTTCAGTTTTCTCCCTCCGGAGTACGCCTCGTACAAGATCGTTGTGATTTTAGCCGGTTTAGCGGTACTGACGGTGCTCAACGTGCGCGGTGTGAAGGAGTCGGTAGTGGCGCTGGCGCCGATCTTCCTGCTGTTTCTGGTGACCCACGCGGTGCTGCTTGCGGTCGCCCTGGGTGCGCATGCCGGCGACGTGGCTGGCGTGGCCGGCCAGGTGCGCCAAAGCGTGCGGAACACGACCCAGACCCTGGGACTCGCCGCCACAATCGGCCTGTTCGTGCGCGCCTACTCGCTGGGTGGCGGCACCTTTACCGGCATCGAAGCGGTGTCGAACGGCGTGGCCCTGATGCGCGAGCCGCGGGTCCGAACCGCCAAGCGCACGATGTTGCTGATGATGATCTCGCTGGCGGTGACCGCGGGCGGCATCCTGCTCGCCTATCTGCTGGTACACGCTGTGCCCGAGCCCGGCAAGACGATGAATGCCGTGCTGGCCGAGCGCGTCGCGGGCGCGTGGACGATCGGCGAAGTGCGCGTCGGCGCGGCCTTTGTCGTCGCCACCCTGGTGAGCGAGGCGGCGCTGCTGTTCGTGGCGGCCCAGGCGGGCTTCGTCGACGGCCCCCGCGTCATGGCGAACATGGCCACCGACTCGTGGTTGCCGCACCGCTTTGCCGCGCTGTCGAGCCGGCTGTCGATGCGGAACGGCGTATTGCTGATGGCGGGGGCGG
>JACRCU010000346.1 GCA_016218865.1 Deltaproteobacteria bacterium | reverse complement strand
CTCACCATCAGCGCCAAGTGCTACGCCGCTGCCAACAGCACAGGCCAGCAGCAGTTCTCTGGCGTGATCAGCTGCGCCAGCAAGCCGCAGACCGCGTCGTGTGTGCCGCAGATCGCCACCTGCTTCGGCGCCAGCCCGGCCGGCACAGAAAACTGCGGCACCACATCGGCTTGCATGAACGCCTGCAACGGCGACCAGTACTGCGCGTGGTCGTGCCTGGGCAAGGCGTCGCCGCAAGCCGTGCAATTGGTCGACGATGTCTGGACTTGCTCGGTGCAGCAGTGCCAGCCCAAGTGCGCCGGCGCCGAGCCCTGCCAGACCGACTGCCTGAAGTCCGCCTGCCAGCAGCAGCTGGTCAAGTGCCTGGTCAATTAGCGGATTAGCGGACTACGGCTCAGCGGGCGGCGGCGGCAGCATCGGCTGGCCCGGCTGAGCCGCTGGCTTGCGCTCGATGGTCGCCGTCTTGTTCAAGTCGCTCTCGACCTGGGTGCGCACCTTTTCGCGCTTGGCTGTCGCCAGATCCTCTTCCAGCGTGGCGCGAATGTCGCTGAGCTGCAGGGCTTCGTTGACCCGCACGTCGACCAACTGCACCAGCCAGAACCGGTGATTGGGGCCGCGAATCAGGTCCGAGGTCTCGCCCGGCTTGAGCCGCGGCAGCACTTCGCGCCACTGCGGCGGCATCTGATGGAATTTCAGGAAGCCAAGGTCCCACGGGCGCGCCTCGCCCAGGGCCGGAGCCTTGGTCAGCTTCAGGTAAACTGCGCCCACGGCCTCGCCGCGCTTGAGCGCCGCCTGCGCCTCGGTCATCTGCGCCTCGTCGCGGCCGAACAGCTGCAACACGTGATACTCGGTGCGGATCTGCTTTTGCTCGCGCTCCCACAGCTCTTGCACCTCGGCCTCGGTCGGCCGGGTCGGGTCCAGAACCTGGCGGCGGAAGTACAGGTCGGCGAGCCGCTCGCGGCGCAGCGAGTTGCGCTGGACCTCGATTTCGGCCAGGTCCCGCACCACCGCCGCATCCGCGTGCATGCCCTTGCGCACCGCCTGTTGCGCCGCCAGTTCGCGCTGGATGATCTGCTCCAGCGCCGCGGTCTCTTGGTCGGCGGTGAGCGGCACGTTGTTGCGGGTGCGGTTGCGCAGCGAAAATCGCACGTCGTCGGTGGTGATCGCCACGCCGTTGACGGTGGCAAGCACGTCGCCGCTCGCCGCGGTGGCAGGGCCGGGCAGGTCGGCGGCGCACACCGGGCATCCGGGGCAAGCAGCTTCGGCCTTGGGGGAGGATTCGGGCGTGGAGCGGCTGCAGGCCGCCGCCAAGACCATCAGCGAAAATAAGGAGGTATAGGTTCGCATGGTGTCCACGGGCGCAGGGCGCCAAAAGGGCAGAGGGCCCGACCGCCGCGGCGATCGAGCCCTCCACAGGTAACCGAATCACTCACTTATGGCAAGTCACGCAGCTCTCGGCCTCGTCGCCGCTCCACGGGTCGGCCGGCGTGGGGTCGTAGGTCTGCGCGGCGAAGTGCGCTTGGGCAGAGCTGGAGTCGTGGCAGCCCCAGCAGGCCAGGCGACCGGGCTTGGTAGCCCAGGTGCCGCTGGTGGTCTTGGCGGTGTGACACAGCTCGCAAGTGCGCACGTCGGCGGGCAATTTGATGTCCCAGTTGCGGCCGGCAGCGGGATCGCCGTTGGCGTACCACACGGTCTGCAGCGGGAAGTTGATCTCCGAGCCGTTGTGAATCGCGTGGATGCGCCGCGAGATGGGGCGGCTGCCCGCCCAGCCCTGGTTGAACGGCGTATTGGTGGCGTCCTTGGGGTTCTGCGGCTGGTAGTCGTGGCAGGCGCCGCACTGGTCCACGGCCAGATCGCGGAGCAGCTTGTTGTGACGCGATGGGTCGACCACCAGGCCGTGACCTTCGGCGTTCTGGTGGCAGGTCTGGCAGTTGCGAGCGACCGGCAACTCTTCGGCGGCCTGCTTCACGTTGAAGTTGAAGAACGCCACGCTGGGGGTCACGTAGTTGTCGGCGTCGACGCGGTAGCGATCGCCGATCTCGACGCTGATGGTGTAGGTGCCGGCCGGCAGATCATCCACCGGGTCGAGCTTGTAGGTGACCTTGTCGGTGGCGCGGGTGACCTTGGGGTCGTCGATCGCGCCCGAGGCGGTGCGCTTGGCCAGCAAGTTCGAGGCGGTGCTGGAGTTGGTGCCCGCGGCGACCACGTTGCCGGCAAACACGGTGGTATTGAAGGCGCTGGCGGCGAACTGCACCGAGAACACCTTGCCCAGGTTGCGGCTGCGGATGCCGAACTTGCCGGTCGCTTCGTCGATGTAGGCAATGCCGCGCGCCTTGAACGCCGCGTTGGCATTGAAGGCCGCAACCAGCTCGGCGGCAGTGACGGCGGCCTTGTTGGCGTAGGCCGAGGCGGCCAGGGTCACGGTGGCGGTGCCGGCCACCGGCTTGTCGCCGCCGGAAGCGTCGTAGGTCACCAGCGGCTGGCCGGCGTCGAAGATCACGGTCAGGCTGGGGGTCGGGTCCGCCGATAGATCCCAGGGACCCACGGTGGTCGAGAGGATCTTGGCGCGCGCGGCCATGGTCAGGGCCGGCGAGCGGTAGGCGCGCGGCCCGTGGACGAAGAACGCCGAGGCGCCGAACTTGCCGTTGGCGGTCTGGCAAGTGGCCGGCGGCAGGGCGGTGGGCGCCGTGCCGGTCCAGCAGCCTTCCGAGGCGCCTTCGATCATGGTGGTGTGGTCGATGACTTTGCCGGTCTTGGCGTCTTTGAGGACGATGGAGACCACCGGCGCGTCGCCAGCTTCGTAGTAGGTCTTGCCGCTCTTGGGCGGCGTCATCGACAGCTCGACATTGAACTCGGGGATGTTGCGCGGGTCCTTCTTGGTGCCGTCGTGCGCCTCGATGACGCCCAGGCCGAAGCCGCCTTCTTCGTGGCAGACCGAGCACTTGTTGTCGTTGGCCTGCGCGCCACCCTTGTGGTTGACGCCGGTGGCGAAATCGACGGTATCGTGGCACGAGCCGCAGGCGGCGCGCGACGCGACCTTCCACGCATCCACGTTTTCGCCCTTGCCGTTGTGGCACTTGGTGCAGTTGCCGAGCTCGGCCTGGAAGCCGGCCTTGTACCAGCTGATCTTGTTGTTGCCGTAGCCCCACAGCGCGTAGGCATTGGCGATCGGGCCGTTGTCCTTGCTCTCGTCCACGGCGGTGCCGGTGTTGTTCCAGAAGTGGCCGTCGGGACCCGCGATACTGTCGAGATTGCCGCCGGCGTGGATGCGGTGAATCATCACCTTGGCGTCCAAGCTTTGCTTGCTCTGCGCGTCAAAGGTCGAGGGGTTGTGGCAGGTGACGCAGTTCTCGATCGAGAGGCGGTCGCCGCCGTGGCCCTTGAACTGCGGGCCGTGGCAGGCCTGGCAAGCGTCGTTGTTCACGATGTTCTTGGTGGCGGGCAGCTTGGTGATGGTGGTGTCCGGCACGAAATCGAATACGGCGTCGGCCGTGGCGCCGCTGTGGCCGCCGGTCATGATGCT
>JACRCU010000032.1 GCA_016218865.1 Deltaproteobacteria bacterium | reverse complement strand
TGAACTGGTGGGCACTCGCCGGCCTGGCCGAGGGCAAGGCGCCCGATCCGACCATCGTGCTGGCCGTCGACATCGCCTTCTTGGTGATCTTCCTGGTGCTGACCTATGCGTTCGGCTTCTACTCCAAGCTGCTGTTCGCCTTCTTGGCGGATATCGACCTGCTGTACCTGGGGCGCATCCTCAAGGAAGTGACGCACTTGCCGGCCATGGGTCTGCTCGTGACCGGCTGCACGGTGGCGCTCATCGGCATCTCGCTGTGGATCGCCTTCGCCATCCTGGTCAACCCCGCCGCCGGTCGGCAGGTGTTTGCCATGCCGGGGCCGATCTTCACCCCCAAGAAACCGGACGGCGCGTGAGCAAGTGCCTGTCGCGCGTGTCGGCAAAATCGTGCGGAATTTCGCGACTCCCCGTAGACATGCTATTGTCGGGGCGCGGCAGCTCCTCGCCGCCGCCGGCGATCGCGCCACAAACGTGAGCAAGAACCCATGAAATACACTGCACCGAACCGTCTTTTGCTGGTTGCCGCGGCACTTTTGGCCTGCGCCTGCGACAGCGGCGGCGACACGCTGGTCGCCCTTCCCGACACGGCCGCGGCCGACACGATCCTGGACACCGGCAACCTGGACACGGGCGGGCCCGACACCACCAAGGACGCGGCGGACACCTCGGGCAAGCCCGACACGAGCACCACCTGCCCGGGCGCGCCCGGCTGCGTGTGCTTGGCGGACAAGGACTGCCCCGGCTCGGCATGCCTGGCCACCGAGGCCGGCCGGCGTTGTGCTGGCCCATGCCTGCAGGGAAATAGCTGCCAGACCGGCTACTTGTGCCAGGCCGTGACCGCTAGCGACGCCAAGACCTACAAGCTGTGCGTGCGCCGCTTCGTCAAGCTGTGCGACCCGTGCACCCAGTCGCTGACCTGCAAGACCCTGACCGAGCCGACGAGCCACTGCGTCTCGGTCGGCAACGACAAGGGCGCCAGCGGCTACTTCTGCGCCTCGGAGTGCACCACAGTCAGCGACTGCCCAGACGGCTACCTGTGCGCATCGACCGGCATGGCCGACGGCAGCGCCCCCAGCAACCACTGCATTCCGTCGGACGGCAAGTGCGTGTGCTCCAAGCTGGCGCAAGAAGACAACTTGAAGACCAACTGCTACGTCACCGCCAAGGACGCCCAGGGCGGCGTGATCGGCGTGTGCAACGGTGCGCGCGTCTGCAGCAAAGAGGGTCTGCAGAGCTGCACCGCGCCGACGCCCACGCCCGAAGCTTGCAACGGCAAAGACGACGACTGCGACGGCAAGACCGACGAGACCTGGGACTGCGACGACAAGGATGCCTGCACCGACGACAAGTGCGGCGGCAGCGCCGGCTGCCAGCACCTGGGGGTGGGCAAGAAGTGCGACGACGGCCAGTTCTGCACCGGCGATAGCTGTGACCCCAAGCTGGGTTGCCAGCACACGGCGCTGACGACGCCCTGCGACGACGGCGACGCCTGCACCGGCGACGACGTCTGCGGCAACAACAAGTGCAGCGGCAGCAAGCTGGACTGCGACGACAAGAACAGCTGCACCACTGACAGCTGCGACAAAAAGACCGGCTGCAGCCACGTGGCCAACACCTTGGCGTGCGACGACGGCGACGCGTGCAGCCTGGACGACGTCTGCGCCAACTCGGCGTGCAAGGGCCCGACCAAGAAGGCCTGCGACGACGGCAACGGCTGCACCAGCGACGGCTGCGACCTGGCCAAGGGCTGCACCACCGCCGACGCCGACGGCACCGCCTGCAACGACGGCGATGCCTGCACCAGCAGCGACGCCTGCGGCGGCGGCAAGTGCGCCGGCAGCGCGGTCAACTGCGACGACAGCAAGGCCTGCACCCTGGATAGCTGCGATAAGACCAGCGGTTGCGTGCACAAGTCCGACGAGGGCGCCGCCTGCGAGGACGGCAACGCCTGCACCATCGGCGACACCTGCAAGAACTCGGTTTGCCTGCCGGGCGCACCCACCAACTGCGACGACGACAACCAGTGCACCGGCGACACCTGCGACAAGAAGACCGGCCTCTGCGCCAATACCAACCTGGCCGACCTGAGTCCCTGCGACGACGGCAGCATCTGTACCCAGGTCGACGTGTGCACGGCCGGACAGTGCGGCGGCACATCGATCACCTGCGACGACAAGAACCCGTGCACAGAAGATTTCTGCGACGCCAAGACCGGCTGCGGCTCCAAGGTGCTCACTGGCACCGCCTGCGACGACAAGCAGGAGTGCACGGGCGACGGCACCTGCAAGAACGGGCTGTGCAGCTCGGGCACGGCGCTGAGCGACGGCACGCCCTGCAGCGGTGGCAACAAGTCCTGCACCGCCGGCAAGTGCTTGTGACCGCGGCGCGGCCGAACTCCGCAAGGGTCGAACCATGAGCGAATTGTTGGCGGGTCCCAGCGAGTTGCAGGCCTTCGACTCCGGTCTGGGACACACCTGCTGGCGCTGGCTGGGCGCGTGGCCGGATCCCCGCGATCCCAACGGACTGTGGCATTTTGCCACATGGGCACCCAATGCCGAGGCCGTGGCGGTGGTGGGCAGTTGGTCGCACTGGCAGCCGACGCCCCTGCAGCGCCACGGCTCGCTGTGGCACGGCACCGTGACCGGCCCCCGACCCGGCGACCTGTACAAGCTGCGCGTGACCGATGTCCATGGTTTGACGCTGGATCGCGCCGACCCGTACGCCCGCCGCGCCGAGCTGCGGCCGGGCACCGCCAGCCAGCTGGACGCGCCGAGCCAGCACGTGTGGGGCGACCAGCAGTGGCTGGAGCAGCGCGCCGACCGGCACCGCACCGACCGGCCGCTGGCCATCTACGAAGTGCACCTGGGATCGTGGAAGTCTGCTGCGGATATCCGCAGTTACCGCGATCTGGCGGCGCCGCTGATCGCCCACGTCAAGTACCTTGGCTTCACCCACGTCGAGCTGCTGCCGCTGATGGAGCACCCCTACGATCCGTCGTGGGGATACCAGGTGACCGGCTACTTTGCCGCCACTTCGCGCTTTGGCACGCCCGACGACCTGCGCTACCTGGTCGACCAGCTGCACCAGGCCGGCATCGGCGTGCTGGTCGACTGGGTTCCGGCACACTTCCCCCGCGATCTCCATGCCTTGGGGCGCTTCGACGGCACGCCGCTGTACGAGCATCCCGACCCGCAGCGCGGCGAGCACCCCGACTGGGGCACCTACATCTTCGACTACGGCCGGCCCGAGGTGCGGTCGTTCCTGCTCGCGAGCGCACACTACTGGCTGGAGTCGTTCCATTTCGACGGGTTGCGCGTGGACGCCGTGGCGTCGATGTTGTACCTGGACTACTCGCGGCAGCCGGGCCAGTGGACGCCAAACCGCGATGGCGGCAACGTCAACTACGAGGCCGTGGAGTTCATCAAGACGCTGAACGCCATGCTGCGCCACGAGTTCTGCGGTGCGCTGTGTATCGCCGAGGAATCGACCGCCTATGCCCGCGTGACGGGCGACGGGCCAGACGGCTTGGGCTTCCAGTACAAGTGGAACATGGGGTGGATGCACGACAGTTTGCGCTACCTGAGCCACGACCCGATCCACCGGCGCTGGCACCACGACATCATCACCTTTGCCACCACCTACGCGTTTGCCGAGCACTTTGTGCTGCCGCTCTCGCACGACGAGGTGGTGCACGGCAAGGGCAGCCTGGTGCGCAAGATGGGCGGGCGCTGGCAAGACGGCGTGGCGCAGCTGCGGCTGCTGTACGGCTTCCAGTGGCTGCACCCCGGCAAGAAGCTGCTGTTCATGGGCCAAGAATTCGCCCAAGAAAACGAGTGGAACCAAGACATCGGCCTGGACTGGCACCTGTGCGAGCAGCCCGAGCGCAAGGCGCTGCTGGCGTGGCTGGCGGCGCTGGGTGCGCTGTATCAGAGCCGGCGCGAGCTGCAATTCGACTGCCATCCCAAGGGTTTCGAGTGGGTGGAAGGCAACGACCGCGACCACGGCGTGCTGGTGTGGCAGCGCCGCGACGTCGATACCGGTCGCGCGCTGGTGGCGGTGCTGCACTTCACCCCGGTGTGGCGGCCCAAGCACGGCGTGCCGATGCCGCAGGCGGGGTCGTACCAAGTGATTTTGTCCAGCGCGGACCCGCAGTTTGCGGGCGACCAGCCCCTGCCCGCGGGACCGCTGGCGACCCACGCCCACTACGGCCGGCCCAGCGTGGACCTGGACTTGGCGCCCTACCAGGTGCTGGTGCTGGAGCTGGCGGGCGACGCCGCAAAACCTCTCAAATCTTAAGGTGAACCGGTGAATCGTCGCCTGGATCCCGACGCCGTGCCGACCGAACCCCTAGGCTGGCTGCCCGAGCGCGGCCTGTTTCGCCTGGTGGCGCCGCGGGCCCAGCGCGCCTGGCTGGTGCAGCGCCGCCACCCCGACGACGCGGGCAGCGAGCGCCTGCTGCCGATGGTGCCGCGGCGCGCCCCGCACCTGCAGTTCTGGGAGGCGGCCGACCCGCATCCCCTGAAGTACTATCGCTTTCGCGTCGAGCAGGCCGGCCAGATCGCCGAAGTGGCCGATCCGCGCTCGCAGGCAGTGGCACGGCAGTGGGCGCTGGGCAACCCGTCGTGGAGCGTGGCCCAGGAGTCCACCTTCGACTGGCGCGGCGATGTTCGGCCGGCGCTGCCCGTGCAGGAGATGGTGGCCACCGAGCTACATATCCGCGACTTCACGGCGCATCCCAGCTCGGGGGTGCGCCACCCCGGCACCTACCTGGGCGCGGCCGAGCTGGTCACCGACCGCGTGGCGGGCCTGGCGGCGCTGCGCGAGCTGGGCGTCAATGCCGTGGAGTTGCTGCCGGTTACGTCGTTCCCGGTCCTGGAGGGCGTGGCGCCGTGGAACCCGACCGGGCGCAACCACTGGGGCTACATGCCGTCGTTCTGGCTGGCGGCGTCCGAGCGGTACAGCCTGGCGGGGGCGAACCCAGAGCCGGATCAGTGGGTTGGCGTGGGCGACGACGGCAGCTTTGCCGACCCGGGCGACGAGCTGCGCGCGCTGATCCGGTCGCTGCACGCCCAGGGCATCGCGGTCATTGTCGACCTGGTGTTCAACCACGTGTCGGTGTGCGATCACAACCCGATTTGCGACTTGGATCCGGGCACTTGGCGGGTGCGGCAGCGCGACGGAAGCCTACGCAATAAGTCGGGCTGCGGCCACGACATCGACGGGCGCGACCCGGTGATGCGGCAGCTCATCGTCGACGCGGCGGTGCATTGGCTGCGGAGCTACCGGGTCGACGGAATCCGCCTGGATCTTGCCGAGATTCTGGATGATCGCGTCCTGGCCCAGCTGCGCGACAGCTGCCGCGAGGTCTACAGCCGGGCGCTGCTCATCGCCGAGCCGTGGAGCATGGGCGGCTACCGGCCCGAGCGGCTGGCCGAGCTGGGCTGGACGGTATGGAACGACAAGTTCCGCAACGGCTTTTTGGGCAACAACCCGGGCAATGGCCGCGGCTGGGTGTTGGGCCGCAGCGAAGCCGGGGTGGGACGCGAGCAGCTGCCGGCGCTGCTGGCGGGCTGGCCGCGCTCGCTGGGCGGTGCCCTGCCCCAGCCGCAATTTGCCTTGAACTACGTAGAGTCGCACGACGACCACACCTCGGCCGACCTGCTGCGGCTGGCGCTGGGTCTGGTCAAGGGCCCGCTGCGGCGCGCCGACCTGACGCCCCCGCCGCCAATCCTGATGCGCCGACTGAAGTTGCTGGCCGCCGCCCTGGTGCTGGCGCGCGGGCCAGTCATGTTGGCCCAGGGCCAGGAGTGGGGCCGGGCCAAGCTGCGCCCCGACGACGGCGTGCTGGACGGCAACGCCTACTGCCGCGACGACAGCACCAACCACCTGGACTGGCGCGAGCGCGAGCAGGCCCGCGACCTGGTCGAGCATTACCGGCGCCTGCTGCAGGTGCGGCGCGACTGGCTGCACGACGCGTTTGCCTCGCCGGCGCCCCTGCTGGTGCTCCGCGGCGACCGTTTGTGGACGCTGGGTTACACGGCGGCGACCCGGCGCGGCACGCTGGCGGTGCTGCTGAGCGGCGAGCAGGACTCCGACTGCTGGTTCGAGCTGCCCGGCGGGCCCTGGTGGACGCTGCTGGGCGCGGAAGACTGCGAGATCATTCCCAACCCCTCGGGCGTGGTGGTGCGGGTGGCGGCGTGCTCGGCGGTGGTGCTTTGGGGCGGCTGACCGCGGATATCGGTGTCGGCCGCGATTGACAGATACCTGTCATCTACATGACACTACCCTTGCAACCGACGGCTCGCGACCGGGGCCGGCAGGGGATGCATGGTCCGCAACCACCTACGAAGCATAGTGTATTTGGCAGCGGCTTGGCACACCCTCCTCGCCGCGCCGCCGGCCCTGGCGCAGGAACCTGTCGCGCCGCCCGAGGCCGCCACCGCCGACCGCTACGAGCTGGGCGAGATTGCCGTGGGCAAGAAGCGCGCCGCGCCGCCGGCCACCGAGCAGCGGGTCGACGAGGCGCAGATTGCCCCGCAAGCCGCCAGGACTACCAACGAATTGATGCGGCTGGTGCCCGGCGCCCACGTGCCGATGAACTCGCGCGGCGAGCAGTTCGTGTTCCTGCGTGACGCCGGCGAACGACAGGTGGCGGTGTTCTTGGACGGCGCCCAGCTGACCGTCCCGTGGGACTACGCCGTGGACCTGGGCATGGTGCCGGCCGGCCTCATCGGCGCGATGACGGTGGTCAAGGGCGCGTCGTCGGTACTCTGGGGCGCCAATGTCATCGGCGGCGCGGTCAACCTGCTCACGCGCGAGCAACGCGGCGACGGCCAGACCACCGATGTGGCGGTATGGGGCGGCTGGCCGGCGCGCTGGGCGGCGCAGGCCAACCATGTGGGGCGCAGCGGGCGCTGGTCGTGGGCGGCGGGAGCGCAGGCCGGCGGCAACGGCGAACAGCCTTTGGCCGAGGGAGCGCTGACCAACCCGCGCGCGGCGCCCTACAGCAACAACACGTTCAAGGACTTGCGCAACAACTCCAGCGGCCAGAACCTGGGGGCCATGCTCCGCGGCCAGTACCTGGGCGACGGCGGCGAGCGGTTCGCGGTGACCGCGCTGCACATGGACGCCGAAAAGGGCGCGCCGCCGCAGGGCAATTTGGACCCGGACCAGAACAGC
>JACRCU010000343.1 GCA_016218865.1 Deltaproteobacteria bacterium | reverse complement strand
CCACGACACCCTCGCAACCCCAGCCGACACCTCGCCCCTCGACTCCAACCTCCCGTGCCCCACCACCACCTGCACCGACGAAAACCCCTGCACCCAGGACACCTTGACCCCCGACTGCACCTGCAGCCACGCCCCACAGTCGAGCGGCTGCGACGACCACAACGCCTGCACCGCGGGCGACACCTGCACGGCAGGAACCTGCGCCGGCCTCCCCGTCGACCTGACCCTGTGCGACGACCAAAACCCTTGCACCACCGACCTTTGCGACCCATCCCTCGGCTGCACACACCCGCCGGTGGTCTCCACCCCATGCAGCGACGGCAGCGCCTGCACCATCGGTGATCACTGCGAGGGCGGCGTTTGCCTGCCCGGCCCCGTCACGTCCTGCGACGACCAAAACCCTTGCACGGCGGACACCTGCCTGCCCTGGGACGGCTGCGTCCACCCGCCGGCCGACGGCACGCCGTGCACGGACGCCAACGCCTGCACGGTCGGCGACCACTGCCTGGCCGCGGCCTGCCTGCCTGGCACCGCGACCAGCTGCGACGACAAAGATGCCTGCACCATCGACACGTGTGACCCGGGCGCGGGCTGCCTGCACATCGCCATCGACGCCACCGCCACATGTGACGACCAGAACCCGTGCACCGGCGATTCGTGCGCGCCCGCCTGGGGTTGCATCCACTTGCCGGTATCGGGGCCGTGCGATGACGGGAAGGTTTGCACGCTCGGCGACCAGTGCTTGCTCGGCGCCTGCAACCTGGGCACCGCCGTCAACTGCGCGGACGACGTGACCTGCACCGCCGACGGCTGCGTGGAGCCCGTGGGCTGCTTGCACCCGCTGGTCGACCTGTGGTGCGACGACGGACAGGAGTGTACGCAGGACTTCTGCAAGCTGCCCTGGGGGTGCTTCAACATGGCGCTCGCGGCGACCTGCAGCGACGGCAATCCGTGTACGGTCGGCGACTACTGCGGCTCCAAAGGCTGCAACGCGGGTAAGGCCAAGATTTGCGACGACAAGAACCCGTGCTCGTACGACTCGTGCGAGCCCAAGAAGGGCTGCCAGTTCGACAACTACTCCGCAGCGCCCGGTGGTTGTACACCAGGTTGCGCTGTCATCAGCGTGGACAACGCTGTGCACTGCTTCGCCGACTATCCCTGGTGGGGCACGCGCCCGGACACGCCGACCACGCTGATCGCCCAGGACGACGGCACCGTATTCGACACGCAGACGTACTTGACCTGGAATCCGCAACCGATGCCGCAAGTTCCGGGTCCGGAGTACCAGGTGCGCGATGCCTGTGACGCGTTGACCATGGGCGGGTCGACCAAGTGGCGCTTGCCCACCGCGATGGAGCTGCAGAGCGCCGCCCGCCTGGACTCGCAGGTGGAGGAGAGCGCGTTCGTACCCTGGTTCCAGCCGGCCACGGCCGATTGGCTGGCGACAGGACAGCAGGTGATCCAGCACCCCTGGGACCATTGGCTGGTGTCGAATCAGACCGGCGGCCTGTATTCTTCGGGGTACGTCAAGGTGCTGATCTGGCAGACGTACTGTGTACATGGACTGGAGTAAGGGCTGCGCCAAAATCAAGTCGATTTTGTCGCCGACCTGTACTGCTGCTAGGTGGGTCGCAAGTGCGCGTCCCCTAACGGTGCCGTCGCACCGCTCCACGAGCACCGCGATCGACTTGTCATTAGAGGAGCCCCAAGCTATGCGAACTGCGCGATTCTCTTTCATGATGGTATTGATGCTGGCGGCGACTGTTTGGGCCAGCTCGGCCGCGGCCAAGTCCCCACCTGGTCGCTACGTGATCACCAACAACGGCGCTACCGTTGAGGATTGGGCAACCGGTCTCACCTGGATGCGCCAAGAGCTATGCTGCTTTCCGCCAAACCAAGCCGAGAAACTGGCCTGCACGGACTCGAAGCTCGCGGGCGGTGGCTGGCGGGCGCCGACCCTGCGCGAACTGTCCGGCATCCTGGACCGAGGCATCGGCACGCTGGTCGACACCGAGGCGTTTGCGCCGCCGAACACCGCGGGCTTCAAGCCGCTGCTGACCTCGACCGTGCACTTCGTCAAAGGCAAGGGGTTGGTGCCGCGCGGGGTCGGGATGCTGCTGGCGATCTTCGTCGATATTGCGCCGACTGAGTTGGTAGGCGTGCGGTGCGTGCGGCCGTAGCCGGGCGTGGTCGGCCGTCAACTACCTTCGGCTCGGCTACGTGCGCCAATCGGCACGCTGTGGTATCCTGGGCCAGGCACGGTCCAGCCACCTGCAACCGGACAAACGGCAACCGGACAAGCCCGAAACGAACTTGCCTTGCATTGCCGTGCCGCGGGTTTGCGGGTGGGTCGTGCCACGAAATCGAAGTGGTCTGGCGCATCGGTCCGGATCCCTCAGCCACGCCAAAGGCTGCTTCGCCGCTTTCCGTCCAACGGACGCCATGCCGAGGATGAATTCATGGCCAGGAACTTGCGACACTGCGCCTGGGCCATCCTGGCGATCGCATGCACGCCCGACGAAGGCGTTGTGGCTGGGTCCGTGGCCGCCAAAGCCGACGCGAAGAGCCTCGCGGATGCCAAAGCAGATGCCAAGGCCGACAGTACTGCGCCCGTGGATCCAGCCGCCGGCCGCGATGTGACCGCCACGCGCGACACCGCCGTTGAGCCGCCGTGTCCGGCCACCGGCTGCGACGATCTGGTGTCTTGTACCGACGACAGCGTCGCGGCCGACTGCAGCTGTGTGCACGCGCCCCGCAACGGCACCTGCAGCGATGGCGATGACTGCACGGCCAGCGACCACTGCCAGGGCGGCAAGTGCGTGGGCCTGGCGGTAGCGGCCAGTCTGTGCGACGACCAGAAGCCGTGCACCCAGGACGTTTGCGTGACTGGCAAGGGCTGCAAACACAAGCTGATCAGCGGCCCGCCGTGCACCGACGGCGTGGAATGCACGGTCGGCGACACCTGCGTCAACGGCGCCTGCAAGGCCGGGCCACTGGTCACCTGCAACTGCGCGACCGACGACGACTGCATTGCCCAAGACGATGGCAACCCGTGTACCGGTGTGCTGTTCTGCAACACGGGCGCATACCCGTGGACCTGCAACCTCAAGCTCGGCTCTATACCCAACTGCAAGGCCGCCGGCCCCTGCTTGGCGGCGCTATGCGACCCTGCCGACGGAGCGTGCAAGCAACTTCCGATTCTGGAAGGACAACCCTGCAGCGATGGCAGCGTTTGCACAGAGGGATACCGCTGTACCAGCGGGGACTGCGTCTTGGCGCTCGCCTCGGCCTGCGACGACCAAAATCCTTGCACCAACGATGGTTGTGACCCTTCCATCGGCTGTGTGCACGCGCCAACCGGCAACGGCCTGCCGTGCAACGCCAAAGGCCAAGTGTGCACCGCCGGGGACATGTGCACTGGCGGCGCCTGCGTGCCCGGCGAGCCGACCGATTGCAGCGATGGCAATGCGTGCACCGGCGATACCTGCGTCGCCGGCGCGGGTTGCCAGCACGCACCGATCAACGCCCCAGCGTGCTCGGACGGCAATGCCTGCACTTTGGGCGACCACTGTGCGGGCGGCCTGTGCGCAGGCGCGTCTTGGCAGAACTGCGAGGATCAGGACATCTGCACCAAAGACAGCTGCGACGCCAGCCTGGGGTGCCTGCATGTCGCCATGGACAGCGTGGGCGGCTGCGACGACGGCAACCCATGCACCAGCGAGTCCTGCGTCGCCAAGGCTGGCTGCGTCTACAAGCCCGTGGCAGGCGCGTGCAGCGACGGCAAGGTGTGCAGCGTGGGGGACTACTGCTGGTTGGGCCAATGCGCACCGGGCAAGGGCCAGGTGTGCAACGACGGTGTGGCCTGTACGGCAGACGTCTGCAGCGAACCTTTGGGCTGCACGTACTTGCCCACGGACGCAAAGTGCAACGACGGCGTGACCTGCACCAAAGACGAGTGCAGCCCGCCGGTCGGCTGCGTGTACCTGACGGCCAATTTGCCCTGTTCGGACGGCAATGTCTGCACGGCCGGCGACATGTGCAAAGGGCTGGCGTGTCTGCCCGGTCCCGCAACGTCGTGCAATGATAACAATCCCTGCACAACGGACAGTTGCAGCCCAACTACCGGTTGCAGCCACACGCCGACGGCAATGACCAGTGGCTGCCCAGATGGCTGCACTCCGGTACCGGTAGACGGGTTGCTGCTTTGCTTTGCCGACTTCCCCTGGTGGGGGCCGCGGCCCGACTCGCCGACTACGCTGGCGGCGACGCCCTACGGCACCATCTACGACACCCAGACGCACTTGGACTGGTACCCCCTGGCACTGCCCTTGTCGCCCTCTAGCTATCAGCAGACCGTGGCGGCCTGCGACGCCTTGGTCTACGGCGGGATCTCCAAGTGGCGGGTGCCCACCGCTGCCGAGGCCGAGAGCGCCGCCCGCTTCGACACCCTGGAGGCCAAGACGACCTTTGCGCCTTGGTTCCTTCCCGCCAAGACCGAGTGGCTGCTGACCGCGACAACGGACGCCGCGGATCCCACACGCTTCTGGCCCATCTCGGACCTGACGGGCGGATTTGGCGAAACGTGGAACATGGTGAGCTCCGCGACGTGGCAGGTGCGGTGCGTGCATTGACTGGGAGGAACGGCATGGATCGAGTACAGCGACGGGCGATGGCTGCAGGGATCGGTGCCGCGATTCTGATCGGCGGGTATGCTCAGGCCAAGACGCCGGCCGGCCGCTTTGTGGTTGGTCCGGCCGGCACCACCGTTCTTGACACGACCACGGGGCTTACGTGGATGCGTCAAGAGGCCTGCTGTGCGCTGACGCCGCAGGCGGAGAAAACGCTCTGCACGAAGTCCAAGCTGGACGGCGGTGGCTGGCGCGCCCCTACCATGCGCGAATTGACGGCGATACTGGACCGGTCCTTCAGCGCGCCGATCTACGACACCTCGGTTTTCTACAAGCTGGCGCCCACGTCGTTTCCGTACCTGGCCACGTCGACCATGCGCTTCGTTCCCGGCCAGGGCCTCATGCAGCGCGGTGTGCAGGTGATGAGCGGCAAGTACGTCGACATCCTGGCGATCGACGCAACCTCGATTCGCTGCGTGCGCAACTAGCGTTTGGGGAAGGAAAAATGGAGCTGGACCTGTTCCTGGCCTCGCCCAAAAGGTGTCAACTGTCAATACCTGACACCCTCTTCTAGTAGTCCGCCGCCAGCTTGAAGCTGCCTTTGCGATCGGCGACTTGCACGTCGAGGATCAGCACGCGCCCGGCGCCGAGGATGTACTGGTCCTGGTCGATGAAGCGGGCGCGCATCTGCACGGAGCAGCGGGACTCGCACGCGGCGGGAGTCTTGTCGGCCAGCAGCGCCAGCGCAAACAGGCCCGGCAGCTCGCCTTGCCAGGTGGCGTCGCTGCTGCCCACGTCCACGGCCATCGGCCAGAGCCGCGGCGGCACGTCCTCGCCCGCGCCTGGCTCCAGGGCAAACGCCATCAGGCCCTTGTCGGTCGGCAGGATGACCAGGTGCACGCCCTGGAAGACCCAGTCGCCCACGAGCCAATCGGCGGCGCGCAGCTTGGGCAGCAGGCCCTTGATGCGCACGTCGGTCGGGGCACCGGCCGGCACCACCAGCCGAACCTCGGCCAGGCCGCGCTTGGGCACCAGCAGCCGCTCGTCGCGCCCGCCGCCCACGTCGAACACGGCGGTCACGTCGCGGTTCGCCGTGCTCCGCAGCTCGACCTTGATCGAGACGGGCTGGCCCGGCACCAGCTTTTCCGCCGTCACCTTGCTCGTCAGCACCGACAGGTCTTCGGCACGCTTGCGGAAGCCCTCGTTCAGCGCCAGCAGCTGCAGGTCGGCCAGCCGAGTATTCGGCACGGCGCTCCACACCTTGGCCAGAGCTTCGGGCGAGGTCTCGCTGTCGACCGCCCGCTTGTCCACCGCCAGCTCGCGCCGCGCCGGCCGCACCGACGCCAAGTGCGCGCCCGTCTTGGCCAAATCGCAGCTGTAGCGGTACTGGAGCACCAACCCGACCTTGCTCCGCAGCGGCGGCCCCAGCGGTGAGCACGCCGTCCGCCAGCTCCCGCTCGCCTGGCCGCCCGGCTCCAGCGCCCGGCTCATGTGCTGTGGCCCGGCGTGCACTTCGACCACGACCGGCTGCTTCGTCGGATTCTTCAGGACCCACGGGATGATCACCTCGCGCGGCGCCAGGAAGCGCGCGGTGGTGGCGTCGGCCTCGCCCAGGTCCTTCTTGACCTGAGCGGCGTCGAGCGGTGCCGCGATGTCGACCTCGTCCGCGGCCAACTGCGCCGGCTCAAGCTGCAACCACGCGTTGGCGTGGGCCTTCGCGGCCTTCTGCAGGGCTTCGTAGCCTTTGTCGGCCTCGTCGCCGTCGGGCATGACACCCAGGGCCTCGAGCCACGCCGCCTCGCCGCCGTCGCGCTGGGCCGCCTCGTAGCGCGGACGCCAGTCGACCACTTTCTGCTTGCCCTTCTTGCCCTCTGGCTCGCGGCGGGCCTTTTCTTCGGCTTCGGCGCGGGCCTTCTCCTCGGCCTCGGCCTTCTCGGCTTCGCGCTGCCGGTCTTCCGCCTCTTTCTTGGCCCGCTCGGCGTCGGCGGCGCGCTTGGCCTCCTCGGCGCGCTTGGCCTCGGCGTCGCGCTTGGCTCGGTCGGCCGCCTCGGCTTCTTTCTTGGCCTTCTCAGCCGCTTCCGCGTCTTTCTTGGCCCGTTCTGCGGCCAGCTTCTGCGCTTCGCCGTCTCGCTTGGCCTTCTCGCTGGCCTGCTTCTGGGTCTCCGCTTCGCGCTTTTGCTTGGCCTCGGCATCGGCGCGCGCCTTCTGGGCGGCGTCACCTTCCTTCTTGCGCTTGGCTTCGGCCTCTTTGCGGGCCTTCTCGTCCGCCTCGGCCTGCTTCTTCTGCTTGGCTTCCGCCTCTTTGCGGGCCTTCTCCTCGGCGGCTTGCTGCTTCTTGCGCTCCTTTTCGGCGGCCTCGGCCTCCTTCTTCAGCCGCGCCTCGTTCTCTTTCTTGGCCTTGTCGGTCGCCTCGGCCTCTTTGCGCTTCTTTTCACGCTCGGCCTGCTCGGCTTCGCGGCGGCGGCGCTCTTCCTCGGCCTCTTTGTGTTTCTTCTCCAGCTCGGCCGCGGCCACCGCTTGGCGTTGGCGGTCCTTTTCGGCGGCCTCCAGGGCTAGCTGGGCTTGCCGCTCCTTGTCCTCGGCCCGCGACGAGGCCCGCTCTGCTTCCTTGCGCGCCTGCTCCGCCTCGGACAACAGCCGCTGCCGCTCGCGTTCGGCCGGTGAGCCCTCGGGCCGGGCACCCGCAGCGAGCGCCACCACCTCGGCCTTGCCGGTGCGCACGCAGGCAGCCACCCACTGGTAGTCCGGACCTTCCTTGTTCTTTTGCCCCTTGGCGTCCACCCGGATCTCTTCGACCACGGCGATCGCGTCGCAGCCGTAGTGGCCGGCGGCGTCGAGCAAATCCTCTTCGGCCTTGCCCTGCGGCGAGCTCTGGTGGGTCGGCCGCAGGCGCAGCTGCCCCAAGACGGTGGTCGGCGGGGGCAGGTCGCTGACGCGCTTGGCCAGCTCGATCGGCGCCGTCATCGGCAGCGGCGGGTACTTGCCTGTGCCGACCGCGCGCTCGAACTGGATCGGCCCAGCGCAGGCAGCCAACAGCGAAGTTGCAGCGAGGACAATGGTTTTGAAGCCGTTCATGGTCAGTCCAGCGCGGCGGGCTGCCGCGGCGGTCAGAACAGGTCGCCTTGGCCCGCCGACGAGCGGAACACCTTGCCGGCGTTCTTGCACTCTTGGCGGGCGGCGAACTCGTAGTGCTCGATCCGAATCATGTCGCCGGCGGCCGAGGCGTGGTAAGCCCCGCGCAGCACCGCATTCTTGTTGTGGCCGCCCGCCAGCTCGAAGCGGCGGCCCAGCTCGGCCCAGTCCATGTTCGGGTCGACCGGGCAGGTCTTGGGCACCAGCGTCTTCCAAATCCGCGCACGGAACTCTGCCTCGGGGAAGGGGAAGTGGATCTTGAAGCCGATGCGGCGCTGGAAGGCCTTGTCGATGTTCTTCTCCAGGTTCGTCGTCAGGATGACGATGCCCTCGAAGTTCTCGATCTCTTGCAGCAGCATGTTCGTCGCCATGTTGCTGTAGCGATCCACGCTCGAGTCGACCTTGGTGCGGCTGGCGAACAGCGAGTCCGCCTCGTCGAACAGCAGGATGCCGTGCGAGGCCTTGGCGGTCTCGAAGATCTTCTCGATGTTCTTCTCGGTCTCGCCGATCCACTTGCTGACCACCCGCGGGATCGCGATCT